>NZ_MAPV01000068.1 GCF_001700505.1 Streptomyces mutomycini
GTTCGTGGACCGCGGTGCCGAGCCGAGGGGCCCCTGGAGCGCCCGCGTCCTGTTCACCCCCTCGGGCACCGCGGTCCACGAACACGTAGAAGGTGACGCTCCGGCCGGGTGCGACCGTTCCGGACGTACGGCTGAGGCGCAGCCACGGGACGTCCGTCCGGGCCGACCAGGCGACGGCTTCGTCGCCGCTCGTGGTCAGGGTGATCGTCGTACGGCCGCCCGAGGAGCGGGCCGAGACCGCGAGCGAACCCTCTCCGCCCGGGCCGGCACCGATGCTGACGACCTCGGCCGTGATGTCCGGGCTCCGGGCGCCGTCCGTGAAACCGCCGTTCCCGCCGGGGCTGGCGTTGCCCGCGTTCTCGTAGTGGTCGTACGCGCCGTCGTCGCCCGGCTCCCCGTCCACGTCCGTCGCGGTGACCGCGGTGTCGCGGCCCTCGCCGGTCAGCGGCGCACCCCGGTAGGCGGCCCACAGGGCGATCACGGGGGCGGCGACGACCGTTGCCACGACCGTCGTCGTCACGACCCGGGCGCGCAGCCGGTCCCTGCGCGCGGCATGGTCCTTGGGGTCCAGCGGGAAGCCGGTCCGGCCGAAGCGCGGGGCACCGGCCCGGGACCTCCGGGCGTGCGTCAGGGCGACGTGCACCGAGGGGCGCGGTGCCTCGACGATACGGAGAGCGGCGACCGGGGTGACGGTCGCGCCGGGCCATGGGCCGGCCGCGCCGGCCTGCTCGGCGGCGCGGCGGCAGCGTGGGCAGTCGTCGACGTGGCGGACCAGCTCACGGCGCAGGGTCGAGGAGAGCAGCACCTGACGGGCGCCGCTCAGCCGCGCGACGGCGGGGCAGTCCCCCGCCTCCATGACGGCGAGGGCGGCGCAGGTGCGCTCCACCTCGCAGACCGCCCCGGCCAGGAGCTCCCGGGTGCTGCCGGGGTCGAGACCGAGGACGGCGGCGACGGCGCGGGGGGAGAGTCCGTGGCGCACGGCGAGCTCGATCGCCTCGCGCTGCTCGGGGGTGGTGCCCGCAGCCTCGGGCCAGGCCAGCTGCGCGAGCTCGCGGCGGCGCGCCTCGGCCACCGGGGACTCCGTGGGGCCGCCGGGTTCGACGGCCTCCTCCGGAGTGCCGTGGGCGCCCCGGGTTCCGGCCGCGCGGGCGCCCTCGCGCCTGGCGGTCGGACGCCGGTGCGCCTGCCGGCCCCGCCGCTGCTCGGTGAGCGCCCGCAGGCACGCCCATCTGGCCAGGGCGTACAGCCAGGATTTACGTTCCTCCTCGGCCGCGGGGCACCGTCCGTCCTGCCGTTCGGCGATCGCCAGGACCGAGCCGAGCGCCTCGGTGGCCGCCTCGTGGTCACAGAGCACGGAGAGACAGTAGGTGAACAGGCCGTCGAGGTAAGGCTCGTAACGTGCGGGCGACCGCTGCGCCGACGGGCGGGCCTCGCGACGGTGCGCCCGGTGTGCGCCGGTGGTGTGCGTGTGGGTCTCCAGCCTGCTGCTCGTCACCTGGCGACCGTAAGCAGTTGCGGGCGGAATCCTGACAGCACTTTGCGACATTTAATCCTTACGGGTGACAGTCCCACTCGAAAGGGGACAGGAATCCCGGATTCCGCAGGAATTACCACATCGGGCACACGTTCGGCTCCCGTCCCCGCGGCCGGTGCTGTCAGACCTCACCTATACGGTGACGCCATGGCTGCCCGTACGAAATCCGCGAAGGACAGGCCGTCCTACCGCTGCACCGAATGCGGCTGGACGACCGCCAAATGGCTGGGCCGCTGCCCGGAGTGCCAGGCGTGGGGGACGGTCGAGGAGTTCGGCGGCGCCCCCGCGATCCGTACGACGGCCGCGGGCCGGGTCTCCACCGCCGCCCTGCCGATCGGCCAGGTCGACAGCCGGCAGGCGACCGCGCGCTCGACCGGGGTCGGCGAGCTCGACCGGGTCCTCGGCGGAGGGCTCGTCCCGGGGGCCGTCGTGCTGTTCGCGGGCGAGCCGGGCGTGGGCAAGTCGACGCTCCTGCTGGACGTGGCGGCCAAGGCCGCGAGCGAAGACCACCGCACCCTCTACGTCACGGCCGAGGAGTCCGCCAGCCAGGTGCGGATGCGGGCCGACCGGATCCGGGCGATCAACGACCACCTGTATCTGGCCGCCGAGACCGACCTCTCGGCGGTCCTGGGGCATCTGGACGCGGTCAAGCCGTCCCTCCTCGTCCTCGACTCCGTGCAGACCGTCGCCTCTCCGGAGATCGACGGCGCGCCCGGCGGCATGGCGCAGGTCCGCGAGGTCGCGGGGGCGCTCATCAGGGCCTCGAAGGAGCGCGGCATGTCGACGCTCCTGGTGGGCCATGTGACCAAGGACGGCGCGATCGCGGGGCCGAGGCTCCTGGAGCACCTCGTCGACGTGGTGCTGTCCTTCGAGGGCGACCGGCACGCGCGCCTCCGCCTCGTGCGGGGTGTCAAGAACCGGTACGGCGCCACGGACGAGGTCGGCTGCTTCGAGCTGCACGACGAGGGCATCACCGGCCTCGCCGACCCCTCGGGGCTCTTCCTCACCCGCCGCGACGAGCCCGTCCCCGGCACCTGCCTGACGGTCACCCTGGAGGGCAAGCGCCCCCTCGTCGCCGAGGTGCAGGCCCTGACCGTCGATTCACAGATCCCCTCGCCCCGGCGCACCACCTCGGGCCTGGAGACCTCCCGGGTCTCGATGATGCTGGCGGTTCTGGAGCAGCGGGGCCGGATCAGCGCGCTCGGAAAACGGGACATCTACAGTGCGACGGTGGGCGGCGTGAAGCTCACGGAACCGGCCGCGGACCTCGCGATCGCTCTCGCGCTGGCCAGTGCGGCCAGCGACACACCACTGCCGAAGAACCTGGTCGCGATCGGTGAGGTGGGCCTCGCCGGGGAGGTCAGAAGGGTGACGGGGGTCCAGCGCAGGCTGGCGGAGGCGTACCGTCTCGGGTTCAAGCACGCCCTGGTCCCGAGGGACCCGGGCCTGGTCCCGGCAGGCATGAAGGTCACGGAAGTGGCCGACATGGGTGACGCCCTGAGAGTCCTCCCCCGGCGGTCTCGGCCGGACGGACCACAGGAGGACGGCGCGCGCCGGTAGACTTTGCCCTGGTCTCGCCCGCCCGTACGAACGGTATGAGGGACGCAAGGGCATCGCAAACCTGTGACCGGAGGAGTGCAGTGGCAGCCAACGACCGGGCAGCATCGCCCGGAAAGTCCGGCCAAGGCACGGGTAACGAGGCGCTGATGCGCGCCTCGTTGAGCGCGGTCGCGCCCGGAACGGCCCTCCGCGACGGGCTGGAGCGCATCCTTCGCGGCAACACCGGCGGGCTGATCGTCCTCGGCATGGACAAGACCGTCGAGTCGATGTGTACCGGCGGATTCGTGCTGGACGTGGAGTTCGCCGCGACGCGCCTGCGCGAACTGTGCAAGCTGGACGGCGCGATGATCCTCGACAAGGACATGACCAAGATCCTCCGGGCCGGTGTCCAGCTGGTCCCGGACGCCTCCATCCCCACCGAGGAGACGGGCACCCGTCACCGGACGGCGGACCGGGTCTCCAAGGCGTGCGGCTTCCCGGTGGTGTCGGTCTCGCAGTCGATGCGCCTGATCGCGGTGTACGTGGACGGGGAGCGCCGGGTCCTGGAGGAGTCCTCCGCGATCCTGTCGCGGGCCAATCAGGCGCTCGCCACCCTGGAGCGCTACAAGCTCAGGCTGGACGAGGTCGCCGGGACCCTCTCCGCGCTGGAGATCGAGGACCTGGTGACGGTCCGGGACGTGACGGCCGTCTCGCAGCGGCTGGAGATGGTGCGCCGGATCGCGACCGAGATCGCCGAGTACGTGGTGGAGCTGGGCACCGACGGACGGCTCCTGGCACTCCAGCTGGACGAGCTGATCGCCGGCGTGGAGCCCGAGCGGGAGCTGGTCGTGCGCGACTACGTGCCCGAGCCGACCGCGAAGCGGTCCCGTACGGTCGCCGAGGCACTGGCCGAGCTCGACACGCTCACCCACACCGAGCTGCTCGAACTTCCCGTGGTGGCACGGGCACTGGGCTACAGCGGCTCGCCCGAGACACTGGACTCGGCGGTTTCGCCGCGCGGTTTCCGGCTGCTCGCGAAGGTGCCGCGACTGCCCGGGACGATCATCGAGCGGCTGGTGGAGCACTTCGGCGGCCTGCAGAAGCTGCTCGCCGCGAGCGTGGACGACCTCCAGGCCGTGGACGGGGTCGGCGAGGCACGGGCCCGGAGCGTGCGGGAAGGGCTCTCGCGGCTGGCGGAGTCGTCGATCCTGGAGAGGTACGTCTGAGGGACTGCCCTCGGACGTCCTTTCCCGGCGGCCGGCCGGAGGGAACAGCTGGTGCGCGCCGCCTCCGTGCGGCGGAGGCCGGGCCCGGCCGCAGGGCCCTTTTCCCGGAGGGGCCCGGCGAGCCCCGCGGAGTCGTCAGTCCTTGGCCAGCACGAACGAGGCGCGCTGGACGGTCTCGCCCGGCACCTCGGCCTCAAGCAGATACGTCCCCGGGCCCGCGGACCGGACGGGCGGTGTCGCGCACCGGGGCGCGCTTCCCTTGCGGTCCCACTTCACGGTGTGGACGACCGTCGCTCCCGCCGGGACCCTCAGGAAGAGGGCGCCGGTCTTCGGGCAGTCCTTGGTGGACCACACCTTCTCGTCGTCCTCGCCGGCCTCGGTGATCGTGAGCACCGCGTTCTTCGGGCCGAAGTCGGCCTTGCAGTCGGCCGCAGAGGTGTTCCTGGCGCTCAGGCGGAACGTCGGCTTGTCGTCGGGCCCGTAGCTGTTGTCCGTCTTCAGGCTCAACCGCAGGGCGGCGGGGGTGCAGTCGGGGAGCGACGAGCCTGCCGGCACCTGCTGGCCGCCCTGGCCTTGGCCGGTGGTGCCCGCGCTCGTACCCTCCGACGCGGAGCCGCCCGCTCCAGCGGTGTCAGGCCCGGCCGACCCGGACGGGCCGCCCGCTGCGGTACCCCCGGCGTCCTCCCCTGAGCCACCACCCGTGCCCGTGCCGGAACCCTCCGACTCGTCGCGGCCGCCCGGCGGTTGGCCGGCGACCGGGCCGGAACTCGAAGGACCGGGGGTGATGGAGGGGGCGGGATCGGAGTCCCCCGGCTTACCGTCGTCCTGACCGCCGCCGCTGCCGCCCGAGGTGACGGCCCACGCGACCAGCGCCGCGAGCAGCGCGATCACGAGAACCGCTACTGCTCTCCGACGCCAGTAGATGCTGGAGGGAAGCGGCCCGACCGGATTGCGCATAGAACCCACGCACCGAACTGTACGAGAGTTCCTGCCCAACTCCGGCCACTGACCGCCGCTCTGATCGACAAGTTTTCCGGATCATCATCATGCGGCGGTCCTTCACGGGCACTTCCAGCCACTTTGCACCGGCTCGGGCATCGTCCGCTCCGAACGAAGGGACAGAACGGGTGGCTTTATCACCCGCTGAGCCCTCACATGGGCCGACACCCCCGGAGCCGTGCCCGACATCCAGGCTTTCGTGTCAGGATCGTCGGGCGATGACTGCAACGACTTCGACTCAGACGCCCCCCGCCTCCCTTCACACCCCCGTCATCGGGTGGTTCGAGCAGCACGCCCGCGATCTGCCCTGGCGCCGCCCCGAAGCGGGCGCCTGGGGTGTCATGGTGAGCGAGTTCATGCTCCAGCAGACCCCGGTGAACCGAGTGCTCCCGGTCTACGAACAGTGGATGGCCCGGTGGCCGCGCCCCGCCGACCTGGCCGCCGACGCCCCGGGCGAAGCCGTCCGCGCCTGGGGCCGGCTCGGCTACCCGCGGCGCGCGCTGCGGCTGCACGGGGCGGCGCAGGCAATAGCGGAACGCCACGGCGGCGACGTGCCCAGCGAGCACGGCCAGTTGCTCGCGCTGCCCGGGATCGGGGAGTACACGGCCGCGGCCGTGGCCTCGTTCGCGTACGGGCAGCGTCACGCGGTGCTGGACACGAACGTCCGCAGGGTGTTCGCGAGGGCCGCCACCGGTATCCAGTACCCGCCGAACGCGACCACCGCGGCCGAGCGCAAGCTCGCCCGCGCCCTGCTCCCCGAGGAGGAGGGCCGCGCCGCCAGCTGGGCGGCTGCCACGATGGAACTCGGCGCACTCGTGTGCACCGCGAAGGGCGAGGACTGCACCCGCTGCCCGATCGCCGAGCAGTGCGCCTGGCGGCTGGCCGGGAAGCCCGCCCACCAGGGCCCGCCACGCCGCGGCCAGACCTACGCCGGCACCGACCGGCAGGTGCGGGGCCGGCTGCTCGCGGTGCTGCGTGACGCGGTCACGCCGGTGCCGCAGTCCGCGCTGGACTCGGTGTGGGAGGAGCCCGTGCAGCGGGCGCGCGCCCTGGACGGGCTCGTGGCCGACGGCCTGGTCGAGCCCCTGGCCAACGGCCGGTACCGGCTGCCCCTGACCTGACCCGCGCGGACGCACGGCTGCCCACGGCTGTTACACAACCGATGGACAGCCGTGCGTCCGTGTACGGCTGCTCCGCACAGCCTCGTGACAACGCCTCCGTAACGTCACCGGACGTCGGCAACGGGACCACCCGGCCGACGGCGGTACACGGGGACCCACGGGGACGGAGGCGGTTGTAATGGCGCAGGGCGAGGTGCTCGGCTTCGAGGAGTACGTACGGACCCGGCAGGACGCGCTGCTGCGCAGCGCCCGTCGGCTCGTACCCAACCCCGTGGACGCGCAGGACCTTCTGCAGACCGCTCTCGTACGCACCCTCGGCCGCTGGGACGGCATCGCCGACAAGTCGCTCGCCGACGCCTATCTGCGCCGCGTCATGATCAACACGCGTACGGAGTGGTGGCGGGCCCGCAAGCTCGACGAGGTCCCCACCGAGCAGCTCCCCGACGCGAGCGTCGACGACGGCGCCGAGCAGCGCGCCGACCGCGCCCTGCTCATGGACGTCCTCGGGGTCCTGGCTCCGAAGCAGCGCAGCGTCGTCGTGCTGCGACACTGGGAGCAGATGAGCACGGAGGAGACGGCCGCGGCGCTCGGTATGTCCGCCGGTACGGTGAAGAGCACGCTGCACCGCGCCCTGGCACGACTGCGCCAGGAGCTGGAGGACCGTGCGGCCCGGAGCCGTGAGGCCGAGGAGACGCTCGCGCGGATTCCTTCGCAGCGGAACGGGCGTCACGACGAGCGGGGGCAAGAGCGGTGCGCGGCCTGAAGGGCAGCAGCGGGGGCACGACGGCGGGCCTCGGGAGACTCCGGGCCGGCATGGCGGCGGGTGGCACCGCGGTGGCCGGGCTCGCCGCCGTCGGGCTGTTCTGCGCCGGGTGTTCCGCCGGTGGCACGGGCACACGTGACGAGGGCCCGGCCGGCACCCAGGAGGCCGCCAGGGCGGCGCCGTCGAACGCTGTCGCCACCGGGACGGCGAAGCCCGCTCCGCGGGTCGACGCCGTGGCGCTCGTCAGGGGCGACCCGGAGGTGAGCCGGCAGCTCAAGGACGACCTGAAACCCTGCGCCGGTGACGAGTACCCGGTCGACACCTCCTACGGGACACTCACCGACGGTGCGGCCACCGACGTCGTGGTCAACGTGATGACCTGCGACGATTCGGTCGGCGTCGGCACGTACGTGTACCAACGGCGCGCCGACGGTTCGTACGGGAACGTCTTCGCCGCCGAGGTGCCCGCGGTCTACGGCACCATCGACCGCGGTGATCTGGTGGTGACGACGCAGGTGTACGGGTCGAAGGACTCGGTCGCCTACCCCTCGGGAGAGGACGTCGTCACCTACCACTGGACCGCCGACCGGTTCTCCGAGACCGACCGGGTGCACAACGTCTTCAACCGGGCCGTCGGCAGCGGGGAGGGCGCCCTCCCCGCACCGCAGACGACGCAGAACTGAGAGCCGCTCGCATGGCCGAGACCCATGTCCTCTTCGTCGAGGACGACGACGTCATCCGTGAGGCCACACAGCTCGCGCTGGAGCGGGTCGGCTTCACGGTCACCGCGGTGCCCGACGGTCTGCTGGGCCTGGAGGCGTTCCGGACGGACCGTCCGGACATCGCGCTGCTGGACGTCATGGTGCCGGGACTGGACGGGGTCAGCCTGTGCCGGCGCATCCGCGACGAGTCGACCGTTCCCGTGATCATGCTGTCGGCGCGGGCCGACGCGATCGACGTGGTCCTCGGCCTGGAGGCCGGGGCCGACGACTACGTCACCAAACCGTTCGACGGTGCGGTGCTCGTCGCCCGCATCCGCGCCGTGCTGCGACGCTTCGGCCACGCCGCGGGTGCGGGCGGAGCACCCGCCGGGGCCGGCGGGGACCCGGACGGGACGAGCGGCGTACTGGTCTTCGGCGACGTGGAGATCGACACCGAGGGCATGGAGGTGAGCCGGGGAGGTGCGCACGTGGGTCTGACCCCGACGGAGATGCGGCTGCTGCTCGAATTCTCCGCAGCGCCCGGCACGGTGCTCTCCCGGGACAGGCTCCTGGAGCGGGTCTGGGACTACGGCTGGGGCGGGGACACCCGTGTGGTCGACGTCCATGTGCAGCGGCTGCGCACCAAGATCGGGCAGGACCGGATCGAGACGGTCCGCGGCTTCGGCTACAAGCTGCGCGCATGAGGCGGCTGGCCCTGCGGACAGGGGTCCGCTGGAAGATCAGCATCGCGATCGCCGCCGTCGGCGCGCTCATCGCCCTGGCGCTGAGCCTCGTCGTCCACAACGCGGCCCGCGTCTCGATGCTGGAGAACGCGCGTGAGGTGCAGCTGGAGCGGCTGCTGTTCGCCCAGCGGCTGTACGAGGCGACGAACACGCAGAAACCGTCGCCGAAGTTCGGCGCCAAGATCAACGACCCGTCGCTGCCCGCGAGCCTGCGCGAACAGACCCGGGAGAACCGGCGCGCCACCCATGTCGACGAGTACGCGGACGGGGTGCCCGACGTCTGGGCGGCCGTCCCGCTCGCCAACGGCGACGTCCTGTCCCTGCACACCCGCTTCGCCGACCGCAGCACCACGATCATGGGCGACCTCGACCGGGCCCTGGTCATCGGCTCGGTCTCGGTCGTCTTCGGCGGCTGCGCGCTGGGCGTCCTCATCGGCGGCCAGCTGTCCCGGAGGCTGCGCAAGGCGGCGGCTGCGGCCGGCAAGGTCGCTCAGGGCAACACGGAGGTACGCGTACGGGAGGCCGTCGGCGGAGTCGTGCGGGACGAGACCGACGAGCTGGCCCGGGCCGTGGACGCGCTCACCGACGCGCTGAACGAGCGGATCGAGGCGGAGCGCCGGGTCACAGCCGACATCGCCCATGAACTGCGCACCCCGGTGACCGGCCTGCTCACCGCGGCCGAACTGCTGCCCCCTGGCCGGCCCACGGAGCTCGTACGGGACCGGGCCCAGGCGATGCGGACCCTGGTCGAGGACGTCCTGGAGGTGGCCAGGCTGGACAGCGCCTCGGAACGGGCCGAGCTGCAGGAGCTGCAGCTCGGCGAATTCGTGAGCCGGCGGATCCGGCGGCTGGATCCGGAGATCACGGTGCGGGTGGTGCACGAGTCCTGGGTGTCCACCGATCCGCGGCGGCTGGAGCGCGTCCTGGGCAATCTGCTCGGCAACGCCGCCAAGCACGGAGCCGGACCGGTCGAGGTCACGGTCGAGGGCCGGGTGGTGCGGGTCCGCGATCACGGGCCCGGTTTCCCCGAGGCGCTCCTGCGGGAGGGACCGAGCCGCTTCCGTACGGGAAGCAGCGACCGGTCCGGGCGCGGTCACGGTCTTGGGCTGACGATCGCCGCGGGGCAGGCGCGGGTCCTGGGAGCCAGGCTGACGTTCCGCAACGCGGGGCCCGTCGGCGACTTCGGCGGGGGCACGGGCGGGGCCGTGGCCGTGCTGTGGCTGCCCGAGCACGCGCCGACGAACACCGGAAGCTTCCCCGTCCTGCGCCAGACGGCAACGGACTGAAGCAGAGGGTGGGCCCCGGAGACGTCGTCCTGTCTCCGGGGCCCACCCGCGCCTGCCGCGGTTCAGACGGTCTGCTTCTTCGCACCCGCCGGGGCGGGGGCCGCGCCGCCGCCGTCCGAGGACGCCTCCGGCTTCGCCGCGCCGCGCAGCGGGACCTCCTTGACGAACAGCGCCGCGATCAGGGCCACCACCGCCACCGAGCCGCCCACCAGGAAGGCGATGTGCGTCCCCGATGCCACGGCGTACTCGTAGGCCTCACGGACCGTGTCGGGCAGCTTCGCCAGGCTCGTGGCACTCAGCTGCGCGGACTCCTGTGTCGCTCCGCCGCCGCCGTGTGCCGCCATCTCGTCCTGCACCCGTCCGGTGAACAGTGCGCCCATGATCGCGACTCCGAAGGAGCTGCCGAGCGTGCGGAAGAGGGTGGTCGCGGACGAGGCGACGCCCATGTCCTTGAGCTCGACGCTGTTCTGGGCGACGAGCATGGTGATCTGCATCAGGAAGCCCATGCCCGCCCCGAGCACCGCCATGTAGACGCCGGAGGTGAAGCGCGTGGTGCCGGTGTCCATGGTGGCCAGCAGGAACAGCCCCGTGACCATCAGGATGCTGCCCACGATCGGGAAGATCTTGTACTTGCCGGTGCTCGTGGTGATCCGGCCCGCGACGAGCGAGACGATCATCATCGAGAGCAGCATGGGCAGGAGCAGCAGGCCGGAGTTGGTCGCGGACTCGCCCTGGACCGACTGCTGGTACAGCGGGAGGAAGAGCACCGCTCCGAACATCACGAAGCCGACCATGAAGCCGATCACGGACATGAGGCTGAAGTTCAGGTTGCGGAAGATGTGCAGCGGCATGATCGGTTCGGCGGCCTTCGTCTCGACGAAGAGGAAACCGACGAGGGAGGCCGCACCGAGCGCGATGAGCTCCATGATCACGGTCGAGCCCCAGGCGTACTCCGTACCGCCCCAGGTGGTGACCAGCACGATCGCGGTGATGCCCACGGTGAGGAGCGCGGCGCCCAGGTAGTCGACCTTGGCCTTCGACCGCTCCTTGCGGGGCAGGTGCAGCACCACGGTCACCATGGCGAGCGCGACCGCGCCCAGCGGGAGATTGATGTAGAAGCTCCAGCGCCAGCCCAGGTGGTCGGTGATCGCTCCGCCGACCAGCGGTCCGCCGATCATGGCGACCGCCATGACGCCGGCCATCATGCCCTGGTACTTCCCGCGCTCCCGTGGCGGCACGAGGTCACCGAGGATCGCCATGACGCCGACCATCAGACCGCCCGCGCCGAGTCCCTGGACCGCGCGGAACCCGATCAGCTGGCTCATGTCCTGGGCCATCCCGCTCAGCACCGAGCCGATCAGGAAGATCACGATGGACGTGAGGAAGATGCCCTTGCGCCCGTAGAGGTCGCCGAGCTTGCCCCAGATGGGGGTGGAGGCCGCAGTCGCGAGCGTGTAGGCCGTCACCACCCAGGACAGGTGTTCCATGCCTCCCAGATCGCCGACGATCGTCGGCATGGCGGTGCCGACGATGAGGTTGTCGAGCATGGCCAGCAGCATCGTGATCATCAGGGCGAGAACCACCACCCTGATGCTGCGCACCCGTGGCCCGGCCGGCGTGGCCACCGCCCTCTTCAGTTCCGTCATGCCGTGCTCCCCTGATCCCCTGAATGCCTGGTCTGCCACCGACCCGGCACTTACTTGCCGCCCGGCTAGCTGGCTACACTGGGGGAACATAGACCCGTACTAGCCGGGCGTCAAGTAAGTTCTTGGGAGAGTCGCATGGGCAGCACGCCGCAGCCGCGCCGGGGCAACACCCGCCAGCGCATTCAGGACGTCGCCCTGGAGCTCTTCGTCGAGCAGGGGTACGAGAAGACCTCGCTCCGCGAGATCGCCGAGCAGCTGCGGGTCACCAAGGCGGCGCTGTACTACCACTTCAAGACCAAGGAAGACATCCTCAGCAGCATCTTCGAGGACCTGAACCGGCCCGTCGAGGAGATCCTGGAGTGGGGCAAGGGTCAGCCGCGGACCCTGGAGACGAAGAAGGAGATCCTGGTCCGTTACAGCGAGGCGCTCAGGGCCGCCGCGCCGCTCTTCGTGTTCATGCAGGAGAACCAGGCGACGGTGCGCGAGCTGAGCATCGGCCACACCATGAAGCACCGGGTCATCGCCCTGGTCGACCTGATCAAGGAGCCCGACGCCGCCCTCACCGACCAGGTGCGGTGCTTCAGCGCACTCTTCACGATGCACGCCGGGATGATGGCCCTCAGGGACGCCGAAGGCGACCCCGAGGAGAAGCGCGCGGCTGCTCTCGAGGTCGCCGTCGAGCTGGTGACCAAGGCCCATGACCCGGGGCCCGCCGCCTAGTGCCCCTCGTCCGGATCAGGCAGTTCCGGACGAAGGACCCGAGCGGCTACGGGATGCGCGTCAGATGTGGACGTGCACGGACTTCAGGTACGACACCGGGTCGAGCGCGGAACCGTAGTTGGGCGAGTTCCGGATCTCGAAGTGCAGGTGCGGGCCGCTGGAGTTTCCGGTGTTGCCGGACAGGGCGATCTTCTCGCCCGTCTTCACCCGGTCGCCGACCTTGACGTCGATCTCGGACAGGTGCGCGTACTGCGTGTACTTGCCGTTGGCGTGCTTGATCACGACGGCGTTGCCGTACGCGGGACCGTCGCCGCCGCCGTTCGGGCCGGCCTTGACGACCCGGCCGGTGTGCGCGGCCTCGACCTTGGTGCCGATCGGCACCGCGAAGTCCTGACCGGAGTGCTTGCTGGCCCAGCGGTCGCCGCCGGTGCCGTAGGTGGCACTCAGCTCGTAGTGGTTGACCGGGGCCTCCCACGAGGCGGCCTTCTTCTTGGCCGCTGCCTTCTTCTTGGCGGCCGCCTTCTTCTTGGCCTCGGCCTTCTCGGCCTTGTCCGCCTTCGCCTTCTCGGCGGCCTTGCCCTGGGCGTTCGCCTGCAGGGCGACGGAGTCGGCGGCGGTCGCACCGGCGAGGGCCGCGTTGTCCGCGGTGCCCGTCGTGCCGGACGCGAACGCCGCGCCCGCACCGAACACCATCGACGCACCCAGGCCTGCGGCCACGACGGCGCCACTGACGCGGGACATGGACGGGCGGCGGGAGTGCTGGAACGTAACGCGCTTCGACATGCGGGGAGAACCTCCGGGGTGACTGGACCCGGTGCTCGACCGGGCTTGCTCCACATTGGTAACCCGCACCCCCGACAACACTCAAACCCCCCATCTACGAACAAAAGCCGTAGTGAAGGGGGCGGGAATTCAGCACGGCACCCGCCCCGGCGGGCGACGGATGATCATGACGGCATTCTTCACGGACCAGGTTTAGCCCCTGCTCCAGAGGCACCCTTACTGGACACGGGCCAGCATTACCGACATATAGCCCCAAACGCCGAAAGGCTCCCCCGGGGCGGGCACAAGGTCCCGGCGCCGGATATCCCCGTTTCTCCTAAGGCGCCTAGTTGGCCTCCGGGGGCCTGTGCGCCTTGTCACCGGTGGTGGGCCGGAAGCCTGTCCGTTTCGGGACCTTCGGCAGCGGGGTATCCGCCTCGGCGTACCGATGCCCGGATGCGGCGATCGGGCGGTGTGAACCGGTGGCGGTGACCCTGTGGCCGCCGTGGTCGAGCACGACTCGACGCGCGCAGGCCCGGCTGTCCCCGTCGAGAACCCGGGCGGGCTCGCCCCGGTGAGGCCCGGGCATCCCTCTCGGTGGCTCGGAGGCCGCGGGCGTCCCGTCCCGTCGCTGCGGCACCGGGCCGGGAGGCAACACGAAACCTGCTGCTCGGCACGGCCCCGGCCGCGATACCGCGACCGCACGGCCCGCACGCCATGGTTGACCCGGCCCGGCCGGGCACGCCATGGGCGCCCGGCGCCACCGGCAGCCGGCGCCCGGCCCAGCCCCCGCCCCACCCGTCCCAGCGCGTGGGTGCGCTCCCGCGCGTGGGTGCGCTCCCGGGCCGGGAGAACGGGAAAGGGGCTGCCCCGGACCGTGACCGGTCCGGGGCAGCCCCTTCAACGCTCAGGCGCTACGCGCCCTACGCATCCTTCGACAGGTTCGGGCCGCCGCCCGCTGCCTGCTCGATCGGCGGGACGTCGGGCAGTGCCGACTTCTCCTCGCCGCGGAACGAGAACTTCTTCTCGTCACCCTCGCCCTCGGTGCCCACGACCACGATGTGACCGGGACGCAGCTCGCCGAAGAGGATCTTCTCGGAGAGGATGTCCTCGATCTCGCGCTGGATCGTCCGGCGCAGCGGCCGGGCGCCCATCACGGGGTCGTAGCCCTTCTTCGCCAGGAGCGACTTGGCATCGGCACTGAGCTCGATGCCCATGTCGCGGTCCTTGAGGCGCTCGTCCACCTTGTCGACCATCAGGTCGACGATCTGGATGATGTCTTCCTCGGTGAGCTGGTGGAAGACGACCGTGTCGTCGACACGGTTGAGGAACTCGGGCCGGAAGTGCTGCTTGAGCTCTTCGTTGACCTTGACCTTCATCCGCTCGTAGTTCGTCTTGACGTCGCCCTGGGCGGCGAAGCCCAGGTTGAAGCCCTTGGAGATGTCCCTGGTCCCGAGGTTGGTCGTCATGATGATGACCGTGTTCTTGAAGTCCACGACCCGGCCCTGGGAGTCGGTCAGACGACCGTCCTCCAGGATCTGGAGAAGGGAATTGAAGATATCGGGGTGGGCCTTCTCGACCTCGTCGAAGAGGACGACGGAGAACGGCTTGCGGCGCACCTTCTCGGTGAGCTGGCCGCCCTCTTCGTAACCCACGTAACCGGGGGGCGAACCGAAGAGGCGGGAAACCGTGTGCTTCTCGCTGAACTCCGACATGTCGAGGGAGATCAGCGCGTCCTCGTCGCCGAAGAGGAATTCGGCGAGCGTCTTCGAGAGCTCGGTCTTACCGACACCGGACGGGCCGGCGAAGATGAACGAGCCACCGGGGCGCTTCGGGTCCTTCAGACCTGCTCGCGTACGGCGGATCGCCTGCGAGAGGGCCTTGATGGCGTCCTTCTGACCGATGACGCGCTTGTGGAGCTCGTCCTCCATGCGCAGCAGACGCGAGGACTCCTCCTCGGTCAGCTTGAAGACCGGGATGCCGGTGGAGACGGCCAGGACTTCCGCGATGAGCTCGCCGTCGACCTCGGCGACGACGTCCATGTCGCCGGCCTTCCACTCCTTCTCCCGCTTGGCCTTCGCCGCCAGCAGCTGCTTCTCCTTGTCGCGGAGTGAAGCCGCCTTCTCGAAGTCCTGGGAGTCGATCGCCGACTCCTTGTCGCGACGGACGCCCGCGATCTTCTCGTCGAACTCGCGGAGGTCCGGCGGCGCGGTCATCCGGCGGATGCGCATCCGGGAGCCGGCCTCGTCGATCAGGTCGATCGCCTTGTCCGGCAGGAAGCGGTCCGAGATGTAGCGGTCGGCCAGGGTGGCGGCCTGGACCAGCGCCTCGTCCGTGATGGAGACCCTGTGGTGGGCCTCGTAACGGTCCCGCAGACCCTTGAGGATCTCGATGGTGTGGGGCAGCGTCGGCTCCGCGACCTGGATGGGCTGGAAGCGGCGCTCGAGCGCGGCGTCCTTCTCCAGGTGCTTGCGGTACTCGTCGAGCGTCGTGGCACCGATGGTCTGGAGCTCGCCTCGCGCCAGCATGGGCTTGAGGATGCTCGCCGCGTCGATCGCGCCCTCGGCGGCGCCCGCACCCACCAGGGTGTGGAGCTCGTCGATGAACAGGATGATGTCGCCGCGGGTGCGGATCTCCTTGAGGACCTTCTTCAGGCGCTCCTCGAAGTCACCTCGGTAGCGGGAACCCGCCACCAGGGCGCCGAGGTCCAGGGTGTAGAGGTGCTTGTCCTTGAGGGTCTCGGGCACCTCGCCCTTGACGATGGCCTGGGCCAGGCCCTCGACGACCGCCGTCTTGCCGACGCCGGGCTCGCCGATGAGAACCGGGTTGTTCTTCGTACGGCGGGACAGCACCTGCATGACCCGCTCGATCTCCTTCTCGCGCCCGATGACCGGGTCGAGCTTGGATTCGCGAGCGGCCTGGGTGAGGTTCCGGCCGAACTGGTCGAGCACCAGGGAAGTGGAGGGCGTGCCCTCCGCGGGGCCGCCCGCTGTGGCCGCCTCCTTGCCTCCCGAGTACCCGGAGAGCAGCTGGATGACCTGCTGCCGCACCCGGTTCAGGTCGGCGCCCAGCTTCACGAGGACCTGGGCTGCGACGCCCTCGCCCTCGCGGATCAGGCCGAGCAGGATGTGCTCCGTGCCGATGTAGTTGTGGCCGAGCTGAAGTGCCTCGCGGAGCGACAGCTCCAGGACCTTCTTGGCCCGGGGAGTGAAGGGGATGTGCCCGGACGGGGCCTGCTGGCCCTGACCGATGATCTCCTCCACCTGCTGGCGGACCGCCTCGAGCGAAATCCCGAGGCTCTCCAGGGCCTTAGCGGCGACACCCTCACCCTCGTGGATCAGGCCCAGGAGGATGTGCTCGGTGCCGATGTAGTTGTGGTTGAGCATCCGGGCTTCTTCCTGAGCCAGGACGACAACCCGCCGCGCGCGGTCGGTGAACCTCTCGAACATCGTTAATCGCTCCTCAGAGCGGTCAGGCAGTAAGGGGTCGGTCCCCTCCCTGTCCTTCCGCAGCTTAGTCCCGCAAGCGGGGACCGCTCATTTCAACTGCCGACACCCGCGAAGGCCTCCTGCCCCGAACGCCGACAACTGCTCCAACCCGATGGTGCGAGACGATGTTCCCGCAGGCCAGGCAGATAGCCCTTTCGCCAGTACGCCGATGGCGAACGTGAGACGTTTTTTCCCGCGTGTCGCCCCTTCCCACTAGGGAAGTCTTACCCGCACTCACTGACAGTCCATGCGGCGCACCCCTGTTTCCTCCGCTACGGGCGAACAACTTCGCGCCTGCGGATGCCTCCGCACGCCCCCGAAGCGGGCACACAGGGGAGTCGATCACGAACGGTGCGTAACCCCGGGGGCGGTCCGGCTGTTCATCGGACATGGCCACCCTCGTCCCGCCTCCCCGCTCGTCGACGGAATCCGACGACCGCGCACAGTGGTACGCCCGCGAACTCGGCTGGGCCACGACAGGCACGGCGCCGGTGGGGTTACCGACCGGCCTGAGCTTCGACGCGCTGGAGCTGCCGGCGGCCGCGGGTCACGCGGCGCTGCGCCGGATCGGACGCACCGGACCGGTGGCGCTGTCGGGTCAGCGGATGCTGCTGCTGGTGGCCGCGGGCACCGCTGACGAGCTGCCCGGCCTGCTCGACTGGCTGGAGTGGGGCGGGATCACCCTCGACCTGTCGGCCATCGGCAGCGGCGGGCACATCACGGCCCCGGTACCGCCGGGCGGAGGGGTGGGCTCGCCGGGGGCCGCGTTCTGGCTGCGGCCCCCCGGACCGCGCCAGGAGGTGGACCGGCAACTGCCGGCCCTCGGTGGCCTCGGGAGCAGGGGCGGGGATGCTCCCGATCTCGTACGGCTCGTGGACGCGGCGGCGACGGAATGCCACCGTGCCAGGCTGGCGCACGCCAGGACGTACCCGTGGACCCATCGGCCGACAGGTCAGCCGTTGGCCTTCTCGTAAGCCTCACGGATCTCGGCGGGAACGCGGCCGCGGTCATTCACGTTGTGGCCGTTTTCGCGCGCCCACCTACGGATCTCGGCGGTGTCCTTGTTGCCACCCGTAACGGCGCGGCCCTTGCCACGGCCCGTGGCGGCGCGGCCGCCCGTGCGACGCCCACTCTTGGCGTACGGCTCAAGAAGACCACGCAGCTTGTCCGCGTTGGCCGTGGTGAGGTCGATCTCGTACGTCTTGCCGTCCAGAGCGAACGTCACGGTCTCGTCGGCCTCGCCACCGTCGAGGTCATCAACAAGAAGGACCTGAACCTTCTGCGCCACCGGATTTCCTTTCATCGAAAAATTGAGTACGCGGAAAGGAAACCGCTTTTCCCCGGAAAACACAAACCCCCGGGAGAGGTTCGGGAGCACAAGAGCACGGGAAACATGCGCGATTCGGACATAGGGTTCCGGCAACTTCCGCCGTTCACAGGTGCAGAAGCATCCGGCTGTTGCCCAAGGTGTTCGGCTTCACTCGTTCGAGACCCAGGAACTCGGCGACGCCCTCGTCATAGGAACGCAGTAGCTCGCTGTAGACATCTCCGTCGACCGGCGTCTCTCCGATCTCCGTGAAGCCGTGCGCGGCGAAGAAGTCGACTTCGAACGTGAGACAGAAAACCCGGCGGACACCGAGCCAGCGCGCGGTCTGCAAGAGCTTCTCCAGGACGTGGTGTCCGACTCCGGCGCCCTTGATGCTGTGGTCGACGGCGAGAGTACGGACTTCGGCGAGGTCCTCCCACATCACGTGGAGCGCGCCGCACCCGATGACACGGGCGTCCTCGTCGCGCTCGGCCACCCAGAACTCCTGGATGTCCTCGTAAAGCGTCACCGTCGCTTTGTCGAGCAGGATGCCTTCGGAGACGTAGCCGTCAAGGAGTCCGCGGACGGACGCGACATCGCTGGTCCTGGCACGGCGGACGGTGATGGCCGGCCTATTTACCGACGGGCCGGTATGAACAACTGCGCGAGATCGGGTTTCCGGCCGGCTATGGGCTCCGGTTTGCGACTCGGCAGGGTGCTCGGTTTGCGACTGCTCTGAGGACATCCCCCGACGCTATCGCCCACTCTCCGGCGGTGCTTCATCGGCTGCGGTCCCGTCATCGGGACGGCTCGCGGCCGGTTCGGGGAAGGTGGGCGAGACGACGCGCATCGCATCCCGGAGAGCCTCGCGCTGCTCCGCGGACATCATGCCGAAGAAGGCGACCAGTGCTGCCGCCGGGTTGTCGCTCTGCGACCAGGCTTCGTTCATCAGTGCGGCTGAGTATGCGGCGCGAGTGGAGACCGCCGTATATCGATAGGCCCGGCCGTCCACTTCCCGGCGCACCCAGCCCTTCTGATGGAGATTGTCCATTACCGTCATGACGGTCGTATAGGCGATGGACCGTTCCTGCTGAAGATCCTCGAGAACTTCCCGCACGGTGACCGGACGGTTCCATTGCCAGACCCGTGTCATCACGGCGTCTTCCAGCTCTCCCAATTGGCGAGGCATAGCGTCACCTTAGTGCTATATGTCCGGAATGGGATAATTCTGGGACGGCAAAAGGGCGCACAGCTCCGGAGGAGCCGTGCGCCCTTCGTGCTGGTCCGGGTCAGACGCCCTCGGACCGCGGAGCCTGCTTGGCCGACTCGGCACGGGCGAGCGCCGCGTCCACGGCGGCGTCCTCCTTGGCCTTGTTCGGGCCGCCCTGGCTCTTGATGATCGTCACGACGAGGCCGACGAAGAAGACGGCCATCACCACGGGGGGAACGAGCGCGGATACGTAGTCCATGCCGTCCAGGGTAGCGAGCCCGGCATTCCGGCCACTGCCGGGCACCCCCAGCACGCCGGCCCTCTCAGGAGACGGCGCGCTCCTCCGGCGGGGGCGCGGGCCGGCGACGGGGCGGGAAGACCTCGGACGGCTTGGGCATGGGGCGTTCGCCCGGGGCGGCCGGGCGGGCCGGCACGGCGGGCCTCGACGGAGCCTTCGGCTCGGGCTCCTTGGCCGCCGACAGGCCCCCGGGAAGGGCCAGCAGCCTACTGCGCGGCGCGGGCGCCGTGACGGACACCGCGCGGCCCGCGAGACGAGCCCGCACCGAGCGCTCGGCAAGCACCTGGCAGCGTTCCAGCAGGGCCGCGGCGACCGGTCCGGCACGCAGGGCGCGCAGGGCCGCCAGGTCGTCGGGGCGAGGGTCATAGCCGGCCGCGAGTGCGTCCTGGAGGAGCTCCAGATAGCCACTGAGCGAGCCGGGGAGCGCGTCGCGGTAGCGGGCGAGATCGGCGAGGAGGAAGGCGCACAGCCGGCCCGCCTCGCTCGCCGCCTCGTCCACCGCGCCCGCCAGGCGCAGGCAGTCCTGGACATCCTCTTCCGGCAGGGGCGTGGGGTGGAGGGCGTTGGCGAGAGCGCGTCGGAGCACCCGGAGCTCGTCCGCGCTGAACGCCATGCCGCCGCGTGATCCGTAGGGCGTGGGCATGACGCGACAATACGTGCTAAATGGACAAAATCCGCTTAACTAACCGCTCGGCGGCGCGCCGTCGGACGCCGCGCCGCCGAGTCGTTCCCGCAGGTGACCGCAGGTGACCGCAGGCGCGTCTACATCCGGGCGATGTTGCGCTCGTAGACGAGGCGGAGCCCGATGAGCGTCAGCCAGGGCTCGTGCTCGTCGATGACGGAGGACTCCCCCAACACCATCGGAGCAAGGCCGCCGGTCGCGATGACGGTGACCTCGTCGGGGTCTGCCGCCAGCTCCTTCTTCATGCGCTCGACCACACCGTCGATCTGGCCGGCGAAGCCGTACACGATGCCGGACTGCATGGCCTCGACGGTGTTCTTGCCGATCACACTGCGGGGCCGCGCCAGCTCGATCTTGCGGAGCTGGGCGCCCTTCACCCCGAGCGCCTCGACGGAGATCTCGATGCCCGGCGCGATCACCCCGCCCGTGTACTCGCCGCGCGCGGAGACCGCGTCGAAGGTCGTGGCCGTGCCGAGGTCGACGACGATGGCGGGGCCGCCGTAGAGCTCGACGGCGGCGACCGCGTTGATGATGCGGTCCGCGCCGACCTCCTTCGGATTGTCCGTGAGGACCGGCACACCGGTCTTGACGCCCGGCTCCACCAGGACCGCCGGGACATCGCCGTAGTAGCGGCGGGTGACCTCACGGAGCTCGTGCAGGACGGCGGGGACGGTCGAGCAGATGGCGATGCCCTCGATGCCGTCGCCGAGTTCGACGCCGAGCAGCGGGTGCATGCCCATCAGGCCCTGGAGGAGGACGGCCAGCTCGTCGGCGGTGCGGCGGGCGTCCGTGGAGATCCGCCAGTGCTCGACGATCTCCTCGCCGTCGAACAGGCCGAGGACGGTGTGGGAGTTGCCGACGTCGATGGTGAGCAGCATCAGGCGCCGGCCCCGTACGTCTCCGCCGCGGTGTCGCGGAAGTCCAGGCCGATGTCGAGGATCGGCGAGGAGTGCGTGAGCGCGCCGACGGCCAGGTAGTCGACCCCGGCGTCGGCATAGGCACGGGCGGAGCCGAGGGACAGCCGTCCCGAGGACTCCAGCACCGCGCGGCCACCGACGAGGGCGACCGCCTCAGCCGTCGCCGACGGGGTGAAGTTGTCCAGCAGGATGAGGTCGGCCCCCGCGTCGAGCACCTCGCTGACCTGCTCCAGGGTGTCGACCTCGACCTCGATCGCGAGCGCCGGGAACGTCTTCCTGACCCGCGTGAACGCCTCGGCGACGCCACCTGCCGCGATGACGTGGTTGTCCTTGACCAGCGCCGCGTCCACGAGCGACATGCGGTGGTTGACGCCGCCGCCGCAGCGCACCGCGTACTTTTCCAGCGCGCGCAGCCCCGGTGTGGTCTTCCGGGTGTCGCGGACCTTCGCCTTCGTACCTTCGAGCACGTCGGCCCAGGCGCGGGTCGCGGTCGCGATGCCGGAGAGCCTGCAGAGCAGGTTGAGCGCGCTGCGCTCGCCGGTGAGCAGGTCGCGGGTGCGGGTGGTGACGGTGAGCAGCTTCTGTCCGGGCACGACGCGGTCGCCGTCCTCGACGTGGCGCTCCACCTCGAACTCGTCGGTGCAGACGATGGACAGGACGGCCTCGGCGACACGCAGCCCCGCGACGACGCCGGCCTCACGCGCGGTGAAGTCACCGGTGGCTACGGAGTGTTCCGGGACGGTCGCCACCGTGGTGACGTCCTCCCCTCCGTCGAGGTCCTCCTCGATCGCTACGTGGGCGATGTCCTCGACCTGGACCGGGTCCAGTCCGGCCTCGGCCAGGAGCTGGGCCAGGGCGGGGTCGAGACCGCACTCCAGGCCGTCGGGGTCGTAACCGTCACCGCAGCCGCAGCCGTCGCCGCAGCCGCCCCCGGACTCGGCGGGTGCGCCGATGTGGATCAGCGGTACGTCCACGGGTGTGGGGCGCGGATTCTCTTCGGGCGTGCTCACGGTTACGGCTCCTCGGGGGCGTCGGCAGGGTGGTTGCGGAGGCTGGCGGACAGTGCTGTCTCTGCGGGGTCCGCCGGATCTGCGGGGCGTACGGGCGGGAACGCGGCACTGTCCGTCGTGCGGACGACGGGCGGCTCGCCGGCGGCGATACGGACGACGAGATGGCGGCGCCAGTCGTTGTCGTCACGGTCGGGGTGGTCCTCGCGCCAGTGGCAGCCGCGGGTCTCCTCGCGCTCACGGGCGGCGGCGACCAGCACCCGTGACACGAGGAGCAGGTTCGTGGCCTCCCACGCCTCCACCCCCGGTACGGCGTCCTTCGGACCGTCCTCGTCGGCGGCGGCCGCGGCACGCTGGAGCGCCTCCAGCTCCCCGGCCGCGGCCGCGAGGCTGTCGGCGGAACGGATGACCCCGGCGCCCCTGGTCATGATCCGCTGGATCGAGGTCCGGGACTCCGCCGTGAGCAGCGGGACGGTGCGGTCTCCGCCCGGGGCCGCCGCGGGCGTGCTCCGGGAGGCGGTCCCGGAAGCGGTCCCGGGCCCGCCCACGATGTCGGCGGCGATGCGCTCGGCGAAGACCAGTCCCTCCAGGAGGGAGTTGGACGCCAGCCGGTTCGCTCCGTGCACGCCCGTGCAGGCGACCTCGCCGCAGGCGTACAGACCGGGGACCGTCGTACGGCCCCGGAGGTCCGTACGCACGCCGCCCGAGGCGTAGTGCGCGGCGGGGGCCACCGGGATCGGCCGGCTGACGGGATCGATGCCGTGCGCGCGGCAGGCGGCGAGGATCGTCGGGAAGCGCCTCTCCCACATCGCGGCGCCGAAGTGGCGTGCGTCGAGGTACATGTGCTCGGTGCCCTGGAGGTGCATCTGACGGGTGATGGCCTTGGCGACGATGTCGCGGGGCGCCAGTTCGGCCAGCTCGTGCTGCCCCAGCATGAAGCGGGTCCCGGAGGCGTCGACGAGATGGGCGCCCTCGCCCCGTACCGCTTCGGACACCAGCGGCTGCTGGCCCTCGGAGTCGGCGCCGAGAAACAGGACGGTCGGATGGAATTGGACGAACTCCAGGTCCGACACCTCCGCGCCCGCCCGCAGCGCGAGCGCCACCCCGTCGCCCGTGGAGACCGGCGGATTGGTGGTGGCGGAGAAGACCTGGCCCATGCCACCGGTGGCGAGCACCACGGCCGGGGCGTGGACGGCGCCGACGCCGTCGTGCTGTCCCTCGCCCATGACGTGCAGGGTGACGCCCCCGGTACGGCCCTCGGCGTCCGTGATCAGGTCCAGGACCAAGGCGTTCTCGATGGTGCGCAGGGCGGCCGAGCGGACCGCCTCGACCAGCGCGCGGGAGATCTCGGCGCCCGTCGCGTCGCCCCCCGCGTGCGCGATGCGGCGGCGGTGGTGGCCGCCCTCACGGGTCAGGGCGATCGCCCCGGTGTCGGTGGTGTCGAAGTGCGCGCCGGTGTCGATCAGCCTGCGCACGGCGTCGGGGCCCTCGGTGACCAGCGCGCGCACCGCCGTCTCGTCGCACAGGCCGGCCCCGGCGACCAGGGTGTCGTCTAGGTGCTGCTCGGGGGTGTCGCCCTCGCCGAGCGCGGCGGCGATGCCGCCCTGCGCCCAGCGGGTCGAGCCGTCGTCGAGGCGGGCCTTGGTGACGACGACGGTCGCGAGACCCGCCGCGGCACAGCGCAGTGCGGTGGTGAGACCGGCCACGCCGGAGCCGACCACGACGACGTCCGCGTCGATGGCCCAGCCGGGGGCGGGGGCGGCCAGCCGTATGCCGGTCATGTGAGGGCTCCGAGGGTCAGCGGGATGTTGTCGATCAGGCGGGTGGCTCCCACCCGCGCCGCGACGGCGAGGACCGCCTCGCCGCTGACACGGCCGTCGGGGACCTCGGTGAAGTCCGCGGGGTCCACGAGCGCCACGTAGTCCAGGGTGAGGGGCACGTCCTCCTCGGCCGCCTCGTCCAGGACGGCCCGGGCGGCGGCCAGCACCGCCGCCGGTGCGACGGTCGGCCGGGCCAGCGCCACCGCCTGGGTGTCGGCGGCCGCGCGGGCCTCTCCGAGCCGGTTGAGCGCGGCGGCCCGGCCCTCGCGCTCCGGGACCGTCCGGGCGCGGG
>NZ_MAPV01000069.1 GCF_001700505.1 Streptomyces mutomycini
AGGACGACCGCGTCGATCCGCGCAATCTGGTGCAGCGGATCGACGCGGTCGTCCTGACCGGCGGCAGTGCGTACGGGCTCGACGCCGCGGCGGGTGTGATGGCCTGGCTCGAGGAGCAGGGGCGCGGCGTCCGGGTCGGCCCGGACCCCTCCCAGGTGGTGCCGGTGGTTCCGGCGGCCTGCCTCTTCGATCTGGGCCGGGGCGGCTCGTGGCGGGCCCGCCCCGACGCGTCGACCGGCCGCGCCGCCGTGGAGGACGCCGCCGCATCCGAGCCGGGCGCCCAGGTCCCCGAGGGCACGGTGGGGGCAGGAACGGGAGCGGTGGCCGGGCAGATCAAGGGCGGGGTCGGCACGGCGAGCGTGCGCCTGGCCTCCGGGACCACCGTCGCCGCGCTGGCCGTCGTCAACGCGGCGGGTTCCGTCCTCGATCCCCGGACCGGGGTGCTGTACGGCGAGTACGGCATGGGAGAGCCACCCGCGCACCCCGCGCCCGCCGTGCACGAAGCCGCACGCCGGCGGCTGGCCGAGCTCCGGGGCGCGCGGGAGGCCGGGGGCGAGGAACAGGGAGGCGGCCCGCAGGAAGGTGGCGTCTTCAACACCACGATCGCCGTCGTCGCCACCGATGCCGCCCTCACCCGCCCCCAGGCGCAGAAGCTCGCGGGCACGGCGCACGACGGGCTGGCGCGCGCCGTCCGCCCGGTACACCTGCTCACCGACGGGGACACCGTCTTCGCACTTTCCACAGGCCGGCGGCCATTGCCCCCGGAGGCCACCGCCGCGCTCAACGAGATCCTGGCGGCGGGGGCGGACGCCCTGACCCGCGCCATCGTGAAGGCCGCCAGGGCCGCCCGGGGAGTCGACGGCCCCGGAGGTACGTTCCCTTCGTACGGCGAGCTCTACGGCGCGCCCCGAAGGGGCCGGGAACCTCGTGCGTGACCGTTTCGAACAGGCCGGGAACTTTCTGCGTGCGCGGTACGTTTTTTGCGAACCCCGGTCACGATGTCAGACCCAGGGACTACGTTATGCACGCATCAGGTAACACGCGGCGACGGCCTGGAGACAGCACCTTGAGCGATCCGTACGAGACAACCGAGCAGCACCTCGAGCGACTCCTGCGATGCGCCCTCAACTCCTTCGAACTGTCCGACGTCACGGTCGACAGGCTCGGGACGGCACTGGCGCACAGCAGTTCGCTGCACTCGTCGCACCACAGTTCCGTCCTGCACCGCGAGACCTACCGGCATACCTATCTGCTCTCCGACGGCACCGCACTCACCCTGTGGGAGCTGGTGCACGGCGGCGGCAGGGAGCTCCCGGCCCCTCTCCGCCACGAGCTGTACGACGACGAGGGCGACGCGCAGATCGCGGCCGCGCGCCTCGCCGGCAGCTTCCGGGACACCCCCGCGCTCGGTGACGACAGCCTGCGGGAGGACCTGGAGGCGCTCACCCTGCTCATGAGCGTCCCCCCGGCCCCCCTGCCCCGTACGTACGCCCGGGACAATTCGGCGGACCACGCCCGCCGCGTGCTGCGCCGCGCGGAGAACGGCGACCGTCCGGGCGCCCGTACGGCCGGTCTTCTCCGAACGGCCTTCGCCCACCACATCACCCAGGTCTTCGGCCGCCAGTACCGCGTCGACGGACGTGACGCCGGTTTCACGCTCTACGAGCACGCCTTCCTCCTCCTGGACGGCAGCGAGACCAGCCTGTGGGAGGTCGAGCACACGGCCACGCCCGACGGCCGCCACATGTGCGAGGTCTACGACGACGAGCAGACCGCGCGCCTGGCCATGGAGGACCGCACCAGGATCTGCTGACCCGCCCGGACGCCGTACGCGGCTCACAGGGTCCGCCCGGCCCTGGGTTCCGGAGCCGTGGCGCCCCGGTGCGGAAAGGCCCCGGGCACGGGCCGCAGCGCCCGTGCCCTCGGCCGGTCCGGCCCGTGCGTCAGCGGATCAGCCGGTCCGGCCCGTCAGCTCGGGCTCCTTGAGGATCGCGTCCCCCTGAGCCCGCCCGGGGTCAGTGTCGCCCCCACCGGCCTCCAGATGCACCTGGGGCCTGGCGGGCAGGGCGAACATCACCAGGAAGATGACCACGAGCACCCCCGCCACCCACCACAGCGAGTTCTGGAAGGCGTCCACGAACGCCGGACCCGTCGCTTCAGGCGGCAGCAGGTCGCTGATCGAGCCGAAGAAGACGACCGAGACGAGGCCGAGCCCCAGGGCCGTACCCATCTGCTGCACGGTGTTGATCAGCCCGGACGCCGATCCGGAGTGCTCCTTGGGCACCCCGGAGAGCACCGCATCCGTCAGCGGAGCCACGATCAGCCCCATGCCCGCGCCCATGACCATCAGCGGCAGCGCCATCTGCCAGGGACTGATGTCCAGTCCGTACTGCCCGGCCTCCCAGATGTAGAGCAGCAGCCCGGTGATCATCAGCAGCGCACCGGCCTGCAGCACCTTACGGCCGAAGCGGGGCACGAGTTTCTGTACGGAGATGCCCGCGGCGCACGAGACGGCGACCGAGAACGGGATGCCGGTCAGGCCGGCCCGCAGAGCGCTCCAGCCCAGTCCGATCTGCATGTAGAGCGTCCAGACCAGGAAGAAGATCCCCATGACGATACCGAAGGTCAGCTGCACGGCGGTGCCCGCCGCGAAGCTCTTCACCCGGAACAGCGACAGCTCGATGAGCGGCGAGCCGTCCCGACTCGTCTTATGGCGCTCGAAGACGACGAGTGCGGCGAAGACCAGGACGCTCGCGGCCATCGACACGTGCCCCCACAGCGGCCAGCCCAGCTCACGCCCCCTGATCAGCGGGTAGAGCAGCATGAGAAGGCCGAGGGTCACCAGGGCAACACCGGTCAGGTCCAGGCGCAGTGCCCTGGGTGCCCTGGACTCGCTGATGAACTTCCATCCGAGCAGCAGCCCGGCGATGCCGACCGGCAGGTTGATCAGGAAGATGGGCCGCCACTCACTCGGTGAGCAGGGCGCCCAGCAGTGGCCCGGACACCGCTCCGAGTCCCACGATCGCGCCGAACAGGCCGAAGACCTTGCCGCGCTCGTGCGCCGGGAAGGTGGCGTGCACGATCGACAGCACCTGCGGCACCATCAGCGCGGCCATACCGCCCTGGAGGATGCGCGAGGCGACCAGCATCTCCGGGTTCACGGCGAAGCCGCAGAGGGCGGAGGCGACCGTGAAGCCCCCGATGCCTATGAGGAAGAGCCGCTTTCGGCCGTGGATGTCACCGAGCCGGCCGCCCGTGATCAGACCGGCCGCGAAGGCCAGTGCGTATCCGGCGGTGATCCACTGGATCGACGTGAACGAGGCGCCGGTGTCCCGCGTGATGCTCGGGATGGCGATGTTGACGATCGTGACGTCGACCAGGTCCATGAAGGCCGCGGTCATCACGATCGCGAGCGCGAACCAGCGGCGCCGGTCCGCCGGGTCCTGCGACGTTGCCGGCCCTGCTGAAGCCGTGCGGGCGGCTGCCGTGACCGGCGGGGATTCGGAAGAAGTCATGGGAAGAAGCTAGACGTCAATCAGGTCAGACAGTGACCTGATTGACGGGCATCCTGTACCCATGACCGACACCCCGGCACGACTGCTGAAACTGCTGTCGCTCCTCCAGACACCGAGGGAGTGGCCGGGCAGCGAGCTGGCCGGCCGTCTGGACGTCAGCCCTCGCACCATCCGCCGCGATGTCGACCGGCTCCGCGACCTCGGCTATCCGGTCGAGGCGTCGCGCGGTTCGATCGGCGGCTACCGCCTGGTCGCGGGCTCCGCCATGCCGCCTCTCCTGCTGGACGACGAGGAGGCGGTGGCCATCGCGGTGGGGCTGCGGGCCGGCGCCGGGCATGCCATCGAGGGCGTGGACGAGGCGTCCGTACGTGCACTGGCGAAGCTGGAGCAGGTCCTGCCGTCCCGGCTGCGGCACCGGGTCTCCTCCCTGCAGAACGCCACGGTGCCTCTCACCCGCGGCGACGGCGCGACCATCGACCCGCGGACGCTCACGTTGATCGCCTCGGCGGTCACCGCGCGCGAGCGGCTGCGCTTCGGCTACCGGGCGAGGGACGGCGCCGCCTCGAAGCGGCAGGCCGAGCCGTACCGGCTCGTGAGCACGGGCAGCCGCTGGTATCTCGTGGCGTACGACCTGGAGCGCGAGGACTGGCGCACCTTCCGGGTGGACCGGGTGAGTGAGCCCTTCGCCACCGGGGCCCGCTTCACCCCGCGTGAACTGCCCGCGGAGAGCGAGGACGGAGCGGAGCTCCTCGCCCGGTCGAGGTCCCGCACACAGCCGGAGCTGCACATCGATGTGACGTTCGAGGCGCCGGCCGACTTCGTGGGCGCCCGGCTGCCCGCGGAGCTCGGCGCGCTGGAGCCGAGCGGGGAACACCGATGCCGGCTGCGTGCGAGCTCCATGAGCTCGCTGGAGTGGGTGGCCCTGCGGCTCGCCCTGGTGGACTGCGCGTTCGAGGCGCACGGCCCGCCGGAGCTGGTGGAGCACCTCGGTGTCCTGGGCGCGCGCCTTTCCCGCGCCGCGTCGCCCCTGCGGAAGACGGGGCGGGCACAGGGAACACCGGCCGGACATGAATGAGCCCCGGCGCCGGGGGGGGTGGGCGCCGGGACTCAGCTCATGGGACCGGAAGGAGACCGGTCGTCGGGCCGGTGCGAACCGGCTTGATGGTGAGATTACGGGTTATCGGCTCATGCCGCAGCGTCAAAGCCCGTGTCGTGAGCCATTCGCTTCAATTCGAGCAATGCGTGCTTCTCGATCTGGCGGATACGCTCCCGCGTCAGACCGTGCTGCTTGCCCACCTCGGTGAGGGTCCGCTCGCGGCCGTCCTCGATCCCGTAACGCATCTTGATGATCGAGGCGGTGCGGTTGTCGAGCTTGCCGATCAGGTCCTCGAGCTCCTCACTGCGCAGCAGGGTCATCACGGACTGCTCGGGTGACACGGCGGAGGTGTCCTCCAGCAGATCCCCGAACTGGGTGTCGCCGTCGTCGTCCACCGACATGTTGAGGCTGACCGGGTCGCGGGCCCAGTCCAGGACGTTGCCGACGCGCTCGGTGCTGGAGTCGAGCTCGGCGGCGATCTCCGCGTGCTCCGGGTCGCGCCCGTGCTCGCGGTTGAATTCGCGCTGCACGCGCCGGATCCTGCCGAGCTCCTCCACGAGGTGGACGGGGAGCCGGATCGTGCGGGACTGGTCCGCGATGGAGCGGGTGATGGCCTGCCGGATCCACCACGTGGCGTACGTGGAGAACTTGAAGCCCTTGGCGTAGTCGAACTTCTCGACCGCGCGCACCAGGCCCGCGTTCCCCTCCTGGATCAGGTCGAGCAGGGGCAGGCCCGCCCTCGGGTAGCGCCTGGCCACGGCAACGACGAGCCGGAGGTTGGAGCGGATGAATATGTCCTTGGCGCGCTCGCTCTCGGCGACCAGCGCCTCCAGCTCCTCACGCTTCGCTCCGCCGGCTTCGCTCTCCACCACTCCGTCGAGGATCTGCTGGGCGAAGACGCCCGCCTCGATCGTCTGTGAGAGCTCGACCTCCTTGGCGGCGTCGAGCAGCGGTGTGCGGGCGATCTCGTCGAGGTACATGCCGACCAGGTCGCGATCGGCGATCTCCCCGCCCACGGCGCGAACACTGCTTGCCCGGTTGGTCCCGCCGGTGCTGGCGGACGAACGACGGGCGACGGCACGGGTTGCCATGCGTGCTCCCTTGCTGAGTAGGTCGCGACACCCTCCCGGGTGCCCTGCATCCGATGGAAACAACGACTGGAATCCGGACAGAATTCCCACGGCGCCCATTCGCTTTCGAGATCATGCAGTACCCTGTCGCCCCCCGAAGGAGGACATCTGTTGCAGATACCCACAGAAGTGCAGGTCAGACCGGGCGTTGAAGCCGACCTGCGGGCCCTCACGGACATCTACAACCATTACGTCCGTGAGACCGCGCTCACATTCGACATGACCGCCTTCACTCCGGAGGAACGTCTGCCCTGGTTGCGCTCCCACCCGGAAGACGGCCCTCACAGGCTCCTGGTTGCTCTGGACCCGGGTACCCGGCACGACGCGCCGTATGTCCTCGGGTATGCGACCAGCAGCCCGTACCGCCCGAAGGCGGCGTACAGCACGTCGGTCGAGGTGAGCGTGTACGTCGACCCCGGCACCACGGGCCGCGGGATCGGCACGATCCTCTACAAGGCTCTGTTCGAGGCCCTGGCCGACGAGGACGTCCACCGCGCCTACGCCGCGATCGCGCAGCCCAACGAGCCGTCGGTCCGACTGCATGACGCCTTCGGCTTCCGCCACGTCGGCACGTACACGGAGGTGGGCCGGAAGTTCGGCCGGTACTGGGACGTGTCCTGGTACGAGAAGCCGCTCATCAGCCGAACTGCACCGACCGCTTCGCCAGCCCCATCCAGAAGCCGTCGATGACACTGCGGCCCTGACCGAGCTCGGCCTCGGCCGCACCGAGGGTGACGAACAGCGGCGCGAAGTGCTCGGTGCGGGGGTGGGCCAGCCTGCCCGCCGGTGAGGCGTGCTCGAAGTCCAGCAGGGAGTCGATGTCCTGGGCCTGGAGCGCCCGGTTCCCCCAGTCGTCGAACTCCGCCGACCAGCCGGGGGTGCCGGCGCCGGCGTGCCTCAGCGCCGCCAGGTTGTGCGTGAAGAAGCCGCTCCCGACGATCAGCACCCCTTCGTCGCGCAGCGGGGCGAGCTTTCGGCCGATGGCCATCAGCTTCTGCGGGTCGAGCGTCGGCATCGAGATCTGGAGGACGGGGATGTCGGCGGCCGGGAACATCTCGACCAGCGGCACGTACGCCCCGTGGTCGAGGCCACGGTCGGGGATGTCCTGGACCGGGGTCCCGGCGCCGCGCAGCAGCTTGCGGACGTCGTCCGCGAGCCGCGGGGCGCCCGGGGCGGCGTACCGCACCTGGTAGTAGTGCTCGGGGAAACCCCAGAAGTCGTAGACCAGCGGCACCGTCTCGACGGCGCCGAGGGCGAGCGGCGCCTCTTCCCAGTGCGCGGAGACCATCAGGATCGCCTTGGGGCGCGGAAGCCCGGCCGACCATGCGGCCAGCTCCCCGGGCCATACCGGGTCGTCGGCGAGCGGCGGGGCGCCGTGCGAGAGGTAGAGGGCGGGCATACGTTCCGCGGTGACTGTCATGGCACTCCCAATCCTCTGCCGATCAAGGTATGTGTGTTCACTACAGGTACCGGGAACGGGCATCTGCGCAAGCACGGGGATTCGACCGACGGGCTCCACGGAAGCACGTCTTTGAATCTTCAAGTTCCAACTACCGGAGACCTTAGCTCTATCTAGTTAAACTTTCAAGAAAAGGTCGTACAGTGGAGTACATGACCACGGCATCACCCGGCGGGCCCCGGTGGCTCACCGACGAAGAGCAGAGCGTGTGGCGCGCCTACCTCCACGCCACCACGCTGATGGAGGACCACCTCGACCGCCAGTTGCAGCGCGACGCCGGGATGCCGCACGTCTACTACGGGCTGCTCGTCAACCTCTCCCAGGCCCCCCGGCGGCGGAAGCGCATGACCGACTTGGCCAAGGACGCCAAGATCACCCGCTCCCGCCTCTCGCACGCCGTCGCCCGGCTGGAGAAGAACGGCTGGGTCCGCCGCGAGGACTGCCCCTCCGACAAGCGCGGCCAGAACGCGGTCCTCACCGACGAGGGCTACGACATGCTGGCGCGGTCGGCGCCGGGACACGTCGAAGCCGTACGCCAGGCGATGTTCGCGAGGCTCAGCCCCCAGCAGGTGCAGAGCCTCGGCGAGATCATGCAGGTCATCGCCACCGGTCTGCAGCCGGAGGACATGGACGCGGATCTGCCCTGGCTCCGCTGAGCGGAACCAGGGCAGACATGACCGTGCGTGCGCCGGAGGCCGTCGGGCCTCACGCCGCCCGGTCCGGCGCCGGACCGGACGACCGGCCCGGCGCCCCGCTCAGTGTGCGACGACCGGGATCTTGAGCTCGCCCTCGAACCCGTCCGCCAGGTCCCCCGGGCCGTCGGCCGCACCGCTGCCCGGCCGTCCGGTGTTGATCAGGGTCACCGCGATCGCCGATGCGGCGACCAGGATGCCGACCGCCCACCAGATGGCGGCGGCGAAACCGCTGACCATGGCCTGCAGCTGGAGCAGCTTCGGGTCACCGCCACCGGCGGCGTGATCGGCGATGTACGCGGTGGTGGCACCGGCGGCGATGGTGTTGAGCAGCGCCGTGCCGATGGCACCGCCGACCTGCTGAGAGGTGTTCACCATCGCGGAGGCCACACCCGCGTCGCGCGGCTCGATGCCGTGCGTGGAGAGCGACATGGCCGGCATGAACGCCGTACCCATACCCAGGCCGAGCAGCAGCTGACCGGGCAGGATGACGGCCGCGTAGGAGGTGTCGATGTCCAGCTGGGTCAGCAGCAGCATGCCGACGGCCGCCACCAGGAAGCCGGGGCCCATCAGCAGCCGCGGCGGGACCCGGGTCATCAGGCGCGCGCCGATCTGCGTAGAACCGGTGATCATGCCCACGATCATCGGCATGAACGCGAAGCCGGTCCTGACCGGCGAGTAGCCCTTGACCACCTGCAGGTAGTACGTCAGGAACAGGAAGAGCCCGAACATCGCGATGATGGCGAGGCCCAGCGAGAGGTAGACCCCGCCGCGGTTGCGCTCCATCAGGACGCGCAGGGGCAGCAGCGGCGACTTCACGCGCGACTCGGTGGCCACGAAGGCCAGCAGCAGCACACCGGCGGCGACGAACATGCCGATGGTCAGCGAGTCCGACCAGCCGGCCGACTCGGCGCGGGTGAAGGCGTAGACCAGGGCCACCAGTCCCAGCGTGGACAGGACGACGCCGGGGATGTCGAGCGGGGAACGGTTACGGCCGCCGGCCGGTTCCCGGATGACGAAGTAGGCGCCCGCGGCCGCAACGACGGCGAACGGGATGTTGACGAAGAACGTCCAGCGCCAGTTCAGGTACTCGGTGAGGAAGCCGCCCAGGATCAGGCCGACCGCGCCACCGCCACCGGCGATGGCCCCGTAGATACCGAAGGCCTTGGCACGCTCCTTGGCGTCGGTGAACATCACCGCGAGCAGCGAGAGCGCGGCCGGCGCGAGCAGGGCTCCGAAGACACCCTGCAGGGCGCGCGAGCCGAACATCATGGCCTCGCCGGTGGCAGCGCCACCGAGCGCGGAGGCCAGGGCGAAGCCGATCAGGCCGACGAGGAAGGTCCGCTTACGGCCCCAGAGGTCGGCGATGCGTCCGCCGAAGAGCAGGAGCCCGCCGAACGCGAGGGCGTACGCGGTGATCACCCACTGCTTGTTGCCGTCGGAGATGCCCAGATCGGTCTGGGCCGAGGGCAGGGCGATGTTCACGATGGTCGCGTCGAGCACGACCATCAACTGGGCGAGGGCGATGAAGGCCAGCGCTTTCCAGCGACTGGGATCCGGAAGTGTGCCGGCTGTTTTCGACATGGGAGTAGCCACCTAAGGACAGGAAGAGTTACGGATCCGGCGAACGGGCCGCGAGCGGTCCCGTGTACGCGGCCGCGTACGAAGCCGGAAAAGGGGCGAGCGGTTCCGGCGGCCGGACCTGCGTGTCAGGACCGGGCCGGTTTCATGGGGCTGGTGCGGCCGCCGAGGGCCTGGGGT
>NZ_MAPV01000007.1 GCF_001700505.1 Streptomyces mutomycini
TGACCCGCGCGCGGGTCACGGGCAGGCGGGCGGGCCGGGCGGGTGAAGCGGCTCAGACGGTCCCGCGCGAGACGAACTCCGCCTTGACGTGCACGGTTTTCCGGGCGACGCGTCCGTTGAGGCGCTCGATGAGGAGCCGTGCCGCGGCTTTGCCCACGTCGACGGCCGGATACCGGACCGTGGTCAGACGCGGACGCACCAGTGACGCGAACGACGCGTCGTCGTGGCCGATCAGCGCCACATCGCCGGGGATGCCGATGCCCTGTTCCTCCGCCTTGTCCATCGCGCCGATCGCGACCGCGTCGTTGGCGCAGAAGACCGCGTCCGGCCGGTACTTCATCCCCATCAGGTGCGCGAAGCCCGCCGCTCCCGCCTCCCGGGTGTGCTCACCCCGCACCACGAGCCGGCCGGGGAGCGTGATGCCGAACTGGACGGCCAGCGTTCGCAGCAGCTCCAGCCGCGGGTCGCCGCCGGTGGCGTCCCGGGGGCCGGCGATCATGGCGATGCGCCGCCGGCCCGCCTGCGTCACCTCCGTCAGTGCCGCGCGCATGGCGGCCCGCGCGTCCGGCGTCACCAGGTCCGTCTCCCCGAACGGCAGGTCGGCACTGACGACCGCCGGGATACCCGCCTCGGACAGGGTCTGGAAGTCCTTCGCCACCAGCCGGAACGGAGTGATCACGACACCCGCGAACCGCTGTTGGACCGCCTCCCGCAGATACGCCCTCTCCTCGTCCCGGTCCGCCTTCGTGTCGCAGACCATGACGTGGAGACCGAGCGTCCGCAGTTCTTCCTGGAGGGAGGCCGCGAGTTGGGCGTAGAAGGGGTTCGAGAGATCCGGGACGACCAGTGCAACAATGCTCGACCGGCCGGTCCGCAGGCTCCGCGCCACCGTGTTGACGGAGAATCCCAGCTGGGCTATGGCCGCCTCGACCACTCGCCTGGTCTCCTCCGCGACGGCCCGCTTGCCCGAGAGGACGTAGGACACGGTCGCCGTCGACACCCCCGCCGCTCGGGCGACATCGGCCATGGTGACCCGAACTGCCAACGCACACGCTCCCTCTATACGGTCGTCACCCTACTTCACGCCGCGACACCGCAGGTCAAGCCCGTTCAGGGACCGGTCCGGACACGGGGGACCACACCGCGCCCGGCGAGGTGGCTACCATCCCGTGTGACCGAAACAGCCGAACAAGGTGTACCTCGCACGCGCATACTCGCCGACCTGACGCCGCTGCGCTCCTCGCCCGACTACCGGCGGCTCTGGTTCGGGAACACCGTTTCCTGGATCGGGCAGGGCATGACGGCGCTGGCCGTCTCCCTCCAGGTCTACGACATCACCGGGTCCGCGTTCTCGGTGGGCCTCATCGGTCTCTGCTCGCTCGTACCGCTGGTGCTCCTCGGGCTGTACAGCGGGGCCGTCGCGGACACCGTCGACCGGCGCAAGCTGGGACTCGTCAGCGCGACCGGGTCGTTCGTGCTCTCGGTGGTGCTGGCCGCGGTGACCTTCGCCGGGGTCGAACACGTGGGGCTGCTCTACGCCGTCGTCGCCCTCCAGGCCGTGTGCTTCGCGCTCAACTCACCTGCCCGCAGCGCGATGATCGCCCGGCTGCTCCCGCCCGGACAGCTGCCCGCCGCCCACGCGCTCAACGCCATGACCTTCACCACGGGCGGCCTGGCCGGGCCGATGCTCGGCGGTCTCATCGTCGGCTGGTGGGGCTACCGGGCGGCGTACACCGTCGACGCCGTCACCTTCACCGCCTCCCTGTACGCGATGTGGCGGCTGCCCTCAATGCTGCCCGACCGGGCGGAGGGGGAGAAGGGCGCCCGGCGGGCGTCGGTGCTGGACGGGCTGCGTTTCCTCGGCACCAGGCCCAATCTGCGGATGACCTTCTTCACCGATCTGAGCGCCATGGTGCTCGCCCACCCGCGCGCCCTCTTCCCGGTCGTCGCGGTGGTCTGGTTCGGCGGCGACGCCACGACCACCGGGCTCCTGGTCGCCGCCCCGGCGCTGGGAGCCCTGCTCGGCAGCGTGTTCTCCGGGTGGCTGGGCCGGATCCGGCGGCACGGACTCGCGGTGCTGATCGGGGTGGGCTGCTGGGGCGGGGCCATCGCCGTGTTCGGGCTCACCCGGGAGCTCTGGCCGGGGCTGGTGCTGCTCGCGGTCGCCGGGTGCGCGGACTCGATCTCGATGGTCTTCCGCAACACCATGCTCCAGGCGGCGGTGCCGGACGACATGCGGGGCCGGCTGCAGGGCGTGTTCATCGTCGTGGTGGCAGGCGGCCCACGGCTCGGCGACCTCGTGGCCGGCTCGGTCGCCGACCTGACGTCCCCGGCCGTGGCCGTGACCGGCGGCGGCATCGCGTGCGTACTGGTGGTGACCCTGCTGGGGCTGCGCTGGCGCGGCTTCGCACGGTACGACGCGCACGATCCGCAGCCCTAGGGCCTCTCGTTCGGATCATGCTGGGCTCGCGTGCCCGAACGGAAGACCCTGGCCCCCTTCGGGGCCAGGGCTGCGGAACTCCTCAGGAGGCGTCCGTGACGCTCGGCATCTCGCCGCCGGTCGTCGTCGGGTCGATCAGCGAGAACACCGCCCCCTGCGGGTCCGTCAGGGAGGCGAACCGGCCGAACGGGATGGTCATCGGGCCGAAGCGGAGCTCCGCCCCGAGCGACTTCGCCTTCTCCACCGCCGCGTCGCAGTCCGCGACGGAGAAGTACACGTTCAGATGGGCCGGCACCCCGGAGGGGAATTCCTCCCCCATCTTCATCCGGCCGAGCACCGGGTCCGCGCCCAGGTCGTAGAGCGAGAAGTCGATCGCATCGTCGTCCAGGTGCTTCACCCCGTACCCGAAGACGGCGGAGAAGAAGGCGTCCGCCTTCTCCGGGGCCCGGGTGTAGACCTCGGCCCAGCTGTAGGCGCCGGGCACCGCCTGCGCCTCGAAGCCCTCGTGGCTGCCCGCCTGCCACACCCCGAAGGCCGCCCCGCCGGGGTCGGCGGCCAGCACCATCGTTCCGAAGTCGCCGACCTGCATCGGCTCCACCAGCACCTCGCCCCCGTGTTCGCGGATCTTCGCGGCGGTGGCGGCCGCGTCCGGTGAAGCGAGGTACAGGCACCAGGCGTTCGGTGCCTCCTGACCCGGCATGGGGGGCGACAGCGCGGCGGCCCTCCGGCCGTCCGCATAGGCCTGGGTGTAGTTGCCGTACTCCGGCATCGAGTCGTCGTACGTCCAGCCCAGGAGCTCACCGTAGAAGCGCTTCGCCCCCTCCAGGTCGCCGAACGTACCGTCGGCCCAGCACGGGGTGCCCTCGGATTCCGCGGCCATCACTCACACCTTTCCTCACTCGACGGATGGCCCATTTTTCACGCAGGCCCACCGTCGCCCCGGCGGCGCGCCGAGCGCGTCCCAGCTGTCCGGCCCGGCCGGACGCTCCGCACGGCGCGGACCCCATCGGCTGTGTGCGGATGGCCCGGACCGGTGGATCACCGCCACGGATGAGTGAGCACACATGACTCGGATGCCGAGCTGCCATCGGCGTTTCAATGCACCTTTTCTGGCAGTCTGTCGGTTTGTGCGCTTGATGCGACACGGAACGTCCCTAAGGGGTGCGCTTGAACGCGGTGAAGCGGAGCCGGACGACGAGGACAGCCGCTGGTGTCTCGGCCGCAGTGCTTCTGATGCTTACAGGGTGTGATGTGCCCGGTGTCTACCGGCAGGCCCGCCCGGCCGGTGGGGGTCCGTACGTCTTCTACGTGAGCCACGACGGTGACGACGAGAACGACGGCATGTCGCCCGAGAAGCCCTGGCGGACCCTCGACCACGCGAACGGAGTGCGCTTCCAGCCCGGTGACCGGCTCCGGCTCAAGGGCGGCGAGCGGTTCCGGGGCAGCGTCACCCTGGAGAAGGGTGAGGCTGGCAGCTCGACCGAGCCGGTCGTGATCGAGTCGTACGGTGCCGGCCGGGCCACGATCGCCCCGCGCGGTACGTCCGGCATCACCGTGCACGACACCGCCGGGGTGGAGATCAGGAACGTCTCGCTGGTCGGCGACCGAAAGGCGCTGCGGGAAGGGGTCGGGATCGCCTTCCGCGCCAGGCTCCCGGGCGTCCGGCGACTCGACCACGTCAGGATCACGAACGTCGAGGCCACGGGATTCCAGAACGGGATCAGCGTCGGCGCGGAAAAGGGCGCTGTCGACGGCTACAGCGACGTGCGCGTCACAGACGTCTCCGTGCATCACAACCTCGAGGCCGGACTCGTCTTCTACGGGCCCGGGTTCGAGGCCGAACGGCCGGCCTACGCACACACCGGACTCCGGATCGACCGGGTCAAGGCGTACTCCAACGCCGGCGACCCGGACAGCGACACGCGCAACACCGGCAGCGGTGTCGTGCTCGGCAGCGTCCGCGACGCGAGGGTGATGCGCTCGGTGGCCCACGACAACGGCTCGAGGTCGGCGGCAGACGCCGAGGAGGGCCCCGAGGGCATCTGGGTGTACGACTCCACCCGTGTGGTGCTGGAGAACAACAGGTCGTACCGCAACCGCACCGGCTCGCGCGTCGACGGCGGCGGATTCGGGCTCGACAACAACGTTTCGCGGTCGGTCATGCAGTACAACCTCGCGTACGGCAACGACGGGCCGGGCTTCCTCGTCTACTCCGGCAAGCCCACCGGCGCCCACAAGAACAATGTCGTCCGCTTCAACATGAGCTGGGACGACGCGCGGAAGCTGCCCGAGTACGGCGGCATCGTCGCTTACGGCGCACGCATGAGGAACCTGGACATCTACCACAACACGGTCGTGATGCGGACGGAAGACCTGGCCTCCGCGGAGGCCGTGGGGAACCGGCCGCCCGCACTGCGGCTTCAGGACGGCATGCGCGGCGTGCGGGTCCACAACAACATCTTCGCGACCGACGGCGGCCCCCTGGTCGCGGCCCAGTCGTCGTACGGCCCCGGCACGCTGCGCCTCCAGGGGAACGACTACTACAGCACGGGCCCCTGGTCGCTCGATTGGGGAGCGCAGCGCTTCACGGCGCTGGACGACTGGCGTACGGACTCCCTCCAGGAAATGCTCGACGGCGAGCCGACCGGCTCCAGCGACGACCCGTGCCTGCCCGGTCTGGCCGACCCGGTCGCCAGCGGGGCCGGCCCCGGGAGCCTGGTGCCGCACTGCGAGGGCGAGGTTCCCCTCGGCCTCGGCCCACAGGTGTTGGGCGTCGATCTGGGCTCCGTCGACTACTTCGGCAACCGGGTCCCGCGGTCGCCGAAGGCCGGGGCCGCGCAGACGCCCACCACCGGCTGAGCCGAGTACCGCGAGCACCGGGAGCCGACCGGGTCGCGGCGGTCCACCCTCCACGTGTGGACCGCCGCCGGGGCCGGTGACATCCGCGCGTCCGGACGCCGTTCTGCCGGCAGCCGTCGGAGAAGCACCTCACCGCGCCGACCGCTGCCGCGGGAGTGCCGGGCGGGAAATGGCTCTGCCCCGCGCGCATGGCCGAGGACCATGAGCGCAGGGCAGAGCCGGAGGCGGGTCTATCCCCGGCCGGTCGGCAGCGCCGCGGCCATGGCCGCGGTCCGGCCCGGTTCGGCGGCCATGGGCGCGATCAAGGCCCGCAGCGGCTCCCCGGCCCGGGCGGCCGACGGCAGGCCCGGCGACGCCGGGCGCCCCAGTGCCTTGACGGTCCAGCCGGCGGCCCGCCACGTGTCGTGCGAAAGCGCGTTCCGCCCGTCGATGAGGACCGGCCGGCGGACCACACGCGCCAGCTTCACCGGGTCCACCTCGCGGTACTGGCCCCACTCGGTGAGGTGGAGGACGATCTCCGCCCCCTGACAGACCGTCAGCAGGTCTGAGCTGCAGCGCAGTTCCGGATGGGCGAGGCGCGCGTTTGCGGTGCCCTCCGGGTCGTGGACCCGGACGTCGGCGCCCTGCCGGTGCAGTGACATGGCGACCGCCAATGCCGGCGAATCGCGCACGTCGTCGCTGTCCGGCTTGAACGTGGCGCCCAGGACGGCCACCCGACGGCCGGTCAGGTCGCCGCCGGCCATCTGACGGGCGAGCGCGACGGTACGGGTCCGCTGGCGTTCGTTGATCTCGTCGACCTGGTGGAGGAACGCGATCGCCGGACCGACGCCGAGCTCCTCCGCGCGGGCGGTGAACGCCCGGATGTCCTTGGGCAGGCAGCCACCGCCGAAGCCCAGACCGGCGTTCAGGAACCGCCGGCCGATCCGGGTGTCGTGGCCGAGGGCGTCGGCGAGGGTGGCCACGTCCGCTCCCGCGGCGTCGCAGACCTCGGCCATCGCGTTGATGAAGGAGATCTTCGTGGCGAGGAAGGAGTTGGCCGCGACCTTCACCAGTTCGGCTGTGCTCGGGTCGGTGCTGATGTAGGGGACACCCGCCTCCAGCATCGGCGCGTACACCCGGCGCAGCGTTTCGTCGGCCTCCCGGCTGGTGATGCCCGCGACGAGCCTGTCCGGCCGCAGCGTGTCCTCGACCGCGAAGCCCTCCCGCAGGAATTCGGGGTTCCACGCCACCTCCGCCCGCACCCCCTCCGGGGCGAGATCCGCGATGCGGGAGGTCAGACGGGCAGTCGTGCCGACCGGGACAGTGGACTTGCCGACGAGCAGGCACGAAGCGGGCAGGTGCGGCACGAGCCCGTCGACGACCGCGTCCACGTACCGCATGTCGGCCGCGAGGGAGCCGGCCTGCTGCGGGGTGCCCACGCAGATGAAGTGGACCTCGCCGTGCGCCGCCGCCTCGCGCAGGCTGGTGGTGAAGCGCAGGCGTCCGGAGGCGAGCGCCCGGGTCAGGACATCGTCGAAACCCGGTTCGTAGAAGGGCGGTCGCCCTTCGATGAGGGCCGTGATCTTCTCGCTGTCGACATCGACACCGAGCACGTCGTGTCCGATGTCGGCCATGCAAGCGGCGTGCACGGCTCCGAGGTATCCCGTACCGATGACGGTCAGCTGCATGTGCTGGTCTCCTGTCTGGGCGAGGACGCGGGGAGAGGGGAGGGGGTGTTCGGGACGGGGGCGTAGCCGTGCGGGTTCTGCTGTTGGAAGTTCCACGCGTCGCGGCACATCGCGGTCAGGTCGCGCCGCGCGCTCCAGCCCCAGGCCGCGGTGACCTTCGCCGGATCGGCGACGAGTTCCGCGACGTCGCCGGGCCGGCGCTCGGTGACGCGGTGCGGGATCGGCCGTCCCGAAACCCTCTCGAAGGTGCGCACCAGCTCCAGGACGGACGCCCCGTGCCCGGTGCCGAGGTTGAAGACCCGCATGCCGGGGGCGTCGTCGATGTGGTCGAGGGCCGCGCGGTGTCCCTCGGCGACGTCCACGACGTGGATGTAGTCGCGCACCCCGGTGCCGTCGGGCGTCGGGTAGTCGTCGCCGAACACGCTCAGCTCGTCGCGACGGCCCACGGCGATCTGGGTGAGGAAGGGCATGATGTTGTTCGGCACGCCGCGCGGATCCTCGCCGAGCAGCCCGGTGGGGTGGGCGCCGGCCGGGTTGAAGTACCGCAGCGCGAGCACGCGCAGTCCGGGCACGTGCCGGCACAGGTCCGCCAGGACCTGCTCGCAGGTCCACTTGGTGGTGGCGTACGGGTTGGTCGGCGCGGTCGGGGAGTCCTCGGTCAGCGGGACCGTGGTCGCGTCGCCGTAGACGGAGCAGGAGGACGAGAACACCAGCCGGTGCACCCCGTGGTCGTGCATGGCCGAGACCAGGGCCGTGGTGCCGCCGACGTTGACGTCGTAGTACGCGAGCGGGATGCGGACCGACTCGCCGACGGCCTTCTTCGCGGCGAAGTGGATCACCGCGTCGATCGGGTGGCTCATGAAGACGGCGTCCAGGGCCCGCCGGTCACGCACGTCCGCGATGTGGGTCGCGGCGACCGGGCGCCCCGCGATCTTCGCGACGCGTTCGAGGGCTTCGGGAGAGCTGTTGGAGTGGTCGTCGAGCACGACGACCTCGTGGCCGGAGCGGAGGAGTTCGACGCAGGTGTGGCTTCCGATGAAACCGGCGCCGCCGGTCACCAGGACGGTTTGGGGCACGGGAACCTCGTTTCTCGATCGGCCGCGGGGGCCGTCACCAGGCGTAGAAGCCGGTGAGATAGGTGGGGAAGACAGCGACGGCGAGCGCAAGGGGAAGCAGGGTCAGCAGGCCGGCGACGAGCGGAAGCGCGGCCGTGCGCAGCGTCCGGAAGGCCGAGGCACCGGTTGAGCGTGCCGTCTCCCTGACGTGCAGCCCGCCGATCGCGAGCGTCACGGCGGTGTACGAGGCGGAACCGAGGATGCAGAGGAAGACGTAGCCGACGGCGGGACCCGTGAACTGGCCGACCAGAGCCGAGCCCGACAGGAACGTCGTGATCAGCAGGTACGGGGCGACGGCGCGCAGCGGGAGCGGATCCAGGCCGTCGCGCTTCTTCGGCGTCACCTTGAAGGTGATCTGACGAGGCCGCAGCCTCTGCGTCACGGCGGCCAGTACTCCCCATGCGACGTACGGCCAGCGGGAGAGCCCGAAGAGCCAGATCTCCCAGCTGAAGACCGCGGAGTCCTTGGGGCGCATCAGGCCGCGGCGGCGGCAGAACAGCGTCAGCAGGATCAGCCAGACGGACATGCTCCAGAAGCGCGCCAGGAACTCGAAGTAGTTGACGTTGATCCAGGGAGCACCGGTGATCGCGGCGATCGGCGGGAGCAGGAGGCCCGTGATGACGGCCATGGCGAGGAGCGGGTAGTACATCAGCGCCGCACCGAAGCGGATCCGCAGTTTGAGGGACATGCGGCCGAGGTGGCGTGGCAGCATGCCCAGGAGCATGACGGCCAGGCTGCGGGACCACTGGAATTCCTGGGTGATCATGGCACCGAAGGTGAGAGGACCCTCGCCGTGCGCCTCCGCGTCGATCGCGAACGCGCCCTGCCAGCCGGCCGAGGTGAGCAGGAAGGTGGTCGAGAAGTCCTCGGCGAGTTCGGGGCCGAGACCGCCGATGTCCTGCAGCGCCTGGGTGCGGACGGCGTAGTGCGAGCCGATGCACACCGGGGCGAGGCCGGCGGAGTGGCCCAGTTGCACGGGGCCGTGGAACATGGCCTCGCGCTGCAGCCGGCCGCGGGCCGCCCAGGACTCGTCGGCGTTCGAGTCGCAGACGCTGGGGGCCGCGACGTAGCCGATGGCCGGGTCGGCGAAGGGGCGGACGACCTCGGCGAGGTACCGGGTGCCCGGGACGTGGTCGCAGTCGAGCTGGGCGACCACGTCGTAGCGGGCGTAGCCCCAGTGGTCGTAGAAGAAGGCCAGATTGCCCTCCTTGCAGCGTGTGCGCCGGGGCCAGTCGGCCCGGTGGTAGTCGGTGCGGCCCCGTCGGCAGGAGACACCGACACCGTGGGCCCGGCACCAGTCCGTGATCTCCTCGGTGGGGTCCTCGTCGCACAGCCACACGTCGTAGGCGTGCGGGAAGTCCTGGTCGAGCATCGCCTCCAGGGTGGCGCGGGCGATGTCCCAGCCCTCGGACGGAGCCCGGGTCACCACGAACGCGGTGCGGACGGCGGGCACCTCGACGGCCGGGTCGAAGCGCCGCATACGAATCAGCGCGATGAGGAAGTGCACCGGCTGGTAGGTCAGGTACAGCAGCAGAGCGCTGTTGATGACCATGCCCAGCCAGCCGATGCGGTGGGAGGGCTGGAGCCACCAGGCCCAGAACCAGACCAGGCAGGCCGCCCAGCCGAGGGACAGCAGGGCGACGAGGAGGCGGTCGTAGCGTGAGAACGCCCGCACGAAACTGGAGGGGAGGGCGGTCAGCCGGTGCGACGGCCTGGTGAGGACGGGTCCGTCCGGGCCGATGGAGGCCACCGAACCCTTCGACAGGGCGCGGATCTCCTCGCCCAGCGCATCCCATTCCTCCGGTGACCCGGGAGCCGGGGAGGGCCGCGGGAAATCCTGGACGGTTCCGGTCCCGAGGGCGGGACCCTGCTCCAACGACGTCATGGCAGCAACTTCTCCAGATGGTGCGACAGCGGGCCGTCGGGTGTGGGGGAGGAGAGGGGGTCAGCCTGCCGAGGCGGGCAGCCCGGGCGAGGTGGCGGACGCCACGCCGGTGACGGCGGCCGAGGGGCTGGGGATCGCCTGCTGTGCGGTGGCCGTGGTCTTCACCGCGGCGAGCGGGACCGTCTCGCTCTGGCCGCCGCGGATCGCCGCGGCCGACGTGCCGAGCCGGTCCGGGCGGGCGCCGAAATACGCGACGGTCCTGCGCAGGCCCTCGGTGATGTCGATCTCCGGTTCCCAGCCCAGTACGTCGCGGGCGCGGGTGATCACCGGGCGGCGGCGGACCGGGTCGTCGACGGGCAGCGGATGGTGCTTCACCTCGGAGGGCGAGCCGGTCATCGCCAGCACGATCTCGGCGAGTTCGGTGACGGTGCGTTCGACCGGGTTGCCGAGGTTGAACGGGCCCATCTCGGACGAGTCGAGGAGCGCGACGAGACCGCGGATCAGGTCGTCCACGAAGCAGAAGCTACGGGTCTGCCCGCCGTCGCCGTAGATGGTGAGCGGTTCACCGGTCAGGGCCTGGGTGATGAAGCTGGACACCACACGCCCGTCGTGCGGGCGCATCCTCGGGCCGTAGGTGTTGAAGATCCGTGCGATGCCGACACTGAGGCCGTGTGTGCGGCGGTAGGCGGCGGAGACCGCCTCGGCGTACCGCTTCGCCTCGTCGTAGACGCTGCGCGGACCGATGGAGTTGACGTTGCCCCAGTACGCCTCCTCCTGCGGGTGGACCAGGGGATCGCCGTAGATCTCGCTCGTCGACGCGAGGATGAAGCGGGCGTCATGACGCAGGGCCAGACGCAGCGCGTTCTCGGTGCCGCGGCTGCCGACCGCGAGGGTCTCCAGCGGCTGGCGCAGGTAGTCGGGCGGGGAGGCCGGGGACGCCAGGTGGGCAACGGCGTCCACGCGGCCGGTGACCTCCACGGACAGGCTCACGTCCGCGGGCTGGAATTCGAAGGACGGGTCGGACAGGAGGTGTGCGATGTTCGCGGGGTCGCCCGTCGAGAAATTGTCCAGGCAGACCACCGAGTCGCCGCGCCGCAAAAGCGCTTCGCACAGGTGCGAACCAAGGAAACCACCGCCACCGGTAACGGCAACGCGCATGTGTTTCTCCAGGAATGAGAAGTGAAATGGCCCCACGCTCCACCCGAACGGACAGCGGAATGCGGACGGCCCGGGCAAGCCGATATGCGGAGCGTTCTCGGGAAACGTGGGCCGAGAGTATGGGAATACGTAACCATTTTTATAAGACTAATGCGAGGAATGGGCTGTTCGGCGGGTGTCACGCGAGGGGATGCAAGGGACTCTGCCCGGTTCGGGTCTGTTCCGGCTTTCGAACGGCGTAATCCGCCGAGGTCACACGTATGTGTGAGGTCGGGCCGCGTACGCCGGACCGGCGGCCGAGCTTTGTGTACACGCGTCATGGGCGCATGCGTTCGAGAAGTGCGGGGAGGCGGCCCCAGGAGTTGTGGCACCACCGGTGCGCGGCGGTCTGCGCGTGATCACCCGAACCGCTCCACGTACACGTCCTGCCCCGCGGGGAACTCCGACAGCGTCCCACCGCCCCAGTCATGGTCGAAGTACGACTGATATGCGACGTCGCCCCAGGAGAAGTACTCGGCCATTCGATCGACGTAATACGGGTCGTCACCGCCGCCCGCGAACGCGTCTCCGCGGCGGTACAGGCCCCACTCGGAGCACACATTGCGCTTCCCCCGCGCGCGGACGAAGGCGACATGGGCGTCGAGGCCCAATTCCTGGGACCGGATCCAGGACCAGCGGTCGGCGGGGGACACCGCGGGGGCGCCCCACTTGAGGTCATAGGCGTTCATGCCCAGCCAGTCGACGTATCCGTCCCCCGGGTAGTAGTCGGCGAAGGCGCGCAGCCGCCGGCCGGGCTGTACACCGAGCGCGCTCGACAGTTCGAACGTGAAGTGCGCTCCCGGCGTCGCGCGGAACACGTCGACGACGTGCCGGAACAGGGCCGCGTAGCCCGCGGGGTCGTCCGTCGCCTGCCACGCGCCGATGGCCCGGTTGTTCGGCTCCCAGCCGAGCCTGACCACCGCGTCGCCGTGCCCCGACTCCACCAGCGCCCTCGCCGCCCGTGCGTACGCGGCGTCGAACTCGCCCGCCACCCCCCGCGCGAAGGCCCCCTCGAAACCGTCGACCAGCGGCGGAACGCCGTACACGAAAGCCGAGCCCGGGCGCTCGTCCCGCCAGGTGCGCCACGGACCGAGCTGGTACCGGCACATGGCCGCCGGATCGAAGTCCGTCCAGCTCGCGTGCGGCAGGTAGTCGTTGCCGATCTCGACGGGCCGGCCCAGTAGCCCCTCGTGCCGCACCGTCGCGGCGACTGCCTCGGCGCCGTACCCCTTGTACACGCCCAACAGGGCACAGGCGGACCTGTCGATGACACACCTGCCGGGGACGGAACGGACTTCGGTCCGCCCATGGTCTCCGAGACCATCACGCCGCGGGAGCATCTCGGCGCTCGTGTCGCACCACACCGTGCGCCACCCGCCGAATCGCCGGCCGGCTCATCGGGTCAGCCGTCGCGCCGGACGTTCCGCATCCGGCCGTAGGCGTACACGGCCCCCGCCAGCGCCAGGTCGGAGAGCAGCATGAAGCCGATCGAGTACGAGTCCTTCGCGCTGTAGATCGCGCCCATGACCAGCGGCGGCACGAACCCGCCGAGTCCGCCCATCGCCCCGACGATGCCGGTCACACTGCCCACCTCGGCCTGCGGCGTCACCTGCGAGACCAGGGCGAAGACGCCTCCGCTCGCGGTGCCGAGCCCGGCCGCCATACAGAGCAGGGCGATCGTGCCGAGCGGATACAGCGGTGGGTCGAAGGCCTGGACGATGGCCAGCAGAGCGGCCGTCAGCAGCGCCCCGGCCGTCACCAGTGCGGGGTGGACCCGGTCCGACAGCCAGCCGCCGATCGGCCGGAAGAGGACCGTGACCAGGGCGAACCCCGCCGCCTTCGTGCCCGCCTCGGTCGGTGACATCTCGTACCAGGTCTTCAGATACGTCGGCAGGTACACGCCGAACGCGACGATGCCGCCGAAGCCGATCGCGTACAGCGCGGACAGTTCCCACGTCACCCGCAGCCGGCCCGCCTGCCCCAGCCGGTGGCCCAGCGAGTCGGTCGGCACCTTGCGGCCGGGGTGATCGGTGATGAGCACCGCGGCGAGGAGCGAGTACACCAGGAGCGCACCGGCGACGATCCAGAACGGCAGGTCCTCGTGGTGCCCGGCCAACCGCGGCGTGAAGTAGCCGGACAGCGCGACACCGCCCATGCCCATCCCGAACACCCCGAGCGCGAGACCTCGCTTCTCGCGCGGGAACCACGAGTTGACCAGCGGGATACCGATCGCGAACGTCGTGCCCCCGAGTCCGAGCAGGAAGCCGACCGCCAGCATCGCCCCGTAGTTGTCCTTCGCCGGGATGAGCAGCAGCACGGGGACGATCGTCAGGGCCGAGACGGCGGGGAACATCAGCCTTGCGCCGTACCTGTCGGTCAGCGCACCCGCCGCGATCCGCCCGAGCGAGCCGACGAGCACGGGGACCGCCACCAGCAGCGACTGCTGGAACGAGCTCAGGTCGAGCCGCTCCTTGAAGTCCCCCGACAGCGGGGAGATCAGGTTCCACGCCCAGAAGGTGAGCGTGAAGCCGATGGTGGCCATGATCAGGTTCCGGTAGGCGGCGGGTTGTGTCCGCTCCGGGGCGGCCTGCTCGGCGGTTGTGTCCACACCGCAAGTCAAGGGGGGAGGGGCGGCCCGGGCGCGGCGGGCTGAGCCATACGGGCCAAACGGGTGGAACCCCTCGCAGGCAGACGCCCCATGGGCAGGAGGTCTCTCCGCGGGCCCGGCGGGGACCGCTCGACCGCCGTTTCCGGCCCGGGGCTGCCACAATCGCCGTTATGGACCGGCTGGACAGAGAGATCCTCGGCATTCTCCAGGAAGACGCCCGGATTTCGTACCGTGATCTGGGCGTACGCGTGGGACTCAGTGCCAACGCCGCGGGCGACCGTGTACGCCACATGCGGCGTGACGGGGTGATCCGCGGCTTCACGGTCATCGTCGACCCCGCCGCCGACACCCGTTCGGGCCTCGTCGTCTTCATCGACGTGTCCCTGCGTCTCGACACGACGAACGAGGAGTTCGAACGATCGGTGCTCACGCTGCCCGGCATCACCGAGGTGGTGCACGTGACGGGCGCCCACGACTACCTCGTGCGCGCCACGGCGGCCGACCCCGGCTCCCTGGACACCCTGCTGCGACGGCTGAAGAAGGACGCGGGCGTCGCCCACTCCAACACCCGGATCGCACTCAGAGCGGCGCCTGCCAGATGACCGTCGGCGAGCGGGTGCCGTCCTCGGCGTGCCCGTCGTCCGCGACCACGAGCCGCACCGCCGCCCGCCCGTCGGGCAGCCGTGCGGTCGCGTCCACCTCCACCTCGACGGCCGACACCCCGGACCGCCGGTGCGCGGCGGCCAGGGCGCCGCGCAGCACGTCGAGCAGCTCGCCGTCCACCGGCTCCGTCACCAGGGCGTCCACCGGGCCGGTGAACTGCACCGACGGCTGGAAGCCCAGCACCGCCGCCGCACCGCCCGTCTCACGCATGACCCGGCCGCGGAAGGTCGTGGGGGCCTCGGCGGGAGGCTGCTGAAGGGCGAAGATCGCGGTCCTGACCTCCTGGATGGTGGAGTCCAGCTCGTCGACCGCCTTCGCCAGCAGTTCCGCCGTCTGCTCGTCGCCGGCCAGGTCCTTGCGGCGGGTCGACTCCAGCATCATCTCCGTCGCGAACAGCCGCTGTACGACGAGGTCGTGCAGGTCGCGGGCGATGCGGTCGCGGTCCTCGTAGACCGCCAGCTGCTCCCGGTAGTGCTGTGCGTCCGCCATCACCAGGGCCAGCGCGGCCTGGGAGGCGAACTGGGAGGCGAGCAGCCGGTCCGTCGCCGTGTACGGCGCGCCGCCGCGCTTCCGGGGAAGGGCGAGCGTGCCGATGAGCCTGCCCCCGCTCTGCAGCGGCAGCATCATGCTGGGGCCGAACCGGGTTCGTACCGGGGTCGTCATCCGCTCGTCCGTCGCGGAGTCCTCGATGAAGACCTCCTCTCCGCCCAGCAGCTGGACGAGGACGGGGGACCCCGGCTCGATGGTCGTGCCGACGAGGCCGGCCGGGTCGTCGAGGGTGGAGGCGGCGACGATCTCCATCCCGCCGCCCGGTGTCGGCTGGAGGATCACCCCCGCCGCGGCACCGGCCAGCAGCCTGGCCCGTTCGGCGACGATCGTCAGGGCGTCCTCGGGGCCCGCTCCGCCCAGCAGCGCCCGGGTGACGGCGGCCGCCCCCTCGATCCAGTGCTCCCGCTGCCGCGCCGTCTCGTACAGGTGGGTGCCGCCGATCGCCGCGGCCGCCTGCGAGGCGAGCAGCCGCAGCAGCGCCGGCTCGGCGTCCGTGAAGCGCCCCGGCTCCTCCGCGGTGACACAGAGGCTGCCGAGCACCTCGGTGTGCACCCGGACGGGCGCCCCGAGGAAGGAGCGCATCGGGAGCTGCCCCCGCGGCAGCTCGCGGTGGTGCGGACCGGCCGTCAGATCATCGACGCGCACGGCCTGTGCGTCGTCCACGAGGGCACCGAGGACTCCCGTACGACCGTCCAGGAGCGGGCCCGCGACGCGGCGGTCCTCGTCGCTCATGCCGCAGGTGAAGAGGTCCGTGACATGGCGGTCCTCCCCGTGGAGGAGGGCCAGGGCGCCGTAGCGCGCGCCGGCCAGCGCCGTCGCCGTGTCCACGATGTGCTGGAGGGTGGTCCGCAGGTCGAGGTGCGTCCCGGTCACCGGTGACGGCTACCGGCGGGCGAGCGGAGCGAGGACCAGGGGCTGGACCGTGCCGTCCAGCATCGCGCCGAGCCCCAGCACCGAGCACACGTCGGGCCGCTCGGCGATGGTCACCGGTACGCCCGTGGCGTCGCGCAGCATCTGGTCGAGCCCCGGCAGCAGGGCGCTGCCGCCGACCATCATGATCCCGGACTCCGCGATGTCGGCCACCAGGTCGGGCGGGCAGTCGCGCAGCACCTTCCCCAGCCCGTCGAGCACCGCGGTGAGCGGGGCGTGGATCGCCTGGCGCACGGCGGCGGTGTCGACCTGCACCGAACGGGCCAGGCCGGTGGCCACGTCACGGCCGTGGATCTCCGTCACCGCCGGGCCGTTCAGCGTGAGGCCGTTCCCCCGGAGCGCGAGCTGCAGGGGACGCACGGACTGGCTCGGCAGCATCAGCTCGTGGTGCTGGCGCAGATGCTGGATGACCGCCTCGTCGATGGCCTCGCCGCCGATCGGGATGCGTACGGCGGTCACGATCGAACCGAGCGAGAGCACGGCGATCTGGGTGGTGGCTGCCCCGCACACCATGATCATGGTGGCGGTCGGCTGCTCCACCGGAAGCCCGCAGCCGACGGCCGCGGCGATCAGGGTGTCGACCAGCTCCACGCGTCGCGCGCCGAGGCCCACCAGGGTCTCGACCGTCGCCCGCTGCGCCAGCGGATCCGCATCGTGCGGGGTGCAGGCGGCGGCGCGCAGCCGGGGCTTGCGGCGCAGCTGGCGGCGGAGCTTCTCGCCGAGCAGGTGGCGCAGCATGCGCTGGGCCATGTCGATGTCGACGACGGTTCCGCCGGAGACCGGCCGGGCCACCCGGATGTAGGCGGGTGTCCGGCCGGTCATCTGCTCGGCGAGCGCGCCGACGGCGATGAGGGAGCCGGTGCGCGTGTTCACGGCGGCGACACTGGGCTCGTCGACGACGAGTCCCACCCCCTTGACGTACACACGGGTCCTCGCGGCCCCGAGATCGACGGCGATGTGGCAGCGGCGCAACTGATCGAGGCTGACGGTCACGGCAGGTCTCCCGAGAGCGCTGGCGGTGGGTACCGGCGGCAGCCGGCTCTCCTGGCATCGTCCCGCCGGGGAGGTGACGGCGCGCGCTGGGTGAGCCGTAGGGGGGACCCGGAGCTGACGGTGCGACAGATGGGGGTGGATCTCAGCCGGCGCCCGGCAGCAGCCGCTGGAACAGCCCCCAGGTGAACTCGGCGACGCGGGGCCCGCCGCCGGCCGGATCGGTGAAGGCCAGCGCCCAGCGGGTCGGCGCGCTGCCCTCCATGGGGCGCGCCGGGGCGAAGGCCCTGGCGACCTCGTCCACGGTGCAGGACCACGGGCGCAGGGCGGCGGCGCTGCTCAGCTCGGGGCCGGCCGAACCCGGTGCGCGGACCAGCCATTCGTTCCACACGGCTCCGCCCGGACCCGCCATCACCTCGAACCGAAGGTCCGGCCAGAGCGGCAGCGGCCACAGCAGCGCGTCGCACTCCAGGTCGCCGACTTCGCGGCGTACGGACGACTCGGGCTCGCCGAGGACCGAGCGGTAGCGGCGCAGTGCGCCCCGGCCGCGCGGGGCGCGCAGCATCGCCTGCCAGCGACGGTTCGCCTCCCGCATGTCGGCGAGGGAGGCGCTCAGTTCGTGCCGGGCGTCCTCGACCAGGTCTGGCTGGTGGTCGGCCATCCGGCGCAGCAGGACGAGCTGGAACTGGAGCGGCCCGAACGGGGCGGGGGCGGTCATGGAACCCATCCTGCCGCGTGCAGCGCGTGGGGGACGGCATGCGCCGGAGACCTCGGTTCCACACAGGACATTCACGTGTGCGGCTTCCTGTGTCCTTCTGTGCCCGTCTAGTCTGCGGGCGCAATGGATTACTGCCACCCGTGCCAACGGCACCTCAACGGGGCGCTGGCCTGTGCCGGTTGTGGGACCCCCGCCGACGCGCTGGTCCCCTACGCCGTCGCGGACCTCTCCCGCCGCGACACGGAACCCGCCGCCGAGACCCTGGACGTCTCAGGGGCCCTCGGCCACCCCCGCCGTGCCCGGGGTGGTGCCGCGAAACGCCGGCGCCGGGGCCACCGGAGGCGCGGCCGCGCGCTGCTGCTGACGGCGGTGGGCGTGGTGCTGGCGCTGGGGGTGCTGAGCCTGGCCGAGCTGGCCATGGAGCCCGGGGGCGACAGCGGCGCCTCGGAGTACGTGAGCGAGGCATCGTCCTCCGCCGCCGGGCCGGTCCCGTCCGCCTCGTCGGGCACGGAGCCGGACGGCCCCGGCCCGGTGGACGCCCCCACCGTCGTGCCGGTCACCGATTCCCGCTCCGCGTCGGCCACGGACGGTCCGTCCGGGCCCGAGGTGCCCGCGGCCTCCTCGTCGGCCCCCGCGCCCACGGAGGCATCGGCCTCCGCTCCGGCGTCGGACGCCCCTGCGGATCCGGACGGGAGCGGGACGCCGGCCGAGCCGTCGGGGTCGGGCGAGCCGTCGTCGGAACCGACGCGGCCGGAGCCCTCGGGGGACCCCACACCCACCCCGTCGCCCACCGAGTCCTGCTGGTGGATCTTCTGCTCCTGACGCGGCAGGAGCAGCCCCTCAGGTGGTGTCCTCGCCGAGCATCCGGCGCAGCAGGTCGCGCAGCACCGTCCGCTCCGCCTCCGACAGCTCGGCGAGCGGCTCCCGGGCGAAGTCCAGCGCGTCCCTGAGCTGCCGGGCCGTCCGGATGCCCTCCTCGGTGGGGGCGGCGAGCTTCACCCGCCTGTCGGCCGGGTCCGGGCGGCGTTCGACCAGGCCACGGAGCTCCAGCCGGTCGACTATGCCCGTGATGTTGGACGGTTCGCATTTCAGTTTCCGGGCAACCTTGCGCATGGGCATCGGCTCCAGGGAGAGCAGTCCGAGCACCCTCGCCTGCGCTCCGGTCAGCGCGTGTGTGGCCGCGGCCCGGTCGTACTCCTCGTGGTAGCGCGCCACGACCCCGCCGATGAGCTGGATGACGTCGAGGGTGAGCGGGTCCGTGCGCGAGGTGGCCATGACACCCAGCGTACCGAATTACTTGACAAGGTGAAATATCTGGACGCATGGTTGTTTCACGTCCTGAAGCTTTTTCGCTTCCCGCCCCGCACGCCAACGAGGAGACCCCGACCCCATGTCTGCACTTCCCACGTCCAGCCGCGAATGGCACCTCGTCGCACGTCCGCACGGCTGGCCCGAGGCCTCGGACTTCGCGCTGCGCGAAGCGGCGGTGGCCGCCCCCGGTGAGGGCCGCGTCCTCGTCCGCAACCTCCACTTCTCGGTCGACCCCTACATGCGAGGCCGGATGAACGACGTGAAGTCGTACACCCCGCCCTTCAAGCTCGACCACCCCATGGACGGCGGCGCGGTCGGCGAGGTCATCGCGTCGAACGCCGAGGGCTTCGCCGTCGGCGACCACGTCCTGCACGGCCTCGGCTGGCGCGAGTACGCCGATGTCCCCGCCAAGCACGCGGTCAAGGTCGACGGCTCCATCGCCCCGCTCTCCGCCTACCTCGGCGTGCTCGGCATGCCCGGGCTCACGGCCTACGCCGGCCTCTTCGAGGTCGCCTCGTTCAAGGAGGGCGACGCCGTCTTCGTCTCCGGCGCGGCCGGTGCGGTCGGCAGCCAGGTCGGCCAGATGGCCAAGATCAAGGGCGCCTCCAGGGTCATCGGCTCGGCCGGCTCCGACGAGAAGGTCAAGCTCCTCGTCGAGGAGTACGGCTTCGACGCGGCCTTCAACTACAAGAACGGCCCCGTCAGGGACCAGCTGCGCGAGGCCGCCCCGGACGGCATCGACGTCTACTTCGACAACGTCGGCGGCGAGCACCTGGAGGCCGCGCTCTCCTCGTTCAACGTCCACGGCCGCGCCACCATCTGCGGCATGATCGCCCAGTACAACGCCACGGAGCCGACTCCGGCCCCCCGCAACCTGGCACTCGTCATCGGCAAGCGGCTGCGCCTGCAGGGCATCCTGGTCGGCGATCACGCCGCGCTCCAGCCGCAGTTCGTCCAGGAGGTGGCCGGCTGGCTGGCCTCCGGCGCGCTCAAGTACCGCGAGACGAAGGTCGAGGGCATCGAGAACGGCTTCGACGCCTTCGTGGGCCTGCTGCGCGGCGAGAACACCGGCAAGATGATCGTCTCGCTCGACGCCTGACCGGTCCGTCGTCCGTGAAGCCGTCCGTGGAGCCCCCCGGTCACCGCCTCTCGCGGTCCGAGGGGGGCCACACGTACGGCAGATCGGGCGGCGTCTGCGGGAACAGCGGGCGGTAGTGCTCCGGGTCCTTGCGGACCAGTGCGGAGCGGTGGCTCTCGTGCAGTGCCTCGTCACCCAGCCACGGGGGCAGTTCGCCCGCCACCGCGAGCTCCGTGGCCGGCCGGACGACGGTGCGGCCCAGTGAGGCGGCGAGGTCCGCGCGCAGGGTCGCCGCGCAGGTGTCGGCCCTGCCCCCGGCGGTCCACACCTCGCACATGTCCAGCCCGTAGCGCACGAGTGCCTCCTCGTAGCCGGTCCACATGCGGACCGCGGGGTGGTGGCGCCAGCCGTAGCCGGGGACGGTGAGCCCGCGAAGGACCTGGATCGCCTCGACCCGCTGCTTGCCCAGCCGCCGCGGGTCCAGCGTGAGGGCGCTCCGGCGGAAACCGGCGTACGGCAGGAATGTCTGCATGGTCCATGCCTATCCCATGTGCGCCGGCGGCGGCCCAGCCCGCGCACCGTCGAGGGCCGCACCCCGTCACACAGGGGGTGCGGCCCTCGGTCGTGTGCCCACACCCGTACCGCGCGAGGGTGTGCACGGGCATTGACTGCCGGGGAGGTTGAACTTTACGGTCCGTTCGATGTTACGAGCAGCATTCGAAATATCGAACGAGTAAGGAAGCCATGACCCGCACCGCGCGCTTCACCCTCGACCCGGCCTTCACCGTCGGCGACGTGGACCCCCGGCTCTACGGCTCCTTCGTCGAGCACCTCGGTCGCTGTGTCTACGACGGCATCCTGGAGCCCGGCCACCCCTCGGCGGACGAGGCCGGACTGCGCACCGACGTCCTGGACCTCGTCCGTGAGCTCGGTGTCACCGCCATCCGCTATCCCGGCGGCAACTTCGTCTCCGGCTACCGCTGGGAGGACAGTGTCGGCCCAGCCGACGAGCGCCCCCGCCGTCTCGACCTCGCCTGGCGCTCGACCGAGACGAATCGTTTCGGCCTCTCGGAGTACATCGACTTCCTCAGGAAGGTCGGTCCGCAGGCCGAACCGATGCTCGCGGTCAACCTCGGCACCCGCGGCGTGCAGGAGGCCATCCGGCTCCAGGAGTACGCCAACCACCCCGCCGGCACAGAGCTCTCCGACCTCCGCGCCGCGCACGGCGACAAGGACCCGTTCGGCATCAGGCTCTGGTGCCTGGGCAACGAGATGGACGGCCCCTGGCAGACCGGCCACAAGACGGCCGAGGAGTACGGGAGGCTCGCCGCCGAGACCGCGCGCGCGATGCGGCAGATCGACCCGTCCGTCCAGCTGGTCGCCTGCGGGTCCTCCAGCCGTGCCATGCCGACCTTCGCCGCCTGGGAGGCGACGGTCCTCGCCGAGACCTACGACCTCGTCGACTACGTCTCGCTGCACGCCTACTACGAGGAGACCGACGGCGACCGGGACTCCTTCCTCGCCTCGGCCGTGGACATGGAGTCCTTCATCGAGAGTGTCGTCGCCACCTGCGACCACGTCGGGGCCCGCCTCAAGTCGACGAAGAAGATCAACCTCTCCTTCGACGAGTGGAACGTCTGGTACATGGCCCGCTACCAGCAGGACGCGGTGGACAACCCGCTGGACTGGCCCGAGGCCCCGCGGCTGCTGGAGGACAACTACAGCGTCACGGACGCCGTCGTCTTCGGCAGCCTGCTCATCGCGCTGCTGCGCCACGCGGACCGGGTGACCGTCGCCTGCCTCGCCCAGCTGGTCAACGTGATCGCGCCGATCATGACCGAGCCCGGCGGACCGGCCTGGCGGCAGACCACCTTCTTCCCCTTCGCCCAGGCCGCGCGGTACGGACGGGGCCAGGTACTGGACGTACGCGTGGACTCGCCCACGTACCCGACGGCGAAGTACGGCGAGACGGACCTGCTGCACGCCACCGCCGTACGGGACCCGGAGACGGGCGCCGTCACGGTCTTCGCCGTCAACCGCAGCCAGGACACCGTGCTCCCGCTCGAAGTCGCCCTGGCGGGGCTGGACCTGGGCCGGGTCGTCGAGCACCTGGTCGTCGCGGACGCCGACCCCGAGGCGCGCAACACCCTCGCCGAGCCCGAGCGGATCGTCCCGCACGCGGCCGAGGGCACGGAGCTGTCCGGCGGCACGCTGAAGGCCGCCCTGGAGCCGCTGTCCTGGAACATGATCCGGCTGGTCTGACGACACGGAGCGGCGCCCCCTCCGCGTGCGGAACGCGGAGGGGGCGCCGCTCGTGGCCTGCCCGTGGTCAGCGTGCCGAGAAGGCGTGCACCGTCGTCGAGCGGTAGGTGGCCCCCGGCCGCAGCACCGTCGAGGGGAACGACGGCTGGTTCGGGGAGTCCGGGAAGTGCTGGGACTCCAGGCAGAACGCGTCGCCCTGGCGGTAGACCCGCCCCGAGGTGCCGGTCAGCGTGCCGTCGAGGAAGTTCCCGGTGTAGACCTGCATGCCGGGTTCCGTCGTGTACATCTTCATCACCCGGCCGGAGCCGGGGTCGGTCACGGTCAGCGCGTACTCGGGGCGGGCCGTCCTCCCCTTGTCCAGCGCGTAGTTGTGGTCGATCCCCTGCCCGTACCCGATCTGCTCGTGCGGGGTGCGGACGGCCTCCCCGATGGCCCGGGAGCGCCGGAAGTCGAACGGCGTACGTGCCACCGGGGCGAGCTCACCCGTCGGGATCAGCGTCGCGCCCACCGGGGTGTAGCGCGCCGCCGCCAGCTCCAGCAGGTGTCCGTCGACGCTGCCGCTGCCCTCGCCCGCCAGGTTGAAGTAGGTGTGGCTGGTCAGGTTGAGGACCGTGGCACGGTCCGTGGTCGCCGTGTAGTCGATGCGCCACTCACCCCGGGAGGTGAGGGTGTAGACGACACGTACGGCGAGCGAGCCCGGGTAGCCGGCCTCGCCGTCCGGGCTGGTCCGGGTCAGGACCAGCCCGACGTCTCCGCGTCCGGTGAACGGCTTCACGTCCCAGACCCGCTTGTCGAAGCCCTGGTCGCCGCCGTGCAGGCTGTTCGGGCCGTCGTTGACGGGCAGTTGGTGCGTGACGCCGTCGAGGGTGAAGCGCCCCCCGGCGATGCGGTTGCCGTACCGCCCGATCAGCCCGCCGAAATAGGGGGACTTCGCGACGTAGTCCGGGAGGTTGTCGAAGCCGAGCGAGACGTTCGCCGTCCGGCCCCTGCGGTCGGGGGTCTCCAGGGACTGGACGACACCGCCCCAGGAGAGGACCTTCAGCCGGGTCCCGCCGTTGGCGAGGGTCCAGCGGTGCACCTTCGTGCCGTCGGCGAGCGTGCCGAAGAGCTCCTTGGACGGGGTGCGCCCGGTGACCGCGGCGTGCGCGGCCGGGGAGCCCGCCGCCATGACCACCCCGGCGGCGGCCGTGGCCGCCAGGACGGTGCGTCTGCTGGTTCCGGTCATGAAACAACTCCTGTCGGAAGAAGGGGTGTTACGAGCCGACCTTGCGCTTGTTCCAGACGTCGAAGCCGACCGCGGCCAGCAGGACGAGGCCCTTGATGACCTGCTGGTAGTCGGTGCCGATGCCGACGAGGTTCATGCCGTTGTTCAGTACGCCCAGGACCAGGCCACCGATGATCGCGCCGAGGACCGTGCCGACGCCGCCGCTCATCGACGCACCGCCGATGAACGAGGCGGCGATGGCCTCGAGTTCGAAGTTGAGGCCGGCCTTGGGGGAGGCCGCGTTGAAGCGGGCGGCGAAGACCAGACCCGCCAGGGCCGCGAGCATGCCCATGTTCAGGAAGACCAGGAAGGTGACCTTCTTGTCCTTCACACCCGACAGCTTGGCCGCGGGCAGGTTGCCGCCGATGGCGTAGATGTGGCGGCCGATGATCGCGTTGCGCATCAGGTAGCCGAACCCGACGACCAGCACACCGAGGATGAGCAGCACGACCGGGGCGCCCTTGTAGCTGGCGAGCAGCAGCGTGACGACGAGGACGGCCGAGACCAGTGCGACCAGCTTCAGCAGGAACAGCTTGAACGGTGGCACGTCGAGGGCGAACTCCTGCTGCCGCTTGCGGTCACGGACCTCCTGGAGCACCACGAAGGCGATCAGCGCGAAGCCCAGCAGCAGGGTGAGGTTGTGGTAGTTGGTGGTGGGACCGACCTCGGGCAGGAAGCCGTTGGCTATCTTCTGCAGGTCCTTCGGGAAGGGGCCGAGGGTCTGGCCCTTCAGGAAGATCTCCGTCAGACCGCGGAAGAGCAGCATGCCCGCGAGGGTCACGATGAACGACGGTATGCCGAGATAGGCGATGAAGAAGCCCTGCACCGAACCCGCGACGGCGCCGATGGCCAGGCACAGCAAGACCGCGAGCGGCCAGGGGAGATCGTGTTCGACCATCAGCACGGCGGCCATCGCACCGATGAACGCGGTCAGTGAGCCGACCGAGAGGTCGATGTGGCCCGCGATGATGACGAGCATCATGCCGATCGCGAGGATCAGGATGTAGCTGTTCTGCAGCACCAGGTTGGAGACGTTGCGTGGCAGCAGCAGGTCGCCGTCCGTCCACACCGCGAACAGCACGACGATCAGGCCGAGGGCCATCAGCATGCCGTACTGACGCATGTTGCGGCGCATGCCGCCGAGCATCAGCTGCAGCAGACCGTCGCCGGAGGCCGGCTTTCCGCTGCCGGGCGGCACGGGTGCCGGGGTCTTGGCGGTCAGGTCCGTGCTCATCGCGTTACCTCTTTGTCCTTCGTCATCTGACGCATCAGCGCTTCCTGCGAGGCCTCGGCCCGCGAGAACTCACCCGTCAGCCGTCCCGCGGCCATCGTGTAGATGCGGTCGCACATGCCGAGCAGCTCCGGCAGTTCGGAGGAAATGAAGACGACCGCCTTGCCCTGGGCGGCCAGCTGGTCGATGACCGTGTAGATCTCGTACTTGGCGCCCACGTCGATGCCGCGCGTGGGCTCGTCCAGGATCAGCACCTCGGGACCCGCGAAGATCCACTTGCTGAGGACGACCTTCTGCTGGTTGCCGCCGGACAGCTTGCCCACCGGCTCGAAGACGGTCGGCGCCTTGATGTTCATGGACTTGCGGAAGCCCTCGGCGACCTGCCGTTCCCCGTGTTCGTCGACCACACCCCGTTTCGCGACCTTGCCCAGCGCGGTCAGCGAGATGTTCCGGTTGATGGTGTCGATGAGGTTGAGGCCGTAGTGCTTGCGGTCCTCGGTGGCGTACGCGATGCCGTGCCCGACCGCCTCGGGGACGGACTTCGTACGGATCTCGATGCCGTCCCTGAGGACGGTTCCGCCCGCGTACCTGCCGTAGGAGCGTCCGAAGACGCTCATCGCCAGCTCGGTGCGGCCGGCGCCCATGAGCCCGGCGATACCGACGATCTCGCCGCGCCGCACCTCGATCGAGACGTCGTCGACGACCTTGCGCTGCTGGTCGATGGGGTGGTGCACGGTCCAGTTGCGGATCTCCAGGGCGGGCGCGGTGCCCTCCTCCGGGTGGTGCGGGGTCCGCTCCGGGAAGCGGTTCTCCAGATCGCGGCCGACCATCCCGCTGATGATCCTGTCCTCGGTCGTCTGCGCGGCCTTCACGTCGAGCGTCTCGATGGAGCGCCCGTCGCGGATGATCGTGACCGAGTCGGCGACCCGGCGGATCTCGTTCAGCTTGTGCGAGATGATGATCGAGGTCATGCCCTGGTCCTTCAGCTGAAGAATCAGGTCGAGGAGCTTCCCGCTGTCCTCGTCGTTGAGCGCCGCCGTCGGCTCGTCGAGGATGAGCAGCTTCACCTTCTTCGACAGCGCCTTGGCGATCTCCACCAGTTGCTGCTTGCCCACGCCGATGTCGGCGACGCGGGTCTCCGGGTGCTCGTCGAGACCGACCCGGCGCAGCAGTTCGCCTGCGTGCCTGAGGGTGTCGTTCCAGTTGATGAGTCCGCGCTTGGCGTGCTCGTTGCCGAGGAAGATGTTCTCCGCGATGGACAGGTACGGCACCAGCGCCAGCTCCTGGTGGATGATCACGATGCCGCGCTGTTCGCTCGCCCGGATGTCCTTGAACCGGCAGGTATCGCTCTCGAAGAGGACGTCCCCTTCGTAGCTGCCGTGCGGATGGACGCCGGAGAGCACCTTCATCAGGGTCGACTTGCCGGCGCCGTTCTCTCCGCAGATGGCGTGGACCTCGCCCTGACGGACGGTCAGCGTGACGTCCGAAAGCGCTTTGACACCGGGAAAGGTCTTGACGATCGAGCGCATTTCCAGGACGGGTCCCGCCATGGTCTTGCCTTCCAATCCTTGAGGGGGCCCGGTTACTTGAGGTCGTCGGCGGTGTAGTAGCCGCCGTCGACGAGGGTCTCCTTGTAGTTGTCCTTGTCGACGCTGACCGGCTGAAGCAGGAAGGCGGGGACGACCTTGGCGCCGTTGTCGTAGGACTTGGTGTCGTTGACCTCGGGCTTCTTGTCCTTCAGGACCGCGTCGACCATGTTCGAGGCGACCTTGGCGAGCTGGCGGAGGTCCTTGTAGACGGTCTGCGTCTGCTCACCCGTGATGATCGACTTCACCGAGGCGACCTCGGCGTCCTGGCCCGTCACGACCGGCATCGGCTTGGCCTTGGAGCCGTAGCCGTCCGACTTCAGGGCGGAGAGGATGCCGATGGAGATGCCGTCGTACGGCGAGAGCACGGCGTCGACCCTGGTGCTGCGGTAGCTCGACGTCAGCAGGTCGTCCATGCGCCTCTGGGCGGTGCCGCCGTCCCAGCGCAGGGTGGTGACCTGGTTGAGGGCGGTCTGCTTGGACCTGACGACCAGCTCGCCCTTGTCCACGTAGGGCTTGAGGACGTTCATCGCGCCCTGGAAGAAGTACTTGGTGTTGTTGTCGTCGTTGGAACCGGCGAACAGCTCGATGCTGAAGGGGCCCTTCTTGCCGTCCTCCAGGCCGAGCTTGTCGACGATGTACGTGCCCTGCAGCTCGCCGACCTTCTCGTTGTCGAACGAGGCGTAGTAGTCGACGTTCTCCGTGCCGAGGATCAGCCGGTCGTAGGAGATCACCGGGATGTCGGCGTCCTTGGCCTGCTGCAGCACGTTGTCGAGGGACTTGTTGTCGATCGCGGCGACGATCAGGGCGTCCACGCCCTGCGTGATCATGTTCTCGATCTGCGAGACCTGCTGGTCCGGGTCGTCCTCGCCGTAGACGAGCTTGGTCTCGTAGCCCTTGGACTTCAGTTCCTTCACGACGTTGGCGCCGTCGGAGATCCAGCGCTCGGAGGACTTCGTCGGCATCGCGACGCCGATGGTGGCGCCGTCGGCACCGCCCTTCTTCTCCTCGCTGCCGCCTTCGCTGTTCTGGCCACAGGCGGTCAGGGTGAGGGCGAGGGAGGCGGCGGAGGCTATAGCGGCAAGTGCGGCTCTGCGGTTGCGCATAGTCATCATCCTTGATGTGAGTCAGGTCGGTCCGGTGGCGCCGGATGGCTGGGGGCGGATCGGCCAGGAACAGGTGTGTGGGATTGTGCGCGGCTGTGTCTTCTTTTGTGCAGAAGGTTTCCGGAACGTTATGACGAGATCTCGAACCGCTTGAGCGGGCCCGGCAGCCGGGTGCCGAGCTGAGCCATGCCCCCGTCCGCCCCGTGCCGCGCGAGCAGGTCCAGTGCGAGCCGGCCGCGCCGCACGCGTTCCTTGGCGGTGGACAGTGCCAGCTCCCGCAGGTGCCGGCCGTACGGATAGATCCCGGGCGACCTGGAGAGGCCGAACTTCAGGTACAGCGGCGCGCCGCGCCGGATCAGCTCGGCGACCTCGTACATCCGCACATAGCCGCCGAGGTCGTCCGGTGCCTCGATGTAGAGGTCCATCGGGGCCCGGGAGACCCGGCGGATCTCGGTGAACTGGGCGAGCGTCAGGTCGGACGGGATGTTGATCGAGTCGGCGCCGAGCTGCTCGAACACGGCGTACGAGGCCGGGTTCACCGGTCCGATGAGCGCCGACACCTTGAAGGTCGTGTCGGCCGGCAGGGCACCCTGCTCGCGCAGCCGGTGCAGGGTCCACAGCACACCTTCATCGGCCACCAGCAGGCACTTCACGCCCAGCCCGGTGGCGCGCAGGGCGTCCTCGACACAGCCGGCCAGGGCGTCGTGGCCGCGGGAGCGCAGCCCGGCGCCGCCGGAGTCCGTACGGACCGACGCGCCGGTGTCCCAGGTGCCTCGCGGCCCCGTGAACAGGCAGAGCTCGATGTCCCGTTCGGCGCAGCCCTCCACCATCTCGGTGATCTCCGCGTCCGTCAGCATCCAGACGCCGCTGCCCTGACTGACGCGGTGGACCGGGACGTCGAGCCGCGCGGACTCCTTGAGCACGACACCGAGGGCCTCCGGACCCTCCACGGACGGCACCTCGGTGCGCCAGCTGCCGCCGCCGGGGAAGGAGTGCGGTGAGGCGTCCGCCGGGGACAGGGGTGCCGGGCCGAGGCCGAGCGCGGTGAGCGCGGTGTCACCGGGGCGACGGGGGCCTGCGGCGCCGGGGGAAGAGACAGGGGCGTCGTTCACGACTGGTCCTTCATGTTCGGTATTTCGGACGAAGTTCGGATCTTTGGGAGTGCTTCGGTACGGAGGCGGTCAGGACGCCGCCGTACCGGCGCACGGATCGGGGCGGGCCCGTCATGGCCGCAGCAGCACCTTCCC
>NZ_MAPV01000070.1 GCF_001700505.1 Streptomyces mutomycini
CCGAGGGCCCTCCGTTCGTCGGAATCCTCGACGAACGGAGGGCCCTCGGCCACCGAGCCCCGAACTGGCTGCTCTTCGGCGAGCAGCGCAGTGCCACGGACTTCTACTACCGCGACGAACTCGACTCCCTGCGCCGCGACGGCACCCTGACCCGGCTGGACACCGCCTTCTCCCGCGACCAGCGCGCCAAGGTCTACGTCCAGGACCGGATGCGGGAGCACGGCGCACAGCTCTGGTCCTGGCTCCAGGAGGGAGCCCACTTCTACGTCTGCGGCGACGCCTCCCGGATGGCGAAGGACGTGGACCGGGCACTGCGGGACATCGCCGTGGCCCACGGCGGACTCCAGGAGGACGCCGCCGCCGCGTACGTCAAGCAGCTCGCGGCCGACAAGCGCTACGTACGCGACGTGTACTGAGCTCGGCTCCCCGCGACGGAGGCCGTGCACGCCGGGAGACACGCGGACTCGTGACCCTCGGCAGTCGGGCGGAGGCCGCGTGGAGGCCGTCCGGCTCGCCCAGCGGCTCGTTCATCGGCGAAAGGGCCGGCTTCCCGGCCTGTCGGGGCCGGTCACGCCGCCTCGGCGACACCGTCCTGCACCGCGGATCCCCACTCGACCAGCAGCCGCTCGTACTTCTGGCGGGCCTCCAGTGAGCCCAGGCCGCAATCCACGAGCGCGCGGATCTCCGCGTTCAGCTCGGCCAGTGAGCGTACAGGGGTCGGCTCGGCAGGTGGTCGGGGCATACGCACAGTCTACGGGCGGGGGCTGACAACGGCGTCGACCGCGTCGTGGGCGAGGCCCGAGGCGGGCTGCGCGGGCACGGACCGTCCGCGCAGGGCGCCACCACCTGGAAAGGCGGTCGGGCCCTGCCCGTTCGCTGCTGTTCACAGCCCGGCCGGCGAGGCGGGAGGCGAACCGTTCGCCTTGCCTCGAAGGGCCTCACGATTTCCCCGTTGCCCAGGTACGGCGCGGGTCAGCACCTCCCGCTGGGCCTGTCAGCCCGCCGACTCACCCGCGTGAGGGCTCAGCACACCCGCGCCGACCAGGATGAACAGCACGATGCCCAGGATCACGCGGTAGATGACGAACGGCATGAAGCTCTTCGTCGTGATGAACTTCATGAACCACGCGATGACCGCGTAGCCGACCACGAACGCGATGATCGTCGCGAAGATCGTGGGTCCCCATGAGACGTGTCCCTCGCCCGCGTCCTTCAGCTCGAACACGCCCGAGGCCAGCACCGCCGGAATCGCCAGAAGGAAGGAATAGCGGGCGGCCGCCTCACGCGTGTAGCCCATGAGCAGACCACCGCTGATCGTCGCGCCCGAGCGGGAGACGCCGGGGATCAGGGCCATGGCCTGGCAGAAGCCGAAGATCAGACCGTCCCTGACCCCCAGTTCCTTCAGCGACTTGCGCTCCTTGATCGCCCGGTGCTTGCCGCCGGTCTCGTCGCGCGCCGCGAGGCGGTCCGCGATGCCGAGGACGACACCCATGACGATCAGTGTCGTCGCGATCAGACGGAGGTCGCGGAAAGGCCCCTCGATCTGGTCCTTGAAGGTCACGCCCAGGACACCGATGGGAATCGAGCCGATGATGACCAGCCAGCCCATCTGGGCGTCGTGGTCGCTGCGCATCGCGGAGTTCGTCAGCGACCGGGCCCAGGCCGAGATGATCCGGGCGATGTCCTTGCGGAAGTAGATGAGGACCGCGGCCTCCGTGCCGATCTGGGTGATCGCGGTGAACGCGGCCCCCGGGTCGTGCCAGCCCGCGAAGGCGGCGGTCAGCCGCAGATGTGCGCTGGAGGAGATCGGCAGAAACTCGGTCAGTCCCTGAACAAGGCCCAGGACGAATGATTCGAACCAGCTCATGGGGCTTAGGCCATCCCGGAGGTACTCATGCAACGGCCGACGGACGCGAAGGCCGTCGGCAACGTGCGGATGCGGTCAGAAAGGGGGACGGGACGCCACGGCCCCGGACATCCTCTGTCGGTTGCGGGCAGCGTATCGCCTGGAGGTGAACGGGCTCCCGCCTGCCCCTGGCTAGGCCGCGCCGCCGGCTTCCTGCCCGGGCCGTGCCACCTGCTCCAGTGACGCCGCGCCGGCTGTTCCGCCCAGCTTGTGCCGTTTGCGCCACGCCACCAGCGCGGCACCCCCGCCGGACAGCACGATGAAGCCCATCGCCGCCAGGAAGAGCGGCGACGTGGGTGAGGAGGCCGTGCTGCCGGCGATGACGTACGCCGCGGTGTTCGGGATCGAGCCGATCCCCGTGGCCAGCAGGAACGGCGGATAGCCCATGCGCGACGTCGCCGCACAGTAGTTGGCGGCGGCGAACGGCACCCCGGGAAAGAGCCGCAGCGCGAGCATGGACCTGAACCCGTGCCGGCTCAGCAGTCCGTCCGCCGCCTTCAGGTACTTGCCGCGCAACAGCGTCCTGAGCGCGTCCTGTCCCAGCACCCTGCCGAGCAGGAAGGACACCCCGGCACCGAGGACCGTCCCGGCCAGCGCCGCCGCGAGACCGGCCTGCGCCCCGAACAGCGCACCGGCGGCCAGATTGAGCAGCGGGCGCGGAACGAAGGCCACGGTGCACACGCCGTACGCGAGCCCGAACAGCATCGCCGCTGCGGTGCCCGTGAGTTGAGGCGGCCAGCCGGAGGCCAGCAGCCGCTGTGGTTCGAAGAGCAGCATCGTGGTGGCGGCGGCCAGCAGGACCGCCACGAGCAGGGAGAACCGGGACCAGGGGGAGAGCAGCGCCCTCGTACAGCGCACTGCGAGGCCACCGGAGGGCCGTGTTGCGGGGACGGGGTCGAACATCTGGGGAGCGTAACCGAAACGTGTGTGTGATCGTCGTAACGGGCGGGCGCTGTCCACTCCGGTACCGGCCCTCGAAGCTCGGGTGCCGAGCCCCGAGCTCCGAGGCACCGCACGCTTCACGGCAGGCGGGCCAGCAGATGCGCGTCGAGGAAGCCCCGGTCGGAGGCGGGGTCGTGGAGCAGCCGGGCGAACGGTGTGAGTCCGGCCCCGGCGAGCAGTTCGGCGAACCGGTCCACCGGCCAGCTGTAGGCGGGCGCCACCTTGTGGTCGAAGCGGACCGGCTCGGCTCGGTCGGTCCCGAAGAAGGAGACCAGGAGCAGGCCGCCCGGTGCCAGGACGCGGACCTGCTCGGCGAGCAGCGCGCCCAGTTCCCCGGGCGGAGTGTGAATCATCGAGTAGTGGGCCATCACGCCGCCGAGCGAGCCGTCCTCGACCGGCATGGCCTCCATCCGCGCCTCGTCGAACCGCAGAGCGGGGTGGGCCCGCCGGGCATGGTCGATCATGGCGGGGGAGAGGTCGAGCCCGAAGGCGTCCAGCCCCAGGTCCTTCAGCATGGCCGTCAGATGTCCGGGCCCGCACCCGACGTCTGCCGTCCGGAGGTTCTCCGTTCCGCGCACCAGCTCGGCGAAGGTGGCGATCATGGAACGCGCGAACGGCTGCGTCTCCAGCCGGCCGGCGAACATCGACGCGTAGAGGTCGACCACCCCGTCGTAGGCCGTCCTTGTCACGTCCTGGTGTTCCACCATGGGGAAGCCTGACCTCACAGTTTCTGTTTCATGGGTTTTCCCGCCCCTGTTCCACCGCCACCGCCGCAAGCAGTCGGCTCCGCTGCCCGGCGAGGGCACTCACCCCGCCGCGATCTGTTCGCCCTGCCGGGGCGCCGGCGGCGCGTCCGCTCCGTGGCGGCGGTCGATCAGCGAGAGAAGCGGGCCGGTCATCGAGGTGGTGGCCACCGCCATCACCAGCAGCGCAAGATACAGGCCGGAGGTGAGCACCCCGGCGCTGTACCCGGCCTGGAGCAGGACGATCTCGGTGAGCCCCCGGGTGTTGAGCATGACGCCGACGCGAAGCGCCTCGGGGTGCCCCTCCCCGCCCAGGCGGGAGACGGCGTAACCGCCGCCGATCTTGGAAAGCACGGCCAGGACCGTCGCCAGGACCGTCACCAGCCAGGGGATGCCGCCCGAGCCCGTCCATATCGACAGCCCTGTGGCGATGAAGAAGACCGGAACCAGCCACAGACCCAGCGTGGACACCCAGCGGACCGGTGCGTCCCAGTGCGGGGCGCCGGGCGGGATCATCAGGCCCACCATGAACGCGCCGAATATCGCGGTGAGTCCCAGTGACTCCGCCGCGTACGCCGCCTGGAGCACGCAGCAGCCCAGGGCGACGGCCACCAGCCAGGGCCACCGGGCGCAGACGCGTCCGGCCTGAGAGGTCTTCAGCAGACGGCGGCCCAGGAATGCCGCCGGAGCTCCGGCCACCAGCACGATCGCAGCCGTCGAGATGCCACCCGAGCCGGGCTGGGCGATGGCGATCACCACGGCCAGCAGCAACCAGGCGACGGCGTCGACGAGCGCCGCCGAGGTCAGCGAGAGCCGCCCGGCACGGCTGGTGGTCAGGCCCCGGTCGGCGAGAATCCTCGCGAGCACGGGCACCGCCGAGACCGCCATGGTGGTCGCCAGCAGCAGCACGAAGGCCATCGTGGGCGCGGTCCCCCGCAAGGAGGGCTGATCGCGGAGGACGAGCCAGCCGCCGAACGCCGCGCCGGCCACCAGGGAGGGCACAAGGGTGCCCAGCGCCGTCCAGCCGATGGCCCTGTCCCGCAGGCGGGCGGCGTCCAGGCGCAGTTCGTGGGCGACGCCCACGAGGAAGAGCACCAGCCCGGCGTGCCCCAGGTCGCGCAGCGGCTCCAGCACGTCGGCCGGTAACAGGACGGACTGCGCACCGGGCCACGCCCAGCCGAACACGGCCGGCCCGAGCAGCATGCCGAACGCGATCTCGCCGACGACGCCGGGCTGCCCGATCCGGCGGGCGAGCCGGCGCCCCAGGAGTCCGACGGCCAGGAAGGCGCCGAGGGCGGCGATCGCGTGCGCTGCCACCAGAAGCGTCACAGGCCCGCCGGTCCATCACCCGCCGCGCCGTCGCCCGCGCGGTCCGCCGCCGTCAGGAAGCCGACGACACGGCGGACCACGGCGTCGTCGCGCAGCACCTTGGTGTGGCCCAGGTCCCGCACCCGCATGAGCTCGGCCTGCCCCCAGGCCGCCACCAGCGCCTCGCTGTCGGTGATCGGCGACTCCGGGTCGTTCTCGTCGTGGACGACGAGCAAGCGGCTGGTGAAGTCCTCCGCCGCGACGGCCGGTTCGATGGCCTCGAAGGAGATGCCGAGCCATTCCTCCGCACGGGAGCGGACCAGCCCGATGGCCTCGGGCGATACCTGCATCACCTCGCCGGAACGGCGCCAGAGGCTGGTGTAGCTGCTGATGGGGTTGATGAAGACGGCCCGCTCAAGCGTGACCCCGCGCGTCATGGCGTAGGTCGTGGCCGCGGCGCCCATCGAGTGGGCGACGACGGCATGGAAGGGGCCGTACCGCTTGCCGGCCGCCTCGACCGCCCTGGCGAAGTGGATGACTGAGGACTCCGCTCCCTCCGACTCGCCGTGGCCCGGGAGATCGGCGACGACCACCGCGCAGCCCGCCCGGACGAGCGCGTCCGCCAGGACGGTCACGTGCCCGGCGTTGCCGGCCCAGCCGTGGACCAGCAGGATCCGCCGCTCGCCCTCACCCCACAGGTAGTGGACCACCTTGCCGCCGTCGACGACCTCGACCTCCTTGGCGGCCTGCTCCAGGATCGGCCGGGTGGCGTTCGGAGGCTGCGTCCGCATCGGCGTGAAGGCCAGCCGGCGCAGCTTCTCGGTGATGTCGGTGCTCAATTCGATCGCCCCTTACCTTGTTTCTTCCACGCTCCGCAGGTGCGCGGAGATGATCTTCCGGGTCTCGGATGATTCGACGATGCCGAAATGGTCGGCTCCCTCGATGAGTTCCACGCTCGAATTCGGCCAGTTCGCATGCAGTTCGCCGGCGTACGCCGGCGGAACGTGGTCATCGGCCGTGCCGTGGATGACCAGCCCGGGCACGCCGTTGGCCCGGGCGGCGGCAAGCGCCGAATACTCGTCCCACACCGCCGCACCGAACCTTCCCTCGATTTCCCCGACGAGCCCCCGGACCCGGTCGTCGTCGAGGGCGTTCGCCTCGGCGAACCTCTCGACGAGAAACATCTTGGCGGGCGGGGAGGAGATCGAGACCACGGTCCGGGCGGACACCCCGGCGTGCCACGCGGTCAGGGCCCACAGGCCGCCCATGGAGTGGCCGACCACCGCGTGCAGTCCTGCCAGGCGGTCGTACAGGGCGCGCAGCAGGGCGCGGACCTCGCTGGGATCGCACGTGGTGGTGCCCAGCGCCTCCCCGTGCGACGGCACGTCGAACAGCACCACCCGGTAACCCTGGGCGAGGAGTTCCTCGGCGATGGCCACCATGCTGCCCAGATTGGTGTTCAGGCCGTGGACGAGAAGTACGGTCGGGCCGCTGCCGCTCTGGAAATACTTGTAGAAGCGGCCGTTCACCTTGAGGGTGTGCGAACGGCACCGATTGAGGAACGCCTTCGCGAACGGATCGTGCGGCAGCTTCACGACCGTGTAGAAGCGCTCCACGAGGTCGTCCACGGATTCGGTCCGGCTCACAGTGCGTTCCTCGATCGGTGTCGGTGGCTCATTTCGACCGCTTCCCCTCCTGGCAGGCCCCAGGGCCTCTCGTCCGGATCAGGCCGGGCTCGCGTGATCCGGCCTGATCCGGACGACGGACCCTAGCTGCCGGGCTGCTCGCTCAGTGCCGCGAGGCACCGCCTGGCACGCTCCGGCAGAACGTACTCACCCTCCTTCGCGATGCGGTCGTACAGCGCCTCGACCCGCTCGTAGTGGTTGTCGAGGTTCTGGTCCAGCAGGTGGTACTCGGACTTGTTGTAGATGCCGAACTGGAGGTCGGTCATCAGGCCGAACGGATCGATGTCCGCCGCGCGCCGGGTCCCGCCGAACACCAGGCGCAGGAACTCGTCGACGCTCTCGTAACCGAGCGTGGCGAGGAGGAACTCGATCGACGCCCACTTGCGCCTGGTCTGGTAGGCGCGCTCGTCCGGATCGACGATGAAGTCCAGACCGCTGGTCATGCCCTTCGGGTAGTGCACCTTGTTGAAGCAGCGCAGGTCGATGGTCAGGCGGTCCTTGGCCGTCCGGGGCAGGGTGCTGTCCGCGTGCGCCCGGTAGTTGTCGAAGACCAGCGCGTCACCCACCCGGCTGTCGCAGTAGTAGCCCGGAGACGGCCTGTCCGCGTACGTCTTCGCCCAGTACATCGCCATGAGGAAGTCCCGCACCGAGGGCAGGTCGATCTCGGACAGTTTCCCTTCCAGGAAGAGGTACAGCGCCTTGTCGACGGCGTCCTTCTCCTCGCCCTCCAGACCGCATTCCAGCATCTTCTCGTAGACGTACGGGAGGTTGGGGGCCTCAAGATCGGCCTCCTCGAAGATCACGAAGGGCTGCCGGCTCAGCGGAGTCGGGGTCAGCGCGGTGTGGAAGCTGCGGTACTCGGTGGGGAAACCGAGCTGCTTCTTCACCAGCGACGGGATCTGCAGGGCGATCGAGCTGGCCGCGTGGGTGCCGTACGGCCGCTTCTCGGCCGGCACGATGAAGGCGTTCACCACCGCCGTCTCGACCTCTGGGAAGTGCTCCTGGACGATGTCCTGGTTCAGGTCGTAGAAGCGCTTCGCCGAGGGCACGAACAGCACGCAGTTCTCGAACATGGTGGAGACCGGGAAGTAGCTGCCGATCGAGGCGGCGGCGAAGCTCTCCTGGATCACCGCCTGGCAGCGCAGCTGGCGTGCCAGGTTTTCCGCCAGGTCGTCGTCCAGGTTCATCGGGACGACCTGGGTGGGGATCCCCTCGGGCTGGAAACAACTCGTGTTCAGCGCCCGGTGAGGAGGCAGCCGGGACTCCATCTCCCCCTTGTCCACCTGGTACTTGTCCAGCACCGGGGACAGCTGCTCGGCGTGCACCGCCGCCGACGAGTGCAGGAAGGTGCCGGTCTTCTGGTAGGTGCCGGTGACCGTGGCGTCGTCCACAGCCGCGTCTGCCCCCTGGGTCGCGTCGCTCATGACGTCGTGTTCTCCCTTCGGTCCGAAGTGTTGATGCGGTCCACGTAGGTGCGGATGAAGTCCTCGTCGATGGGCGGGGACGGGCAGTCCTCCGCGCCGAGGACGGCGCCTCCCACGGGGAGCGCGGCGAACATGTCCGCCATGCCCTGCGCCGACAGGTCGTCCACCAGGGCGGCGATCCGCGCCATGGGGCTCGCGGGATGCCCGGCGGCGAACACCAGCGCTCGCTGCCGCCATTCGTCGAAGGGCACGATCTCCGCCCCGCCGCCGGCGGCACCGACCATCTCGAAGAAGCGGTCGAAGGCAGGGGCCCCTGAGTTGACGAAGTCGTAGTCCCTGCCGATGCGCTCCAGTTCACTGGTCATCGCTGCGGCGATCGTCCGGCACAGGTAGTCGACCGGCAGTACCGCCGAGAGGTCGGCGGCCAATGACGGGAAGCTCCCCATCTCGAGACAGCCGGTGATCAGGTTGTGCAGGAAGTCGCCGCGGTCGAGCCGGAAGTGCCCGGTGAGCGTCGAAGCGCCCACGAACGGCAGCCGGTACGTCGACGCCTTCGCGCCCCGCCAGCGGGCGGCGGCCACCATCTGCTCCGCCTGCCACTTGGAGGTCAGGTAGCCGTACTCGCGGTTCTCCTCGGTGACCTCGTACCCCAGGTGCCTGGGCAGCGTGGCGAAGGTGGAGACGAAGTGGAACGCCTTGCCGCGACCGCGTGAGGCCAGGCGCAGCGCCTCGTGCGTGCCGACCACGTTGGGGCCGATGTAGTCCTCCAGCGGCCGCATCCAGTCCACGAGGGCGCCGGAGTGGCAGATGGCGTCCACCTGGTCGGCCAGTTCGTCGAAGACCTCCTCGTCCAGGCCGAACAGGGGTCGGGTGAGGTCGCCCACCACCGGGTTGAGCAGCGGCGCGAACTCCTCCCTCCACAGGCCGTAGCCGTCGAGGGCGCCGACCAGGCGTTCCATCGCCTGGCGGGCGTCGTCCGCCCGCACCAGGCAGTAGGCGACCACCTCGGAGGCGAGCAGTTCGTGCAGCAGGTAGGCGCCGACGAATCCGGTGGCGCCGGTGACGAAGACCGCCTCCGGGCGTTCCGGCGCCGCGGTGGCATTGCCGAAGAGGAGGTCGGGGTGCAGGAAGCCCTTCCGGGCCGTGGACAGGTCCGGGCCCGTCACCGAGGCGACCTCGGCCGCCTCGGTGGCCGTCGGTCCGGTGACAGTCCCGGGCGCCGCGTCCAGCCCCGTTTCCAGCAGCTTCGCCAGCAGGAACTCGCTCAGCGAGGTGAGGTTGGGGTGATCGAAGGCGATCTTCGCCGGCAGGGCGAGCCCGGTCAGGTCCGCGAGCTGGTTGCGCATCAGCACCGCGGTCAGCGAGTCGATGCCGATGTCCTGGAGCGGCACGCCGACGTCCACGGCCTCGGGGGAGGCGAAGCCCAGGGTCTTGGCCACCTCCTCGCGCACCACGCTCAGCACCACGGCCGGGTACTCCTCGGGCGTGGCCTCGCCCAGCAGCTTGCGCAGGTCCGTTCCGCCGCCGGCCCGGGAGCGGTTGCCGGCGTTGCTGCTGAGCAGCGCGCGGAACAGCGGCGGTATGCCGCCACGGTTCTCGAAGTAGTGCTGTACTCGGTTCAGGTCCAGCGCGGCGGACATGGTCAGCGCGCGGCCGCTCCTGACCGCGAGCTCCAGGAGCTCCAGGCCCTCGTCCGGTGCCAGCCGGTCCAGGCCGAGCTGGGCGAAGCGGGCCCGGTCGAACTCGCTGAGCCCGGCGGCCATCCCCTCACCGTCCCAGGGGCCGAAGGCCACCGAGGTGGCCGGCAGGCCCTTCGCCCGGCGCAGGTGGGCGAGCGCGTCCATGAAGGCGTTGGCAGCGGCGTAGTTGCCCTGCCCGGGTGCTCCCATGACGCTCGCGATGGAGGAGAACATCACGAAGAAGTCCAGCTCCCTGTCCTGGGTCAGCTCGTGGAGATTCCACAGGCCGTCCACCTTGGGCAGGAAGACCGCGTCGAACCGCTCCGGTGTCAGGTCCGTCAGCGCGCCGTCGTCCAGCACACCCGCCGCGTGGACCACGCCGCGCAGGGGGCGCTCGTCATCGAACAGTGCCATCACCGCGGCGACGTCGTCGCGGTCGGCCGCGTCGCAGGCCACCACGGTGGCGGTTGCGCCCAGCTCGGCCAGCTCATCCACCAGGGACTGCGCGCCGGGGGTCTCCATCCCGCGGCGGGAGGTGAGCACCAGGTCGCGTACACCGTGGGCGCCGACCAGCCACCCGGCCACGCGCCGGCCGAGGTCGCCGGCGCCACCCGAGACGAGCACCGCGCCGTCCGGCCGGACGAACTGCCGCTGCTGCGCCGGGACCAGCACCACCTTGCCCACGTGCCGTGCCTGGGCGATGAAGCGCAGGCCGTCGGAGGTGTGGGTCATGGGGAAGGCCCGCAGCGGCAGCGGCGCCAGCTTGCCCTGCGTGAACAGCTCGGCGATGGAGACCAGCATCCGCTGGATGAGGTCCGGGCCCGCCTCGGGCAGGTTGTAGACGGTGTAGGTGACGCCCGGATGGCTCTGGTCGATGGCGGATTGCTCCCGCACATCGATCTTTCCCATCTCCAGGAACCGTCCGCCGCTGCCCAGCATGCCCAGACCGGCGTCGATGAACTCGGTGGCCAGGGAGTTCAGCACCACGTCGAAGCTTCCGCCGGACCCGCCGCCGGCGTTCCTGCCGAAGTGCTCGACGAAGCCCAGATCGCGTGAGGACGCCAGATGGGCGTCGTCCAGGCCGAGCTCCCGCAGCGCGGGCCACTTGGGCTCGCTGGCGGTGCCGTAGACCTCCGCGCCGTGGAGCCGCGCCAACTGCACCGCCGCCATGCCCACGCCACCGGCCGCGGCGTGGATCAGCACCCGCTCGCCCGATCGCAGCGCGCCCAGTTCGTGCAGGCCGTACCAGGCGGTGAGGAACGTCATCGGGATGGTGGCGGCCTCCTCGAAGCTGAGGTGCTCCGGCATGCGCACCACCCGGCGCGCGTCCGTGACGACCTCGGAGGCGAAGGAGCCGCGGGCCAGCCCGAGCACGGCGTCGCCCGCCTTCACATGGTCGACGCTGCCGCCGACCTCGGTGACCACACCGGCGAACTCCAGGCCGAACGCCGGGATCTCCACCATGCCCAGGGCGTTGAGCACATCGAGGAAGTTCACCCCGGCGGCCCTCACCTCGGCGCGGATCTCGCCGGGCGCGAGGGCCTGCTCAGGCATGGGCTTGACCGTCAGCGGCTCGTCCAGGCGGCCCTTGGCGGCGATCTCCAGCTGCCAGCGGCCCTCGGCCGGGATCTCCAGATCCTGGGCCGAGCCCACCCGCAGCAACTGCGGCACCAGCACCTCACCGCGGCGCAGGGCGCACTCCGGCTCGGCCTCCAGCATCAACGCGGCGGGGAGCGCCTTGAGGTCCGTCTTCTCCTCGCTGAGGTCGATCATGCGCAGGCTCAGTTCGGGGTGCTCGTTGCGGGCGGTACGCATCAGTCCCCACAGGGGGCCCGCGCCCAGCCCGGAGACCATGTCATCGGCGCCGGTGCCCACCGCGTGGCGGGTGACCCAGACCAGCGGCGTGCGGAACTCCGTACCCACCGCTTCCTGGAGCTGCTCCAGCGCCCCGGCCGCGAACGCGTGGGCCTGGGACGGCACCTCCGCGTCGGAGTCCCACAGGCAGACCAGGCCGTCCAGATCCTCTGCGTCCTCCAGTTCCCGGATCTTGATCACCTGGATACCGGCCCGAGCCAGGAGGGTCTTGACCTCCCGCGCCCACGGCACGTCCCCGGCCGGGGTCATCATGCCCCAGGAGCCGCCCAGCTCGACGTCCGCGGTGTCGGCCTGTCGCCAGTTGACGTCGAACTGGAAGCGGTCCACCCCGGCCGCGGCCAGGCGGCGCAGTACCGCACGGTCCACCCGCCGTGCGTGGAGGCGGTGCAGCCGGCCGACATGGGCGCCGTCGCTGTCGTGGATGTCGAGCGACGCCCAGAACTCGCCGTCACCCAACTCGAAGTCGGCGACCCGGACCCAGATCTCCGCCAGTCCCTTCACCCGCAGTGACAGGCGCTCTGCCTCGAACGGCACGAAGAGGTCGTCGCCGGTCCGGTTCTGCAGCCGCTGCGTCAGCAGCAGCGAGTGCATGGCCGAGTCCAGCAGGGCAGGGTGCAGGACGTAGCCGGTGGCGGACTGCTCCGCGCTCTCCGGCAGTGCGGCCCTGGCCCACACCTCCCCGCCCACGTGCCAGGCCTCCTTGATGCCCTGGAAGGTCGGGCCGTAGCCGTAGCCCAGGGCGTCCAGATCGCGGTAGAGGGCGGATGCGTCGAGGGGCTCGGCCCCCCGGGGCGGTACCGTCACCGCGGTGCCGGGCTCCGTTCCCTCCGCGGGAGTGATCCGGCCCTCGGCGTGCAGTTGCCAGGCGCCGTCCTCGCCCTCGGGCGCGCTGTAGACCTGGACGGGGCGGGCCTCACCGATCGCCGGACCCACGGTGACCTGCATCCGCACCGGCACCCCGGAGGCGAGCACCAGGGGCGAGGCGATGACCACGTCCGACAGGTCCCACTCGCCCTCGTGGGCAGCGTCGCCCGCCGCCCGCATGGCCTCGAAGAACGCGGTGCCCGGCATCAGGACGGCGTCCATCACCCGGTGCTCCTGCACCCATACCGGCTGGTCGGCCGCCACCACGTTGGTGAACAGCGACAGCTCGGTGCCGGCGATCTCCACACCGCCGCCGAGGAGCGCGTGGCCGGTGGGGTTCAGACCGGCGCCGACCTCGCGGGAGAGCGGCGGCTCGAACCAGAAGCGCTCCCGTTGGAAGGCGTACGTCGGCAGGGCGACCCGGCCGGCGCCGAAGGGCGCGAAATAGCCGTCCCAGCCTACCGGGACGCCCCGCACGTGCAGTTCGGCCAGGCTCCGCTGGATGACCGAGGCACCGTTCCTGCCCGGGGTGCAGGACGGCACCCAGGACACCGGTCCCTCGTCGGCCAGGCAGGACGCCCCGAGGCCGGACAGCACGGGCTGCGGGCCGAGCTCCAGGAAGGTGTTTGCGCCCTCCCGGCGCAGGCCGCGCATGCCGTCGCTGAAGCGGACCGCGTGGCGGACCTGGCGGACCCAGTAGCCGGGCTGCTCCAATTCGCCCGGCGTGGCGATCTCGCCGGTGAGGCTGCTGACGAGGGGGATCTCCGCGGGGCGGAAGCGGATGGTCTCCGCCACGGACCGGAACTCGGCGAGCATGCCGTCCATGTGGTGCGAGTGGAAGGCGTGGGACACCTTCAGGAGCTTGGCCTTACGGCCTTGTTCCATGAAGTGGGCGGTGATCGCCTCGACGGCGTCGGTGTCACCGGACAACACGGTCTGCGTGGGCGTGTTGAGTCCGGCGACTTCAAGGCCGCCGCGCAGCCCGAGGGCGTCGATGGCCGCTTCCGCCTCCTCGCCGCCGGCCTCCAGCGACACCATGGCGCCGCGGGCGGGCAGGGCCTGCATCAGACGGCCGCGTGCCGCGACCAGCCGGCAGGCGTCGTCCAGGCTGAACACCCCCGCCACGTGGGCGGCGGCGAGTTCGCCGATGCTGTGGCCGAGCAGCAGCTCCGGCCGCACACCCCAGCTCTCCCACAGCCGCCACAGCGCCACCTCCAGAGCGAACAGGGCGGGCTGGGTGAAGTCGGTGCGGTGCAGCAGAGCCGCGTCCTCGCTGTCCGGGTCGGCCCACATCACCTCGAGGAGAGGCCGCTCCAGCCCGTCGAAGCGGGCGGCGACCCCGTCGAGCGCCTCGCGGAAGACGGGGTAGACGTCGTAGACGTCCTTGCCCATGCCCGGATGCTGGCTGCCCTGGCCGGTGAAGAGCATCGCCAGCCGGGGTTCCTCGGTGTGGGACCCGGTGCGGACCGACTCCGCGGGCAGGTCTCCGACGCGGGCGAAGGAGGCGAGTTTGTCGAGGAGTTCGGCCTTGTCCTTGACGAAGAGCGCCAGGCGGCGACGGAAGTGGCTGCGGGTGGTCGCCAGCGAGCGGGCCACGTCACCGAGGCTGTCCTGGATGTTCATGCCCATGTGCAGGTGCAGGTTCTCCACCTGCTGGCGCAGGGCGGCGTCGGTGTGGCCGGACACCACGAACGGCACCGTGGGCGGCAGCGGGGCGGGTGCGTCCTGCTCGGTGTCCTTCGCGGCCGGCCGCGGCGGCTCCTCGACGATCACGTGGGCGTTGGTACCGCCGATACCGAACGAGCTGACGCCCGCGCGGCGCGGCACTTCCTTCGCCGGCCACGGGCGCTGTTCCTGGACCAGCGCCATGCCGGCGCCCTTCCAGTCCACGGCGGGGGTGGGCTCGGCGACGTGCAGGGTCCGGGGAAGCGTGTCGTGGCGCATGGCCAGGACGACCTTCATCACCCCGGCCAGGCCGGCGGCGGCCTGGGTGTGGCCGAGGTTCGACTTGGCGGAGCCGACCCACAGCGGCACCTCGTCCGAGTGGCTGCCGCCGAAGACCTCCGCGAGCGCGGTGCCCTCGATGGGGTCGCCCAGCTTGGTGCCGGTGCCGTGCGCCTCCAGGTAGTCGATGTCGTCCGGCTGGAGTCCTGACGTGCCCAGGGCCGCCCGGATGACCCGCTGCTGGGCGGGGCCGCTGGGCGTGGTCAGGCTGGCGCTGTGGCCGTCGTGGTTGACGGCGGTGCCGCGCAGCACGGCCAGGACGGTGTCGCCGTCGCGCTGGGCGTCGGACAGCCGCTTGAGCACGACCGCGGCGGAGCCCTCGCTCCAGCCGGTTCCGTCGGTGTCCGAGGAGAACGACCGGCAGCGGCCGTCCGCCGACATGCCGCGCAGGCGGCTGAACTCGACGTGCAGTTCGGGGGTGAGCATCAGGCTCACACCGGCCGACACCGCGAGATCGCATTCACCGTTGCGCAGGGCGTTGCAGGCCAGGTGGGTGGTGACCAGGGAGGAGGAGCACGCCGTGTCCAGGGTGAGGGTCGGCCCCTCCAGGCCGAACACGTACGACACCCGGCCGGACATGGTGCCGCCCGCGGAACCCGGGCCCACGTAGCCGTCGAGGTCGGTCAGCCCGCCGGCCATGGTGAGGCCGTACTCGTGGTACGCCGAGCTCTTGCCGACGCCTACGAACGCACCGGTCTGGCTGCCGCGCAGCCGGTCCATGGTGTAGCCGGCGCGCTCGAACGCCTCCCAGGTGGTCTCCAGCACCGTGCGCTGCATGGGTTCGAGTGATCGGGCCTCACGCGGCGAGATGCCGAAGAAGGGGGCATCGAAGAGATCGATGGGGGTGACGAACCCGCCCCGGCTGCAGTACGAGGTGCCGGGCACCTCCGGGTCGGGGTTGTACAGGGCCTCGGCGTCCCAGCGGTCCTTCGGGACCTCGACGATCCCGTCTCCGCCGCGTTCCAGCAGCTCCCAGTACTCCTCCGGGGTGTTGGCGTCGCCGGGGAGGCGGCAGGCCATGCCGATGATGGCGATGGGCTCGTCCAGGACGGCACGGCGGCGGTCGGGCACGGCCTCCCGGCTGGTCCTGGTGCCGCCGGTCAGATAGGCGGCCAGGGACTTGACGGTGAAGTGCTCGAAGAGCTTGGCCCCGAAGAGCGGGCGTCCCAGCAGTTCTTCCAGCCGCGTCTGGACCCGGACGACGCGCAGCGAGTTGCCGCCGATCTCGAAGAAGTTCTGGTTGACGCCGATCCTGTCGTGGCCGAGCACGTCGGCCCAGATGGCCACGATGTCCCGCTCCAGCTCCGTGGCCGGCCTGGCGGTGGCGTCGACCTCCACCACGGGGTCCGGCAGAGCGCTCTCGTCGATCTTGCCGCTCGGGGTCAGCGGAAGTTCGTCCAGCTCCACGATGAACGCCGGAACCATGTACTCCGGCAGCCGCTCGGCCAGCCAGGGGCGCAGCACGCGGTGCAGCGGGGGCCTGGGTGCTTCGCCGACCGCGGGCGCGTTGGCGTACGCACCGAGAGCGTCGCGGTCCAGAGCTTCGGCGGGGTGCGGGCTGAGGTCGGGGGTCCGGCCGGACCGCCAGAACACTGCGTCACACCGCCAGTTGCCGCCGGAGGAGCTGGGCAGCAGAGCGAGTTCCAGGCCCGCCGCATGGGCGAGGTCGGCGAGGTCCGCGGGGTCGATCCAGGACGTGGGCTCCACCGAGGTGCCCGCGCCCATGAGCTCCAGGGCCGGGGTGACCCGGCCGTACACCTCGCCCAGCCGGCCGTTGGGGATGCCGTTCAGACGGAGCGGGCGGTCGGTGACGGAACCCAGCTCGGCGCGGAGCGCGTCCAGGCCGAGGCCGTCGGCCTGCCAGTCCTTCTCCGTCGCCGGGGTGACGGGTCGGGCGTCCTCTCCGATGTGCAGGGTGACGTCGTAGCGGTAGCGCGTCATCTCGTTGACGCAGCGGCCGTCGCGCAGGGTGAGGTCGACGCGTGTGATCTGCGGGAACAGGTGGGGCAGATTGGCGAAGTAGTCCCGGCTGAGCACCAGTTCGCGCTCCGCGCGCATCCCGCGCTCGGTACGGCCGGCCAGTTCCTCGGCGGAGATCCCGCCGGCCTCCCCGTCCGCCCGGAAGTGCGCCACGTCGGCGTGGAAGGCGTCCAGCAGCGAGAGATCGCGTACGTCACCGAGGAAGATCCGCCCCCTGGTGACCGCCTTGGTCGCCCACTCCAGAACCGAGGTCAGATAGCCGACGCTGGGGAAGTACTGGGCCACCGAGTTGAGGACCACGGTGTCGAAGGCACCCTCGGCCACCTCGGGGAGTGCGTGGGCGGCGCGCTGCTCACAGGTCACGTGCGGCAGGGAGCCCAGGTGCCGCCGGGTCATCTCGACGGCTGCGGCGGAGGCGTCCACGGCGTGGTAGGTGCGGCATTGCGGTGCCAGGCCGAACAGCATCAGGCCGCTGCCCGAGCCGATCTCGAAGACGTTCTCCGGTGCGTAGGAGAGGATGCGGCGGACGGAACTCCGCTGCCAGTCGCGCATCTCCCCGTCGGAGAAGGGGAGACCGTCGTAGCCGTTGCGCCAGCCTGCCAGGTTGAACGTGGCGTCCGCGGTGACGGGACCGGAACCGTTGCCGGGGGCGGAGGGAGCACTGTCGGTGCCGGCCTCGTAGGCGCGGTCCCAGGCGGCGGCCCACTCGGCAAGGGCGATGTCCTGGTCCGCCGGGACAGGGGCCGGCTCGCCGGCCGGGGACGCGTCACGGACGCAGTAGGCGACGAGTTGCTCGTCATGGCCGACCACCACGGCGCGGCGGACCGACTCATGGCGGCTGACGGCGGCCTCCACGTCGGTCAGCTCGATCCGGTGGCCGCGCAGTTTGACCTGGCGGTCGTTGCGTCCCAGCAGTGTCAGCCTGCCGGGCTCGACGAAGCGGGCCAGGTCGCCCGTCCGGTAGAGGGTGCCCGGGTGGAAGGGGTTGTCCGCGAAGCGGAGCCCGGTCTGCCCGGGGTCGTTCCGGTAGCCACGGGCCACTCCGGCCCCGCCGATGCACAGTTCTCCCGGGAAGCCGAGCGGTACCGGCGACAGGTTCTCGTCCAGTACGTAGACCTGGGTGCGGTCGATCGGGCTGCCTATGAGGATGCCGTCCTCCGCGGCCCGAGCCGCCACCTCCCAGACCGTGGACCACACGGTGGTCTCGGTGGGGCCGTACATGTTCCACACCGAGGCCGGGGCTCCGGTGGCGAGCAACCGGTCCGCCAGGTCGCGGGGCAGCGCCTCACCGCCGCAGAGGATCTTCCTCAGCGTGGGGGTGCCCTGCCAGCCCCCGTCCAGCAGCAGCTGCCAGGTGGCGGGGGTGCCCTGCATCATGGTGATCGCGTGGCGCTCCATCAGCCCGCTCAGCGCTTTGGCGTCCAGGGTTTCCTGGGCCTGGGCTATGACCGTGGTCGCGCCGCAGAGCAGTGGCAGGAACAACTCCAGCCCGGAGATGTCGAAGGACACGGTGGTGACCGCCAGCAGCCGGTCCGTGGCGGCGCAACCCGGCCGTTCCCGCATGGAGGCCAGGAAGTTGCACAGTGCGCCGTGGGTGATCTCGACCCCCTTGGGGCGGCCGGTCGAGCCCGAGGTGTAGATGACGTAGGCCAGGTCGGCGGCGCCCACTTCGACCGCGAGGTCCTGGTCATGGCTCAGCTCGGCACCCAGGTGGACGCTCACGCAGCGTGCTTCCCAGGCGGCGAGGCCTGCTGGAGCCGCGGCGGGGGTGACGATGAGCTTGGGATCGGCGTCGTCGATCATCTGCCGGATGCGTTCCGACGGGAACCTGGGATCGACGGGCACGTAGGCGGCGCCCGTCTTCACGACCGCCAGCAGGGCCACGACGAGGTCGATCGAGCGGTCCAGGGCCACGCCGACGAGGTCGCCACGGCCCACTCCCCGGCCGGTCAGCGCGTGGGCGAGCCGGTTGGCGCGGGCGTTGAGCTCGGCGTAGGTCAGGCCGGTGTCCGCGCAGATCAGTGCGGTGCCCTGGGCGTGGTCGCGTGCCGCCTGTTCGAAGAGCCGGTGCAGGCCCTGCCCGGGGAGGTCCGTGACGGCTCCGGCCGTGTCGTTGAACTCCTCCAGCAGGAAAGCGCGTTCGTCCGTGGTGAGAAGGTCGGCGTCGGCCGGGAGTTTCTCGCGGGCGGAGGAGAGGCGGTCGCACCATGCGCTGAACTGGCCGGCCAGCCTGGCGACGTCCGGGGTCGCCAGGAGAGTGGCGTCGTGGTGGAAGGTGACGAGCGCACCGTCCTCGGCACCGTCCTGCTGGACGTGCAGTTCCAGTTTGGGACGGCGGCCGCCCTGGGCGGCGGAGCCGTGGTCGACGGCGTCGCGGGCACCCCACGAGATCAGCACGTCCGGTGTCAGGGCGCCGCTGTTCCAGTGTGCCCGGAGCGCTTCGTCCCGGCCGACGGCATCGCGGCGGATCCATCCCCGCTCCTGGCCGCGGGTGAACTCCCGCCCCACCGACCGCAGGTTCTCCGAGATCGTCGTGCCGGCGTCGACACGGCACAGCAGGGGCAGCCACGCGGCGAACAGGTCCCGGTGCGCGGTGTCGAGGCCCTCGCGAGGGGCCGCCACCGCGAGGTGGACGTCCGGCCGGCCGCTCGCCCGGCTCAGGAAGATGCCCAGCGCACCGGCCAGGCGGGAGGCGGCCGACGCGGACGCCTCCAGGCCGTCGTCGCCGTCCTGCAGCGGGACCTGGCATCGCACCCGTACGGGATCCGCCTGCTGTGCGCTGCCGGCCCCGGTCCCGGGGCGGGGCTGCGGGTAGGGAAGGCGGTAGGGGTCGTCGGCGCCTCCGAGCAGGTGCTCACGCCATCGGCCGGCGGCCTTGGACGCTCTGACGCCCGCCTCGGTGAGGCGCGCGCTCGCGTCCTCGCCGGGGACGTCCAGGATGGTGCCGGGCCGGATCCCGTGGGCCGCGGCGACGGCGCCGACAGGCCGTTCCTCACCCTCCGGCGTGGACAGCCGGGTCAGGGTGACGCTTCCGGCGTCCGTGGCGATCCGCAGGCCCGAGGCGTCGTCGCAGGAGAGGACCGTACCGGGCTCGCCGGCGGTGTCCTCCCCGGTCCCGAGGCGAGCGCCCCGGACGGCGTAGAAGTGCCCGTCGAGGTTGACCTTGGGCCACACCAACGGGCTCGCGAACGGGCCGTAGTCGGTGGCCCGGACCATGGCGGCGATGCGCTCGGCCGGAAGGCGCCAGTCGATCAGGCCCTCGGCGGCGAACTGGGTGTGCCGTGAGAAGTAGCGGCGGGTCGCGGAGTCCTGGGGGGTCGAGGTCTCGCGGCCCTCCGCGATCTCGTCGACCAGTCCGGCCAGGCTGGCGACGGCCGCCTCGTCGCACCTCAGGCCCAGCGACAGCGCGGTGTCCTCGGGTCCGATCGCCACCGGCACCCGCGCCAGCACCTCACCGCCGTCGACCACCTCGGCCATGCGGTGCCAGGTGATGCCGTACTCACGTGCCCCGTCCGCGATGGCCCAGGACGGCGTGTGCAGACCCGAATACTCGGGGAGCGGGCCGTAGTGGTAGTTGACGGCGGCCCGCGCCGCGCAGCCCAGCAACGCCTCAGGCACCACTGCGTAGTTGCCGACGCTCAGCAGGAGGTCGCAGGACAACCGCGGTGCGAGCGCCACGGCCTCGGCTAGCTCGTGGTGCGGGATGCCTGCCTTGACCGCCCAGGACCGGGCGGTGGCGTCGCCTGTCACCACGGCTGTGATGCGGTGCCCTTTCGCCACGAGTACCTCGCCGCAGAGGGCGAGTACGCTCCCGCTGCCGATCAGGACGGAACTCAAAGACGTCATTGCCGTGCCTCCCGTGATGACCCGCCGCGCGTCCTGTGAGCGCCACCGGCCCAGGGGCATGGCAACGGAACGGCACCGAGGCGGCCCTGTGAGGACCAGTACGTGCCGGATCCAAGCGCGCGCACAGGGTTCTGGTCCCCGTGCGCCCGTGCCGATCCCCCCGAGATCGAGCGGCGTCCGCCCCACGAGCAGTCGTACGAGCGGCTGCGTCGTGAGTGGTCCGCGCTGTCAGAATTGCGAGTGTGCCAAGTGCTGAACTGCCTCAGTGCGCACGTGCTGTTGTGACGGAAACGCTGTCGTCGGACGTACCGGGATACCGGGCCGCGGAGATCGACTGTCGCGCGATGGTGCGGTAGCGGCCCTCGAATGCTGCGCCCGTTCCCCGGGCGCCGACCCATCATTGGCCTGCCGTGAGACCGATCGCAAGGCATCACCGCAAAGATCTTCGAACGATTCCTGAGTGATGGTCATCACACGTGCTGATAATGCGATTCGCCTGCCTTCGAGGGGGAGCAGCAGCACACTTGCTCCGGCTGTACCGCTTCAACCAACCTTTCCACGCGCCTAGTTGAACCGCAGACTAGTTCGACGAGGTGCACGATCCGAGGGGACGGGCATGCCCGACGAGCCGGCTGAGCACAGCCGCACGACACGGGAGGTCAACCAGGCCCTCGTCCTCGCGCTGTGCAGTGGCGCGAGCTTCATGGCCTTCCTCGACCTCTCGATCGTCAGCATCGCCTTCCCCGACATCCTGGACGACTTCCCGGGCACGTCGCTCAACACCGTGACGTGGGTACTCAGCGGCTACACGATCCTGCTCGCAGCCGTGCTCACCCCCGCCGGAAGGATCGCCGACAGCGTCGGCAGGCGCACGGTCTTCCTCTGGTCCCTGGCAGCCTTCGCCGTCGCCTCGCTCGTCTGCGCCGTGGCGCCGTCCATCTGGTGGCTCATCGCGGCGCGGATCGTCCAGGGCGCGGCGGCAGGTGGCATGGTCCCCGCCGCGCTCGGCCTGATCCTCGCCACGACACCACGGGACCGCATCGCCAGAGCGGTCGGAACCTGGTCCGCGGTGGCGGGCTTCTCCGCCGTCATCGGACCGGCCGCGGGCGGGCTGCTGCTGCGGTCCTTCGGCTGGCGTTCGGTGTTCTACGTCAATCTCCCGCTGTGCGGCGCGATGCTGGTCGCCGCTGTCCTGATGCTGCCGAGGCAGCGCTTGCGCGGCACCGGGGACCGGTTGCCGGACGCGGTGGGCAGCATCGCGCTGGCACTGGGCATCGGCGGGGTGGTGAGCGCGCTCACGGAAGGGGACACCTGGGGCTGGGGAGATGCCCGCACCGTCGGACTCGGGCTGGCCGGACTGGCGCTCGTGGCCGTGACCGTGATCCGCTCGCGCACGCACCCGGCGCCGGCCCTCGAGATGACGGTGTGGCGCAGCCCCGTGTTCCGGACCGCCAACCTCGGTCTCGGCATGCTCAACATGACGATGTTCGCGTGGATGCTGGCCGCACCGCTGTTCGCCGCCGACATCTGGCACTGGTCGGTCCTGCAGACGGCCGGTGCGCTGAGCATCGGAGCCGTCTCCTCGATGGCCGGCTCGCTGGCCGCCGGACGGCTCACCCGGCCGGGGACCCAGGTGAAGGTGACGGTCCTGGGTGCGCTGTCCTTCACGGCGAGCAACGCCATCTGGGCGTCCAGCCTCTTCGGCCCCACGCCCAACTTCCTGGGCGGCTGGCTGCCGGCCTCCATCCTCGGCGGCGGCGGTCTCGGCCTCGCCATCACCTGTCTGTCGTCGCTAGCGGCCGGGACGGTGCCCCCGCAGAAGTTCGCCGGCGGCCTGGGCATGACCCTGACGGTGCGCCAGGTCGGGGGTGCGATCGGCATCGCCGGATTCGCCTCGATCATGGCGTTGGGCCCGACCTCCGGCGACATCGCTTCCTTCCACCACGTCTACGTCGCCGCAATGGCCGTCAACATCCTGTGCGCGGCGGTGGTGGGCACGATGCTCATCACGCTGCGGCAGAAACCCGCGCCGGCAGCGGCGGCCGTGGACGCCTGAGGACCAGGTCACGCCACCAGGTGCCCCCCAGGGGCAACCCGGACGGCACGGTCGAAGGGGTGCGTAAGGCCCCCTGGGCGCGGCCACCATGTGGGCCGCCCCCAGGGGGCCGTGTCGTTCCTGCGGCTCCCGGCCGCGCTGCTCCGGCCGGCCGTCAGGCGGACGGTACGCGGATCAGCAGGGCGTCGCCCTGCCCACCGCCGCCGCACAGCGCCGCCGCGCCGAGTCCGCCGCCCCGGCGGCGCAGTTCGTATGCCAGGTGGACGATGAGCCGGGCGCCGGAGGCGCCGATCGGGTGGCCGAGCGCGATGGCCCCGCCGTCGACGTTGACGATGTCCGGGCTGATGCGCAGCTGCTCGGTGGAGACGATACCGACGGCGGAGAACGCCTCGTTGATCTCGACCAGGTCCAGATCGGACGGCTCCAGCTTCGCCTTGGCCAGCGCAGCCATGATCGCGTTGGACGGCTGCTCGTGCAGGCTCCCGTCCGGTCCGGCCACCACGCCGTGGGCGCCGATCTCGGCGATCCAGGACAGGCCCAGCTCCTCGGCCTTGGCCTTGCTCGCCACCACCACGGCCGCGGCGCCGTCGGAGATCTGCGAAGCCGTCCCCGCCGTGATGGTGCCGTCGGCGCTGTACACGGGACGCAGCTTCGCCAGAGCCTCCGGCGTGGTGCCGGGACGCACGCCCTCATCGGTGTCACACACCACCGGGTCGCCCTTGCGCTGCGGGACGGTCACGGGCGCCAGCTCCTCGGCGAACCGGCCGGCGGCCGCCGCGGCGGCGGCCCGCTGGTGCGAGGCCGCGGCGAAGGCGTCCTGCTTCTCCCGGGTCAGGCCGGCGTAACGGCTGTTGTACTTCTCGGTCGAGACGCCCATGCCCAGCTGGTCGAAAGGACAGAACAAGCCGTCGTGGACCATGTGGTCGACCAGCGGCACGTCACCGGCCTTGAAACCCGAACGCGAATGGGGAAGCACGTGCGGTGCCTGGGACATGGACTCCTGACCGCCCGCCACGACCAGGTCGAACTCACCGGCCCTGATCAGCTGGTCGGCCAGAGCGATCGAGTTGATCCCGGAGAGGCACACCTTGTTGACGGTGAGCGCCGGGACGCTCATCGGGATGCCCGCGGCCACCGCGGCCTGGCGGGCCGGGATCTGGCCGGCGCCCGCGGTGAGCACCTGCCCCATGATCGTGTACTCCACCTGCTCGGGCGTCACCCCCGCCTTTTCCAGAGCCGCCTTGATCGCGATGCCCCCGAGCTGAGCTCCGGAGAGGTCCTTCAGAGCGCCGAGCAGGCGACCGGTGGGTGTACGGGCCCCAGCCAGGATGACGGATCCGGACACGATGTCCTCCGTGGGTAGTAGTGGTGGACCACAACACGGCCACATTACCCACGGGTTGGCCCCACGACAGGAGGGCTGCGGCGGTGTGAGCGACGGCATAGCCGATCGGAGGGGGCCCGGCGCCGTACAGGCGGAACAGCACGTTGCCCGGTCGCGGCGGCGGGTTCCCGGCGGGCGGTGTGCACCACTTCAGGGCCTGGAGTCCCAGTGAACGCCGACCCCCGACCGGCGCCGCGGGGCGGCGCGGCCCGCGGGAAAACCATTCGACGGCGCCGCGCCGCTCCGGCATCCTCAGGGGCATGTTCCGGTACGCCTTCCTCGCAGCGCAGTCCGCAGTCGCGGACGCGCCGAAGGCTGCCGCGAACCCCGCGCCCGCACTCGCGGCAGCGCCCGCAGCGCTCTTCGGCGGCGCCCGAAGCTGACCCTCCCCCGACAGTCCGGCGGACCCCGCAAGGGGAGGGTCGGCGGGGCCCTGGGGTCTTCTTCTCTCAGCTTCGAATTCCAAGGAACGAGCCATGCCCAAGACGGCATACGTACGCACCAAGCCGCACCTCAACATCGGCACCATGGGCCACGTCGACCACGGCAAGACCACCCTGACCGCCGCCATCACCAAGGTGCTCAGCGACCGCGGGACCGGCACCTTCGTGCCGTTCGACCGGATCGACCGGGCCCCCGAGGAGGCGCAGCGCGGCATCACCATCAACATCTCGCACGTCGAGTACGAGACCGACACCCGGCACTACGCGCACGTCGACATGCCCGGCCACGCCGACTACATCAAGAACATGGTCACCGGAGCGGCGCAGCTCGACGGGGCGATCCTCGTCGTCTCCGCGCTCGACGGGATCATGCCGCAGACCGCGGAGCACGTCCTGCTGGCCCGTCAGGTCGGCGTCGACCACATCGTCGTCGCCCTCAACAAGGCCGACGCGGGTGACCCCGAGCTGACCGACCTGGTCGAGCTGGAGGTCCGTGAGCTGCTCTCCGCGCACGGCTACGGCGGCGACACGGTGCCCGTCGTACGGGTGTCGGGCCTCAAGGCCCTGGAGGGGGACCCGCGGTGGACGGCGTCCATCGAGGGGCTGCTCGACGCGATCGACACGTACGTGCCGATGCCGGTGCGCTACATCGACGCGCCGTTCCTGCTGTCCGTGGAGAACGTGCTCACCATCACGGGCCGCGGCACGGTCGTCACCGGCGCCGTGGAGCGCGGCACGGTGCGCGTGGGGGACCGGGTGTCGGTGCTCGGCGCGGACATCGAGACGGTCGTCACCGGCCTGGAGACCTTCGGGAAGCCGATGGAGTCGGCGGAGGCCGGCGACAACGTAGCGCTGCTGCTGCGCGGGGTCGAGCGCGACCGCGTCCGACGCGGCCACGTGGTGGCGGCGCCCAACAGCGTCACCCCGAGCCGGCGTTTCACCGCGCAGGTGTACGTCCTGTCGGCCAGGGAAGGAGGCCGCACCACGCCGGTCACCACGGGATACCGGCCGCAGTTCTACATCCGTACGGCGGACGTCGTCGGCGACGTCGACCTCGGCGAGGCCGCGGTGGCGCGGCCCGGTGACACGGTCACCATGACCGTCGAGCTCGGCCGTGACGTCCCGCTGGAGTCCGGTCTCGGCTTCGCGATCCGCGAGGGCGGCCGCACGGTCGGCGCGGGCACGGTCACCGGCCTGCTCTGAGGCCCGGGCGCGGCCCGCCTTCCCGACCCCGGGAAGGCGGGCCGCGCCTTCTCCGGCAGACTGGGGGCCATGGCAGACACAGCTCTCGTACTCGGTGCCGGAGGCGTCACCGGCACGGCCTGGGAAAGCGGCATCCTGCACGGGCTCGCCAAGGCGGGCGTCGACCTCTCCACCGCGGATCTGATCGTCGGGAGTTCGGCGGGTGCCATCGTCGGGGCGCGGCTCGCCTTCGGACCTGCCGGTATCGGCGACCTCTACGAGCGGCAGCTCGCCGCCCCGGAGGGCGACAGGGGGGCGGCGGCCCGGCTCGGCCCCGTCGCCATCCTGCGTTTCGCGAGAGCGGCGCTCTCCTCCCGTACGCCCGACGAGTACGGCCGCAGGCTGGGCGCCCTGGCCCGCGACAGCCGGCCCGGAGTGTCCGCGGCCGAGCGGCGGGAAACGATCGCGGGCCTGCTCCCGTCGCCCGAATGGCCCGAACGGCACCTGCTGGTCACCGCCGTGGACGCGTCCACCGGCGCGCTGCACACCTTCGACAGGACGGGCACGGTCGCGCTCGCCGACGCCGTCACCGCCAGTTGCGCGGTCCCCGTGGTCTGGCCGGTGGTCGACGCCGGCGGCGGGAGCTGGATCGACGGGGGCGTGCACTCCCCGGCCAACGCGCATCTCGCTTCCGGCTACGGGCGCGTCGTCGTGATCGCACCCACCGCCACCGGCAGCAAGGTGATCGTCTCGCCCCGCGCACAGGCCGCCGAACTGGAGGCGGCGGGTGCCCGCGTAGAGGTCATCACCCCGGACGCGGCCACCCGGAAGCCCATCGGCCGCAATTCCCTGGACCCCGCACGCAGGGCCGCGGCGGCCAGGGCCGGCCTCGCCCAGTCCGCGGCCCACACCGAAGCGGTCGCGGCGGTGTGGACAGGCTGACCCGGCGGGAGGAGGGACCGGCGCCCGTCACAATGGGGGAGTGAACGAGCCGATACCCGTCATCCGCGAGACCGACTGCGGCACCGCCAGGCTGCTGCCCGACGTCGACCGGGACCGGGCCTGGCTGCTCACGGTCGACGGCGCCCCGCAGTCCTACGTCGACCTCGACGAGCCGGAGCACCTCGAATTCGAGTACGTACGCCGGCTCGGCCACGTCGTGGACCGTGCCGGCGCCCCGGGGGCACCGCTGGACGTGGTGCACCTCGGCGGCGGCGCGCTCACGCTGCCGCGCTACGTCGCGGCGACCCGCCCCGGCTCGCGGCAGGACGTGGCGGAGGCGGACCGGGGGCTCGTCGAGCTGGTCGGCGAACACCTGCCGCTGCCGGCGGGGGCCGGTGTCACCGTGCACGGCACCGATGCCCGCGGCTGGCTCGAAAAGGCGGCGGAAGGCTCCGCCGACCTCCTGATCGCCGATGTGTTCGGCGGGGCACGGGTGCCGGCGCACCTCACCTCCGTCGAATACGCGCGGGCCGCCGCACGCGTCCTGCGTGCGGACGGCGTCTACGCGGCCAACCTGGCCGACAGCGCTCCCTTCGCCTTCCTGCGGTCACAACTGGCCAACCTCGCTGAGGTGTTCGACGAGCTCGCCCTCATCGCCGAGCCGGCCGTCCTGCGTGGCCGGCGCTTCGGCAACGCCGTGCTGCTCGCCTCCCGCGCCCCACTCGACATCACCCCGCTCACCAGGCTGTGCGCCGCAGACGCGTTCCCCGCGCGGGTCGAACACGGTGCGTCGCTCGCCCGGCTCATCGGCGGTGCGAAGCCGGTACGGGACAACGAGGCCGTGGCCTCACCCGAGCCCCCCGACGGAGCCTTCGGCATCGGCTGACTTCCGGGACTGCTCCGGCACGCTGACCTTCGCCACCGAGCTGCGGCGCTTCAGATTCCGTACGCCGGGTACGAACAGCACGCCCGCCGTCACCAGCACGATCAGGGCGGCGCAGCCCCACAGGGCCTCGCTGCGGCCGACGAGCGTCTCCACAGGGCCGGCCGCCGCCGTGGCCAGCGGCACCATCGCGACCGAGCCGAACCAGTCGTACGCCGCGACCCGGGACAGCTTGTCCTCGGGGATCTCCTGGTGGAGGGCCGTCATCCAGGAAACCCCGAACACCTCGATGGCGACCCCCGTCACGAACATCACCGCGCAGAGGCCGGCCACCGGCAGCGGGATGGCGAGCGCCGCGGAGGGCAGGGCCAGCGGGAAGACGCAGAGCGTCCCGGCCAGCAGCAGCCGCCGGGGTTTCCATCGCATCATCAGCAGCGCACCGCCCAGGGTGCCGACGCCGAACGCCGCGAGAGCGAAGCCCCAGGGGCGAGCGCCTCCGAGTTCGTCCCTCGCCACCAGCGGGCCGTACACCGCCTCGGCTGCTCCTACGACCGCCACGACCACGGAGAACTGCAGCACGACCGCCCACAGCCAGGGGCGTCCGGCGACCTCACGCCAGCCCTCCCGAAGATCGGCGAGCAGCCCGCCGCCCGGCGCGCGCGGGGGGATGTGGCTCACGTCCAGGAAGGCCCGCAGCGCCCCGGCGACGGCGAACGCCACCGCGTCGACCGCCAGCACCCAGCCCGGGTCCATGGCCGCGATCATGGCGCCGCCGAGCGCCGCGCCGCCGATGGCCGCGCCGTGCATCGACATGCGGAAGAAGGCGAAGGCGCGGGCCGCCTGTTCCCCGCTGACGCTGGAAAGCAGCATGCCCTCGGCAGCCGGACCGAAGAAGGCCTGGCCGGTACCGCAGAGTGCCGTCAGCACCATCATGTGCCACAGCTCGGCGTCCCCGGTCAGGACCAGCCAGGCGAACACCGCCTGCGAGACGCAGTTGAGCGTGTTGGCCGCCACCATCACCCGGTGACGCGGCAGCCGGTCCGCGACCGCACCGCCGATGAGCAGGAAGAACACCAGCGGCGCCGTACGCGCGGCGGCCACCAGGCCCACGTCGCCGCTGTCGCCACCCGACTCGAGAACGGCGAACGCCGCCGCGATCAGAGCGCCGTTGGTGCCAAGGCTCGTGATGATCGCGGCGGCGGTCAGCAGACCGAAGTTGCGGCCTTCCGGCAGGGAGCGGAGAGAGGGCGGGGGAGAGGGAGCGGCGGAAGTCACCAGGGGACTATCCCCGCCCCGGCCCCCTCCCGCCAAATGGGGCGGTCCCGGCCGTGCCCGCCGGAGGCTCAGGACGTGGTCCCGGCACCTTCCACGAGGCGCACCGTGCTGAGGATCTTCTGGATGGTCGCGTCCGGGAGTTCGTCGTCGACACCGGCGTTCGCGTAGAGGATCCAGGACGAGTACTCGTCCTCGGCGTTCTTGAAGGTGAACGCGATCGACTTGCCGTCGGTGTCGCACTTGTCCTTCTTGGCCAGTCCGCTGGCGGTGGCGGTGACGAAGCTGCCGGAAAGGCCCGACTTGGTCGTGTACGGCTTGGGCTCGGCGGTCTTGACCTTCTCCTTCGGGTCCTTCTGGGCATAGGCGGCCCAGACCCAGTTGGCGGCCTCGTTCGTGGCGGCCTCGTCCGTGCTCTTGGCGCCCTGGGCCCCCTTGGTGCCGACACCGGCCAGGCCGGTGTCCTCCTTCTCGCCGTCCTTGTCCGTGTCGTCGCTGCACCACTTGCTCTTGAAGTAGGCCGGAGCGGAGAAACCGACCGCGGGCGGACCCGTGGGGTCCTTCACGTCCTCGAAGCCCGAGATCATTCCGCTGCTCGCGATCTCCCAGTCCCCGGGCACGTCGAACTGCGTGCCCCACTTGGGATTGGTCACGACCTTCCAGCCCGGAATCGTGGGCGCGGCGTCCTCACCGCCCCGCGGGTTCGCCGCGGGTGAGGACGAGGCGTCGGACTCCTTCGCCGACGGGGACGAGGACTCCTTGCCGTCGGCGACGTCGGAGCCGCCCTTGTCGTCCTTGTTCATGACGACGACCCCGGTGACGACGGCCGTGATGACGACCGCCGTGGCCGCGAGTACGGCGACGATCGTCGTCTTCTTCCTGTCGTCCGGCTGCCGGCCGCCGGGACCGCCAGGTACGGCGTACTGCGGCACCGTGGCCTGCTGGTACGGGTTGGGCTGCGGATAGCCCGGCCCCTGCCCCGGCTGGCCCTGCTGCTGATATCCCTGCTGCTGATAGGGATTCGGCTGTTGGTACCCCGGCTGCTGGTACGGATTCTGGTCCTGCGGGTTCTGCTCGCCCCCGGGCGGCTGCTGTCCTGGCCACATGGCCAGTAACCATAGAGGGGTGGGGCGGCCACTGCTACGGGCGCCCCTGTGAGGGGATGGTCAAAGACTGCTACTCGCTAGTAACATCTGTCTCATGAGTACTGAAGAGATGACAGTCGGCGACATCCTGTCCGCGAGCGTCCCCATGGTCCGGACCCTTGGCATCACCTACCTGGAGACGACCACCGAGCGCGCCGTCCTGTCACTCCCCGACCGCGCCGAGTACCACAACCACCTCGGCGGACCGCACGCCGGAGCGATGTTCACCCTCGCCGAGTCGGCGAGCGGCGCAATCGTCGTCGCCGCGTTCGGCGACCAGATGTCCCGGGCCGTACCGCTGCCCGTCACCACGGAGATGGCATTCAAGAAGGTGGCCATGGGGGATCTCACCGCGACCGCGCTGCTCGGCCGCCCGGTGTCCGAGGTCGTGGCCGAACTGGACGAGGGAAAGCGCCCGGAGTTTCCCGTGACCGTCGAGATCCGGCGCGGTGACGGCGCCGTCACCAGCGAGATGAGCGTGGTCTGGACGCTGCGTCCGAACCGCTGACCCGTACCCGCCCCGCGTGGCCCGTGCCAGGGAGCCGCGCCCGCCGCTTCCGACGTCCGGCCCGGTAGGCTGCCCGCCGTGCACCACTCGTGGTGCACGGCTGCACATTTCTTACGGGAAGGACCCGCGTTGCACGTCCAGGAGTGGCTCGAGACGATCCCCGCGGTCAGCATCTACCTCCTGGTGGGGGTGGTCATCGGACTCGAGAGTCTGGGTATCCCGCTGCCCGGCGAGATCATCCTCGTGAGTTCGGCGCTCCTCGCCTCCCAGCACGGCGACATCGACCCCGTGGTGCTCGGCGCCTGCGCGTCGGCCGGGGCGATCATCGGCGACTCGATCGGTTACGCGATCGGCCGCAGGGGAGGCCGCCCGCTCCTGGCCTGGCTCGGAGGGAGGTTCCCCAAGCACTTCGGGGAGCCCCAGATCGCCCTGGCGGAGAGGTCGTTCACGAAGTGGGGCGTGTGGGCGGTCTTCTTCGGCCGCTTCGTCGCACTGCTGCGGATCTTCGCGGGGCCGCTGGCCGGTGTGCTGCGCATGCCGTACTGGAAGTTCCTGATCGCCAATGTGCTCGGCGGGATCGTCTGGGCGGGCGGCACCACAGCCGTCATCTACTCGGTGGGAGTCGTCGCCGAGGCGTGGCTCAAGCGCTTCTCGTGGCTGGGGCTGCTGACCGCCGTGCTGTTCGGTGTGATCTCGATGCTGGTGCTGAAGAACCGCGCCAAGAAGGCCGCCGAGCAGGCCGACCGCCGGGTGCCCGCGCCGGAGCCGGAGGCGGTGCCCGCGGCCGACTGATCCGGACCGGCTTGCCGACCCGGTGCGGACCGGCCTGCTGACGGGGTCCGGACCGGCCTTCCGGCCGGGTGTGGACCGGCGTGGTGCCCCTCGGCCGGCGGCCCGCTCTCCTGGCCCGGTGACCGTCAGCCCTCCTGGTGCGCCTCCCGGTGGGCCTTCGCCAGTTCCACGTAACCCGCCGCGTTGAAGGCGATGCCCTCACGCTCCTCCGCCGTCAGCTCCCGCTTGACCTTGGCGGGTACGCCGGCGACGAGGGAGCCCGGCGGCACCCGCATCCCCTGCGGCACGAGGGCCTGTGCTGCGATCAGGGAGCCTGCTCCGATGTGCGCCCCGTTGAGTACGGTGGCGCCCATGCCGACCAGGACGTCGTCCTCGATGACGCAGCCGTGCAGCACGGCGTTGTGGCCGACCGAGACCCGGGCCCCCACCGTCAGCGGGAAGCCGGGGTCGGTGTGCACGCTGCAGTTGTCCTGGATGTTGCTGTCGGGGCCGAGGGAGATCGGGCCGCCGTCGCCTCGCAGGACGGCGTGGTACCAGACGCTTGAGCCCGGGGCCATCGAGACCTCGCCGACGACGACCGAGGTCGGGGCGAGGAAGGCGTCCGGGTCGATGTCCGGCTCCTTGCCGCCGATGCCGGTGACCAATGCCCGCTCTGCCATCGCCTGCTCCTCCGGTGGGGTGTGGTGCGCTCGGCGCCCCTTGCTCCGCACGAACCGTAATGGACGGTCACCGCGTCCCGGACAGGTGGGGTGAACATCACAGCCTGTCGCGCGGAACCCCTCCGGGCGGGCCGACTACCGTGAGCGGGTGCCGAAGAACCGGAACGTGTTCCCCTCCCTGGCCCTCCGGCGGCGCCTCGTCGCGTCCCGCGCCGTCCACCGCGTCTGGGCCTGGGTGCAGGAGACCGGGGCGGTCACCGCGCGGCACCCCGGGCGGCTCCGGTTCGGACGTATCGGCGCGGGGACCCGGCTGGCCTTCCCGCAGGGCACCGTGTTCGGGGAGCCTTGGATCGAGCTGGGCGACCACTGCATCATCGGCGAGCAGGTGACGCTCACGGCCGGCCTGATGCCCGATCTCGATCTGGGATCGGAACCCATCCTCACCCTGGGCAACGGTGTGGTGCTGGGCCGGGGGAGCCATGTCATCGCCGACACATCGGTGTCGATCGGCTCGGACACCTACTGCGGTCCGTATGTCTACATCACCTCCACCAACCACAGTTACGACGATCCCGACGAGCCGGTCGGCAAGCAGTGGCCGCGCATGGAGCCGGTGGTGATCGGGCCCGGATGCTGGATCGGCACCGGATCGGTGATCCTCCCGGGGGCCAGGCTCGGCCGCAACGTCGTGGTCGCGGCGGGTGCCGTCGTGCGCGGAGAGGTCCCCGACCACGCGGTGGTGGCGGGTGCGCCGGCCCGGGTGGTGCGGCGCTGGGATCCGGAGAAGGGCTGGCAGCCGCCGCTGCGTACGCCCGCACCGGTGCCGATCCCCGACGATGTCACGCACCGGTGCCGATCCCCGACGATGTCACCCCCGAGCAGCTGGCCGCGTTGGCGCTGCTGCTCGAGGACCCCGCCGACGGGAGCTGACCTCTTACGGGGCAGCCCGCCTGTGGAGCCTTTCGACCCGTGGTGTCTTCGGCCCAGGCGTCTTAGGTCCAGTGGGTCTTCGGCCCAGGGCGTCTTCAGCCCGTCGCGAGCAGGAGCGTCCCGAGCAGGGCCAGGCCCGCGCCCGCCGCCTGGACCCCGCGCAGCCGCTCGCCGAGGATTCCCCGAGCGGCCAGTGCCGTCACCACCGGATACAGCGAGGCGAGGACGGCGGCCACGGTGACCGGGCCGTGCTGCGCGGCCATCGCGTACATGCCGTTGGCCGCGACGTCGGCGAGCCCGACGAAGGCGAGCGCGGGGAGCGCAGCCCGCACGACGCCGATTCCGCCCTCCTCTGGCAGTGCGCGGCCGCCACGGCGCACGGAGACGTACAGCGCCGTTCCGCCGACCGCGATGTTCGTGACCCGCTGGACGAAGAGGGCCAGCAAGAGGCCGGTCACGGTCGTGGAGGCCTCCGCGATCAGTGCCATCACCGCTCCGAAGCCGAACGCGGCCAGCAGGGTCAGGACGACCGCCTGGCGCTGCACCGGCGCACCGCGGAGCTGCGGCCCTCCGGCCAGGACTACTCCGGAGACGGCGACGGCCACCCCGGCGAACTGCAGCAGTCCGGGCCGCTCACCGACGAGCAGCCCCACTCCCACCGGGACCGCGACCCCCAGGGAGCCGAGCGGGGAGACCACCCCCATCGGGCCCAGTGCAAGGGCCTTGTAGAAGCTCAGCATCGCGACCGGGCCGACGGCCCCCGCGGCGACCGCGAACCAGAGCCGGCCCCCGGCCTCGCTCCAGCCGCCGGTCGCGAACACGACGACACCGAGGACGGCGGCGGCGATGCACTGCGACACGACAACCACGGTGAGAGCGGGCGTGCGCCGGGTCAGCAGTCCGCCACCGAAATCGGCCAGACCCCACAGCAGGCTCGTGGCCAGGGCGAACAGTGCGGTCATCGGGCGCCTCGCAGTACAGTGCGGTGGTCGGTGGGGTACACCACACCGTAGTGCAATATTTTCGACCTTGTCATCCAGCATATTGGACGGAACGTGTCTGACCTCGATCAGCTCACTCAGTCGCTCGCGCGCAACCTCAAGCGGTGGCGAGGCGAGCGCGGCTTCACCCTGGACGCGCTGGCGGCCCGAGCAGGCGTCAGCCGCGGCATGATCATCCAGATCGAGCAGGCGCGCACGAACCCGAGCGTCGGCACCACTGTCAAGCTCGCCGATGCGCTGGGCGTCAGCATCACCACGCTGCTCGACTACGAGCAGGGATCCCAGGTCCGGCTGGTACCCGAGAGCCAGGCGGTGCGCATGTGGTCGACGGACGCGGGCAGCTCGACCACGCTGCTGGTGGGTACGGAGGCCAGGGGGCCGATCGAGCTCTGGTCCTGGCATCTGATGCCCGGCGACAGCAGCGCCTCCGACCCGCACCCCGAGGGAACCGTGGAGCTCCTCCACGTCACGGCGGGTGTACTCACCCTGGTCGTCGACGGCGAGGCCCACACGGTGCCCGCCGGTACCTCTGCGACGTTCGAGGCCCATGTGCCGCACAGCTACCGCAACGACGGCCCGGAGCCCACTGATCTGACCATGGCAGTGTCGATCCCGCCGGTCCGCCGGGAAGGCAAGTGAGCGATCCGCATCGGCGGGGCGCCGCCCGTACTGCCGAAGTGGTCGTCCTGGAGTGCCTCCGGATCTGAGGCAGGCCGGTGGCGCGAGCCGCTCAGGAGCCGTCGGCCCGATGTCTCCCGAACCATCCCACGGCGAAGTCCACGGCGGCGCGCAGGGAGAACAGGTGACTGCGCGCCGCGCCCACCCGGCCGGTGCCGAACACACCTGTCCGCGCACTCAGGAAGTCGGCCCCGAGCGCGGCGAAGTCGCTGTCGTCCAGAGCGATGTCCTCGTACTCCCACCAACGGCGCCCGCCGTCCTGAGCTCCGCCCTCCGACGCCACCACGCAGCGGTACGGACGACGGGGCGGGCAGGGGCGGCGGTACTCCGCGAGGTGGAAGGCGGTGCAGCTGTCGAAGCCCGTGCCCAGCAGCAGGATCTGGGCGTCGGCCTCGTACAGCCGGGCGAGGGGGGAGTCCTCGCCCAGGTGGCAGTCCCGGCGGTGGCCCCCGAGCAGCTTCGCCGCCCCCGGCCCGAGCGCGGCGAACGAGGTCTGCGGATGGGCGCTGCGCAGCGCCCCCGGAGCCAGCCGCACGGTCTCGGCGAGTGCTCCCATCGAGGGTGCGGGAGAGACCGCCGGGTCGAAGGCGGGCATCGCCGCACGCACCGCCGCGCGGGCCTCTTCGCTCATGCCGCGCACATGGTCCTGGTAGGAGCGCGAGGTGTCGGAATTCTCCGGGGTGAACGCTGGGACGGCCAGCGTTCCCTCCGGTCCGAGCGCACTATGCAGCGCGCCGGCCATGGCCCCGGCGCTCCCGCCCGCGGCCCGCATCGAGGCGTGCACCAGGAGGACGCCACCCCGTCGCACTCCGAGCTCGTACAGCTGGGTGGTGGTGCGCTCAGTGCCCGGGAGGAGATGCCGTGTCACAGCGGACATTCTCCCCGCCGGGGCCTCGGTACGACACCACGCCTTCCGGCCCCCGGGGAAGGCAGGGCCGCGCGCAACGGTCACCGGCGCGGGTCGGCACGACTACCCGCCCACGGTCAGGAGCGAGGGGCGAGGCGCGGTATCTCGATCGCCGGGCAGCGGTCCATCACCATGGCGAGGCCGGCCGCGCGGGTGCGCTCGTACGCCTCCTCGTCGATCACACCGAGCTGGAACCAGACCGCCTTCGCGCCGACCGCCACCGCCTCGTCGGCGATACCACCCGCCAGGTCGCTGTTGACGAAGACGTCCACCACATCGACCGGGAAGGGTATGGCGGCCAGTGAGGCGTAACCCTGCTCGCCGTGGACCCGCTCCGCCTTCGGGTGGACGGGCACCACCCTCTTGCCGAAGCGCTGGAGGACCTCGGCCACCCCGTAGGCCGCGCGGGAGCTGTTGTCGGACAGACCGACCACCGCCCAGGTGTCGCCCGTGTCCCGGAGGATCCTGCGAACCGTCTCATCGTCTGCGTACATGCCCTGACAACGGACGGCCCGGCCCGGCCATTCCCCACGGAAGGGTGAAAAGTGCGGGACGGAACGACGCATAGGGTGGACCGATGCAGGAGCAGTACCGGACAGTCGCCCGCGCGGGCGTGCACGAGACCGAGATCAGCCGGTCGCGTTTCCTCTGCGCGCTCGCCCCCGCCGCCACCGAGCAGGAGGCGCAGGAGTTCATCGCGCGCGTCCGCAGGGAACACCCCGCCGCCAACCACAACTGCTTCGCCTACGTCATCGGCGCCGACGCCTCCGTGCAGAGGGCCGGAGACGACGGGGAGCCCGGCGGGACGGCGGGCGTCCCGATGCTGCAGATGCTCATGCGCCGGGAGGTGCGGTACGCCGTCGCCGTCGTCACCCGCTACTTCGGCGGCGTCAAGCTCGGCGCGGGCGGACTGATCCGGGCGTACGGAGGAGCGGTCGGGGAAGCGCTCGACGCGCTGGGTACCACCACCCGCCGCCGGTACCGCCTCGCCACCGTCACCGTTGACCACCAACGGGCGGGCAAGCTGGAGAACGACCTGCGCGCCACCGGCCGTGCCGTTCACGACGTGACGTACGCGGAGGCGGTGACCATCGCGATCGGGCTGCCCGACGCGGATATCGACGGTTTCAGGGCCTGGCTGGCCGATGCCACCGCGGGCTCCGCAACGCTCGAGCTCGGTGGCGAGGCGTACGGGGATGTCCGATCCGGATGAGTGATCCGGGACCGCGCGGCACTAGCGTGGTCGGGCCGGCCGTGGAAATCCACGGCGGGCGGGGTGCCGGGCCGGCCGGGTCCCGGGGGCGGAGGAAGTGGAACATGCAGGTCGGAGTCGTCGGAGTGATGCCGTGAGGATTCTGCACACCTCGGACTGGCATCTGGGGCGGTCCTTCCACCGCGTCTCGATGCTCGACGCCCAGGCCGCCTACCTCGACCACCTCGTCGGGACGGTGGGGGAGCACTCCGTCGACGTGGTCGTCGTGGCGGGCGACGTCTACGACCGGGCCGTGCCGCCGCTGTCGGCCGTCCAGCTGTTCGACGACGCGCTGCACCGGCTCGCCGCCGCCGGAGTGCCGACCGTCATGATCTCGGGGAACCACGACTCGGCCCGCAGACTCGGAGTCGGCGCCGGGCTGATCGCACGGGCCGGGATCCATCTGCGTACCGACCCCGCCGAGTGCGCCGCCCCCGTCGTCGTGAGCGACACGCAGGGAGACGTGGCGTTCTACGGGCTGCCCTATCTCGAACCGGCACTTGTCCGGGAGAGCCTCGGCGCCTCTAAGGCGGGGCACGAAGCCGTCCTCTCGGCTGCCATGGACAGGGTGCGGGCCGATCTCGCCTCCCGGCCCGACGGCACCCGGTCGGTCGTGCTCGCCCATGCGTTCGTGGCGGGCGGTGAACCCAGCGACAGCGAACGCGACATCACGGTCGGCGGCGTCGCCGCTGTCCCCGCGGGAGTCTTCGACGGCGTCGACTACGTGGCGCTCGGCCACCTGCACGGCTGCCAGACGGTCACCGAACGGGTGCGCTACTCGGGCTCCCCCCTCGCGTACTCCTTCTCCGAGCACGCGCACCGCAAGACGATGTGGCTGATCGACCTCGGCCACGGCGGAGACCTCGCCGCCGAACGCATCGACTGCCCGGCGCCGCGCCCACTGGCACGGCTCCGCGGACGCCTCGGCACGCTGCTCGAGGACCCGGCCCTCGAACGGCACCGGGACTCCTGGGTGGAGGCGACCCTCACCGACCCGGCGCGGCCGGACGAACCGATGGCCCGCCTGCTGGAGCGCTTCCCGCACACCCTCAGCCTGGTCTTCGACCCCGAGCGGACCCCCGGAGATCCCCTCGCGTCGTACGCCCAGCGGCTCAAGGGGCGTGACGACCAGCAGGTGGCGGAGGACTTCGTGGCCCATGTGAGGGGCGGAAGCGGACCCAGTGCGCAGGAGCGGACCGTGCTGCGTGCCGTCTTCGACGACGTAAGGGTCGGCGACGGAGTCAACGAGGTGTCCCGATGAGGCTGCACAAACTCACCCTGACCGCGTTCGGACCCTTCGGTGCCACACAGGAAGTCGACTTCGACGCACTGTCGGCGGCCGGGATATTCCTGCTGCACGGTCCCACCGGCGCAGGCAAGACATCCGTCCTCGACGCCGTCTGCTACGGCCTGTACGGAGCTGTGCCCGGTGCCCGGCAGAGCCCCGGTACCTCACTGCGCAGTGACCACGCCCCTGTCGACCGCCCGACCGAGGTGTGTCTGGAACTGACCGTCGGGGGGCGCCGTCTGGAAGTCACCAGACGCCCTGCCCAGCCCCGTCCCAAGAAGAGGGGCGGCGGTTTCACGACCGAGAAGGCGCAGAGCTGGCTGCGCGAACACGACCCCGAGCACGGCTGGAAGGCCCTCAGCCGCTCCCACCAGGAGATCGGCGAGGAGATCGGCGGGCTCATCGGGATGAGCCGGGACCAGTTCTGCCAGGTCGTGCTGCTGCCGCAGGGCGACTTCGCGCGGTTCCTGCGCGCCGACGCGGAGGCGCGCGGCAAGCTGCTCGGCCGGCTCTTCGACACCCGCCGGTTCGCGGCCGTCGAGGAGCGCCTGGCCGACCTGCGGCGGGCGGCCGAAGCCCGGGTCAGGGCAGCGGACGGGCAGATCCTCGCCCTGGCCCAGCGCATCGCTCAGGCGGCCGGTCCGGCGGCGGACGAGGCGGCGCCGCCGGAGGAGCGGCCCGGTGAACCCGGTCTCGCCGAGGGGGTCCTGCAGTGGGCCGCCGTCGCCCGCAGCGGAGCCCGCGAACGGTTCGACATCGCCCAATGCGTCCTGGCCGCGGCCGAGGGCCGGAACGCCTCCGCACGCCACGCGTTCGAGGCCGAGCGTGAACTGGCCCGGCTCCAGCAGCGGTACGAGGAGACCCGCCGCCGTGCCGCGGGGCTGGAGGAGCGCCGCGCGGAACGCGACCGCTGCCACGAACAGCTGTCCCGCGCGCGCAAGGCGGATCTGGTCGCCCCGGCGCTCGGCCTGTGGGAGGAGTCCGAGCGGGCCCACCGCACGGCTGTCGCGGCATGTGAGCGGTCACGCGCCGGGCTGCCTCCCGAACTGGCCGAGGCGGGCTCCGAGCAACTGGCCGGCCTGGAACGAGGACTCAGGGCGGAGCTGGGCGCGCTCGACGCCGCACGCCGTGCGGAGCGGCGCAGCCGGGAGATCGACGCCGAACGGGCCGGGCTGGAGCGGCAGTCCCGCTCCGACGACGACACGATCCACGAGGCGGCCCAATGGCTGGCCGGCTGGGACGCCACTCACCGGAGCCTCAGGGACCGCATCGAGAGGGCTCAGGACGCCGCGACCCGCGCGGAACAACTGGCCGGCCGGCTCGCCCCGGCGCGCAGGAGGCTGGAGGCGGCGCGTCGGCGCGACGCCCTGGCCGCACAGGAGGAAACGGCGGCGACGGCCCTCACCGCGGCGCGTGAGCGCGCGGTGGAGGCGCACGAGGAGTGGCTGACGCTACGGGAGCGGCGGCTGCGCGGCATCGCGGCGGAACTGGCCGGTCAGCTCGCCGACGGGGTGGCCTGCACGGTGTGCGGCTCGGCGGAGCACCCGGCGCCGGCCCGCGCGGAGGACGGCCATGTCGACCGGGCCACGGAGGAGGCGGCGCTCGCCGTCCACCAGCGGGCCGACCGGGCCCGGGCGCAGGCGGAGAACGAACTCGTCGTCCTGCGTGAACGCCTCGCGGCGGCACGGGCCGAGGCGGCGGCCCCGCAGGACGACGCGGGCGCCCCCGGAGCGGCGGACCGGACCGCATCCGACGTCGAGGAACTGCGGTCGGCCGTCGACCGCCTGACCAGGGAGCACGCGGAAGCACACCGCCTGGCCGCGGGAACACATGCGGCACGGGAGGCACTCGCCGTAGCCGAGCGTGAGTACGCCGGACGGCTCGACGACCGGCAGCAGGCGGAGCGGCGCGCCGCTGCCCGTACCTCGCAGCGCGAAGCGCTCGACCGTGAACAGCGCGCGCTGGAAGCCGAGTTGGTGAAGGCCCGTGGTGCCAGTGCCTCAGTGGCCGAGCACGCCGGGCTGCTCGAGCGCCGTGCCGTGCTGCTGGCGGACGCCGCGGAGGCGCTCCGCGCCGAGCAGGACGCGGCCGAGCGCCTCAAGGAGGCCGACGGCAGGCTTGCCGACGCCGCTTTCCGGGCCGGATTCGACACGCCGCAGGCCGCTGCGGCGAAGCTGCTCGGCGACACCGCGCAACGGGAGCTCCAGCACCGGATCGACGCCTGGCAGACGGAGGCGGCCACCGTCGCCGACCGGCTCGCCGAGGAGGACGCCCGTGCCGCGGCCGGCCGGCCGGCCGCGGCACCGGACGCCGCACAGGCGGCGTACGACCTGTCGGTGCAGGCCCTGCGCGACGGCGCGGCGGCACACGCCGCCGCGCAGGAGCGCAGCGCGGAGCTCGGCCGGCTCTCGTGCCGCGCGGAGGAAGAGGTGCGTGCCCTCGGTCCACTGCGCCAGGAGTACGAAAGGGTGGCCCGTCTCGCCGGGCTGACCGCGGGCACCTCCGCGGACAACGAGCGCAAGATGCGTCTGGAGGCGTACGTACTCGCGGCCCGCCTCGAACAGGTGGCCGCCGCGGCGACGGCCCGCCTCCAGCGAATGTCGTCGGGCCGCTACACCCTGGTCCATTCCGATGGACGCAGCGGGAGCCGCAGGGCCGGTCTCGGCCTGCACGTCGTCGACTCCTGGACGGGCCGGGAGCGCGACACGGCCACCCTGTCCGGCGGGGAGACCTTCTTCGCCTCGCTCGCCCTGGCTCTGGGCCTGGCCGACGTGGTGACGGACGAGGCGGGCGGCGTACGTCTGGACACGCTCTTCATCGACGAGGGATTCGGCAGTCTGGACGACCAGACCCTGGACGAGGTGCTCGACGTCCTGGACTCGCTGCGCGAACGCGACCGGAGCGTCGGGATCGTCAGCCATGTGGCCGATCTGCGCCGCCGTATCCCGGCACAGCTCGAGGTCGTGAAGGAACGGTACGGATCGGCGGTCGTCCACCGGGCGGCCGGAACGCTCAGGGGCTGACCGCCCGACGGGGGAGGTGCGAGGAGTGGACGACGCCGGCGTCCACGGAGCCGAGGGCGCCGATCCTGCGCGTCACGCCTCCACGGGAAGCAGCCACCGGCACGGACCACGGACGGGCGGCCCCACGGCGCTTGCGGTCGCAGGGGAACGCGAGACCCCGGCGGGCTCAGGGCCCGAGGAGCGCGCTGAACAGGCTCTCGCCGTCGTCGTCGGCGGGCAGGCCGCTGACCTGGCCGTCACCGACCTCCACCACCCGCCACACCCCGTCCTCCCGCAGTGCCATGTCGGTGCTCACCCACCGGCAGCCGAGCGTGCGCACCGCCTCGCCGACAGCGCCCAGGCAGGGCGTCGGCAGCCGGCCGGGCGTGTCCGGATGAGCTGTCACCCGCACTGCCTCACCGTCGACCCACCACACCCGGGCCTCACCGCCCGGGACGAACGGCTCGTACGCGCGCAGCACCACTCCGCCGGCCAGAAAGTCGCCCTGCAGTTCGACGAGCCGGCCGACGACGCCGGCGAGCCGAACCCCGTCCCGCACGTCCGGGACGAAACACGCCTCATGCCATTCGTGCTTGCGGGACTTCACGAAGTCCTTGACGATGCCGGGGCCGGAGCCGAGCCGCCCGGCGAGATCCGACCAGACCGAGGGATCCGGCAGAGCCTCTCCCACGGACAGGGTGCGCCACACGCTGCGCGGGGTGAGACCGGCGAACGCCTCGTACCAGCACGGGAGTTCATGGGCGGTGCGGTACGCGGTGGCGTCGGTGAGCAGCGCGCAGCCGCGTACGGCGAGGGCGCGCTCCAGTTCCGCGTAGCGGGCGGACGGAATCATCCAGCCCCGGTACCAGTACGGCCCCGAGTCCCGCCGTACCCGGCCGACGGCGGTTTCCGCGTCCCCGGCGAGCAGCGCGTCGTGATCGACCAGGACGACCTGTGCACCGGCGCGCCGG
>NZ_MAPV01000071.1 GCF_001700505.1 Streptomyces mutomycini
CCAGCTCCGCACCCGTGCCCGAGGCCATGAGGAACGCCCCCTGGCCCCGGGCACGCGCCACCCGCTCCGGGAACGCCAGCGCGGCGACCAGTCCCACGGCCGCGTCGTCCGGACCCGCACCCGCGTCCGCCGACGGGCCGGCGGACCGGCCGAGGGACTGCGAGAGCCGCCGGACCTCCTGCCGCCAGCGCGCCGCGTAACCGTCCCCGCCGCGCCGCGCCGTGCGCAGCGCGTGCGCCAGGTCGTCGCCGTACTCCCGCGGCGGCTCCTCACTCAGCAGCGCCACCACCTCCGCGGCCCGGCGCCCGCCCACCTCGTCGGCGCCGTCCAGGAGGGCCCGGGCGAGGCGGGGGTGCAGGCCCAGCCGGGACATCCGTACGCCCCGGCCCGTCGCACGCCCCGTCGCGTCCACCGCGCCGACCGCCGTCAGGACCTCACGTGCCGCGCCCATGGCGCCGGCGGGCGGCCGGTCCAGGAGCGGGAGTCCGGAGGCGTCCGGATCGCCCCAGCACGCCGTCTGCAACGCGAACGACGCGAGGTCGGCCACCTTGATCTCGGGGGAGGGGAACGGGGCGAGGCGCCCGTCCTCGGCCTGCTCCCAGCACCGGTACACGGCGCCGGGGGCCTCACGCCCGGCGCGGCCCGCCCGCTGGCGGCCCGCCGCCCGGGACGCCCGCACGGTCGTCAGTGCGCTCAGCCCCCGCGCGTGGTCGGTACGCGGCTCCCTGGCGAGCCCCGAGTCCACGACGACCCGTACTCCCGGCACCGTCAGGGACGACTCCGCCACCGAGGTCGCCAGCACCACCCGGCGCCCGCCCGACGGCCCCGCCAGCACCGCGTCCTGCACGGCGGCCGGGGCACGCCCGTGCACCTGGAGCACCTCGGCCTCCACACCGGCGAGCTGTCCGGCCACCCGGCCGATCTCGCCGACACCGGGCAGGAAGCACAGGACGTCGCCGTCCCGCTCGGTGAGCGCCCGGCGCACCACCGCGGCCACGTGCGTCAGCAGGGCCGGGTCCACCCTCATTCCGTGCGGCGGCCGTACGGGGCCGGCCGGCGGCGCCCACACCACCTCGACCGGATGCGACACGCCGTGCGCCTCGACCACGGGGGCATCGCCCAGCAGCCGCGCCCAGCCCTCGGCGTCCGTCGTCGCCGACGCCGCCAGCAGGCGCAGGTCGGGCCTGATCGTCGCCCGTACGTCGAGCAGGAACGCCGCGGCCGTGTCCGCGTCGAGATGGCGCTCGTGGCACTCGTCGATGATCACCACGTCGGTCCCGGACAGCTCCTGGTCGCGCTGCAGCCGCTGGAGCAGCACCCCGGTGGTCACGACCTCCACGACCGTGTCCGGTCCCACCGACCGCTCGCCGCGCACGGTGAACCCGACCCGGCCGCCGGTCCGCTCGCCGAGCAGCCACGCCATCCGCCGCGCCGCGGCCCGGGCCGCGATCCGGCGTGGCTCGGCGACGAGGACCCGGCGCGCCGGGCCGCCCCCGGCCAGCCCCGCGAGCACCAGGGGCACGAGGGTCGTCTTGCCGGTCCCGGGCGGTGCGCAGAGCACCGCGGCCCCCCGCTCGTCGAGCGCCCGTTCGAGGGCCGGCAAGGCGGTGCGTACGGGCAACTGCTCAAGGACGTCGGTACGGATCACGCCCCCAGTCTCGTACGCCGGCTGCCTCGGGCGGACCTCTGGTCCCTCGCCGGGGCCGGTGGCCTCGGTGGACCGCTGGCTGCTCGCCCGGGCCGGTGGACCGTCAGGCGGACCGCTGGTCCCGCTCGCAGACGAAGATCGCGGTGCCGGGGATCAGGTGGCCGCGCAGCGGGGACCAGCCGCCCCACTCCTGGCTGTTCCAGGCCGGCCACTCCGGTTCCACCAGGTCGACCAGCCGGAAGCCGCCTGCCACCACGTCCCGCACCCGGTCGCCGAGCGTACGGTGATGCTCCACGTACACCGCGTCGCCCCGCTCGTCCTGCTCCACGTACGGCACGCGGTCGAAGTAGGAGGCGGAGACGGAGAGGCCTTCGGGGCCGGGCTCGTCGGGGAACGCCCAGCGGATCGGGTGCGTCACGGAGAAGACCCAGCGGCCCCCGGGCCGCAGCACCCGGTGCACCTCGCGGAACACCTGGACGGGGTCGGCGACGAAGGGCACCGCGCCGTAGGCGGAGCAGGCCAGGTCGAAGGAGCCGTCCCGGAAGGGGAGCCGCCCGGCGTCCGCCTCCACGAGGGGCACGCCGCCTCCGATGCGCAGGGCGTGCTGGAGCTGGCGGTGGGAGAGGTCCAGTGCCACCGGGCGGGCGCCCCGGGCGACGAGCCAGCGCGAGCACTGGGCGGCGCCGGCCCCGATCTCCAGGACGTCCAGGCCCTTCAGGGCGCCCGCCGGCCCGAGCAGGGCGGCGTCCGCCTCGTCCAGCCCCTCGGGGCCCCAGACGAAGCGGTCGTCCCCGAGGAACCCTCCGTGGTCGCTCTGGTACTCGTCGGCGTTCCGGTCCCACCAGCCGCGGCTCGCCCGGCTGCTCTCCGCCTCACCGGCTTCCCGCCGGGTCGCCTCGGGTTCGGAGTCGTAGATCTCTTGGCTCATCGTGCCCGTCGTTGTAGTTTGCCTTCACCCGCCTCGCGCGGGTGCGTTCCCGGGCCGTACGGACGAGTCCGCCCCGCTGCGCGCAGGACACACCGATGTGGCCTCGGCGAACGCGAGTTGTGCCGGGGCTGGGGCGTTTTGCGCCTGGTGTGCGCCTTCGCGCATTGACCCTGTCCTGCTGTCCACGTATGCTACAAGTTGCGCTGCGAGCCTGCGCGCCTCAGACCTAGCAGGCCGCGCTCGCGTCTGTTGCATGTCCCCTCGGTTGTCGAGGCACCTTCCGGTTGTCGGATCGGTGCTTTCCAGGCTGTCCGGCTTCTGCAGAGGCGATACGGGCTTTCGGCGTAGCAGTACCTACGACTCACTGTCCGTACCGGAGCCCTTTCCCACATGACGAGCAGCACCGAGACCACCGCCACCACTCCGCAGGTTGCGGTCAACGACATCGGCGACGCGGACGCGTTCCTCGCGGCGATCGACGAGACGATCAAGTACTTCAACGACGGCGACATCGTTGACGGAGTCATCGTCAAGGTTGACCGCGACGAGGTCCTCCTCGACATCGGTTACAAGACCGAAGGTGTCATCCCGAGCCGCGAGCTCTCGATCAAGCACGACGTCGACCCGAACGAGGTCGTCAAGGTCGGCGACGAGATCGAGGCCCTGGTTCTCCAGAAGGAGGACAAGGAAGGCCGCCTGATCCTCTCGAAGAAGCGCGCTCAGTACGAGCGTGCCTGGGGCACCATCGAGAAGATCAAGGAAGAAGACGGCATCGTCACCGGTACCGTCATCGAGGTCGTCAAGGGTGGGCTCATCCTCGACATCGGCCTCCGTGGCTTCCTCCCGGCGTCGCTCGTCGAGATGCGTCGCGTCCGCGACCTCCAGCCCTACGTGGGCAAGGAGCTCGAGGCGAAGATCATCGAGCTGGACAAGAACCGCAACAACGTGGTCCTGTCCCGCCGTGCCTGGCTCGAGCAGACCCAGTCCGAGGTGCGCCAGACGTTCCTCACGACTCTGCAGAAGGGTCAGGTCCGCTCCGGCGTCGTCTCCTCGATCGTCAACTTCGGTGCCTTCGTGGACCTGGGTGGCGTCGACGGTCTCGTGCACGTCTCCGAGCTCTCCTGGAAGCACATCGACCACCCGTCCGAGGTCGTCGAGGTCGGTCAGGAAGTCACCGTCGAGGTCCTCGACGTCGACATGGACCGCGAGCGCGTCTCGCTGTCGCTCAAGGCGACGCAGGAAGACCCGTGGCAGCAGTTCGCCCGTACGCACCAGATCGGGCAGGTCGTTCCCGGTAAGGTCACGAAGCTCGTTCCGTTCGGTGCGTTCGTGCGCGTCGACGAGGGCATCGAGGGTCTGGTCCACATCTCCGAGCTGGCCGAGCGCCACGTGGAGATCCCGGAGCAGGTCGTCCAGGTCAACGACGAGATCTTCGTCAAGGTCATCGACATCGACCTCGAGCGCCGTCGCATCAGCCTCTCGCTGAAGCAGGCCAACGAGGCCTTCGGTGGCGACCCGGCCTCGGTCGAGTTCGACCCGACGCTGTACGGCATGGCCGCGTCGTACGACGACCAGGGCAACTACATCTACCCCGAGGGCTTCGACCCCGAGACCAACGACTGGCTCGAGGGCTTCGAGTCGCAGCGTGAGGTCTGGGAGACGCAGTACGCCGAGGCGCAGCAGCGCTTCGAGCAGCACCAGGCCCAGGTCATCAAGTCCCGCGAGGCCGACGAGGCTGCCGCTGCCGAGGGCGCTGCTGCCCCGGCCGGCGCTGCCCCGGCTGCCTCCGGCGGCAGCGGTGGCGGTGGCGGCGGCGGCTCGTACTCCTCGGAGTCCGCGGACAACTCCGGCGCCCTGGCGTCGGACGAGGCCCTGGCCGCCCTGCGCGAGAAGCTGGCCGGCGGCCAGAGCTGACGCTCTGACCCCAGCCGCTCATCGGCTGCAGTAGCTGTGGAGCTGTAGGTGAGGCCCGTCCCCTTCGCGGGGGGCGGGCCTCACTCGTGTCCGGGCGACGGCAGGCAGGCCCTCGGGCGTGGGGGTGCTCGCAGCCCTCCTGCCTCCGCTGTCCGTGTCGGACGCGTGCGCGCCCATGCCCCGGCCGTCGTGTACGGCCGGGGCTCACGAACGCCGGAGCCGCCGGACCACGCAGTGGACGGTCGTGCTCGACCGCTGCCGTGAACTCGGCTTCACTGTCGAGGTGTTCACCCAAAGGGACTGCCAACACCCGTCTCTGCGAGGAGGAGCCGGGGTGCGAAGGCCCGGCTTCGCCACCGCACCGCCGAGGCCGGCATGTACGGCCATGTCGCCGAGGGCCGGCGGCACCGGGTGCTCCGGCCTTCGCGCCGCTCAACACCTGCCCTGCCGGGCATATGTACTTCGCAGGTGGCCACCTCGGCCACACCGACGCCTCGCGCACGGGGCGTTCGGCTCCGCGAGGAACGCGGCCGGGTCCTCGCGCAACCGCGGGCCGGCGGGTGCGGGCGGGAATGCCGCGGCCGTGCGGGGCGTTCTTGTCCAGGAACACGAGGAGGAGCGGTAACCGTGCCTGATCCGCAGAGTTTGTACGAATGGGAGCCGAAGGGCCTGGCCGTCGTCGACATGGCGCTTGCCCAGGAGTCGGCCGGACTGGTCATGCTCTACCACTTCGACGGGTACATCGACGCGGGTGAGACCGGTGAGCAGATCGTCGACGGCGTACTCGAGACGCTGCCGCACCAGACCGTGGTCCGCTTCGACCACGACCGGCTCGTCGACTACAGGGCGCGCCGCCCGCTGCTGACGTTCAAGCGTGATCGGTGGACGGGGTTCGAGTCGCCCACCCTGGAACTGAAAGTAGTCCAGGACGCCACCGGGGCCCCCTTCCTGCTCCTCTCCGGACCGGAGCCCGACGTCGAGTGGGAGAGGTTCGCCGCCGCCGTGGAGCAGGTCGTGGAGCGGCTCGGTGTCCGCCTCGCCGTCAGTTTCCACGGCATCCCCATGGGCGTCCCGCACACCCGCCCCGTCGGCCTCACCCCGCACGGCAACCGCACCGACCTCATGCCCGGACACCGCAGCCCCTTCGACGAGGCGCAGGTGCCGGGTTCGGCCGAGGCGCTCGTCGAGTACCGGCTCATGGAGGCCGGGCACGACGTGCTCGGTGTCGCCGCCCACGTGCCGCACTACGTCGCCAGGTCCGCCTACCCGGACGCGGCGCTCACCGCCCTGGAGGCGATCACGGGGGCGACCGGACTGGTCCTGCCGAGCGTCGCGCACACGCTGCGCACCGAGGCGCACCGCACCCAGACCGAGATCGACCGGCAGGTCGGCCAGGGGGACGAGGAGCTCGTCTCGCTCGTCGAGGGGCTGGAGCACCAGTACGACGCGCTCGCGGGTTCCGAGACCCGGGGCAACCTCGTCGCCGAGTCCGTCGATCTGCCCTCGGCGGACGAGATCGGCCAGGAATTCGAGCGCTTCCTCGCGGAGCGGGAGGGCGATTCCTGAAGGGCCTTGGACCCCGGGGGCCAGGGGCCGGCCCGTCATCCCCGGCCGGCCGGCGAGGTCGCGCGGCGCCCGCCGTGGCACCGCGGGGATCGCCGTGCGCCCGCGAGGGATCAGGGGGACAGTCGTTCGTTAGGCTCGGCCCATGCTGAAAGTGGGCCTGACCGGCGGGATCGGCGCCGGCAAGAGTGAAGTGTCACGGTTGCTCGCACGCTACGGAGCCGTACTGATCGACGCGGACCGGATCGCCCGTGAGGTGGTCGAGCCCGGCACCCCCGGGCTCACCGCCGTGGTCGAGATGTTCGGTCCCAAGATCCTCACCCCTGACGGCTCACTCGACCGTCCGGCGCTCGGCTCCATCGTCTTCGCCGATCCCGCACGCCTGGCGGCGCTCAACGCCATCGTCCACCCGCTCGTCGGGGCGCGTTCAGCGGAGCTGGAGCGGGCCGCCGGACCGGGCGCCGTCGTCGTACACGATGTCCCGCTGCTCACCGAGAACGGCCTCGCCCCGCTGTACGACCTGGTCGTGGTCGTCGACGCGAAGCCCGCGACCCAGCTCGACCGGCTCGTACACCTGCGCCGTATGACGGAGTCCGATGCCCGCGCCCGGATGTCGGCGCAGGCCACGCGTGAGGAGCGGCTCGCCGTCGCCGATCTCGTCATCGACAACGACGGTCCGCTGGAGGACCTGGAGCCCCAGGTCCGCAAGGTCTGGTCGGAGCTCACCGCACGGGCGGCCACCGGCTGAGGCCGTGCCCGGCCGGAATACGGGCGCCCGGCCCGACGTTCAGGAGCGGGAAGCGAAGGGAAGGATGGGGCCGTGCCAGAGAGCAACCCGGAAACGCATGTCATCGACTTCCGTGCGGCGGAGCAACTGCTCGCCGCACGGGATCCACGGGGTGCGGTCAAGCTGCTCGACTCGGTGATCGCGGCCCACCCGGAGAACACGGCGGCCCGGCTGCTGCGCGCCCGGGCCTTTTTCGCCGCCGCCCAACTGCGTCCGGCCGAGCTCGAGTTCGAGCTCGTCCTGGAGCGCGAGCCGGACAACGCCTTCGTGCACTTCGCCCTGGCCCGCACCTTCCAGCGCGCCGGCCGGCCCGAGCAGGCCACCCGCCACTTCCGGCTGGCCGCCGCGCTCGACCCGAATCCGGAATACCTGCGGGCCGCGGGCTTCGGCGACCGTCCCTGACGGTCGCCGAAGCCCTAGCGGCGGGGCCCGCCCCGGCCGGGTTCGTACGGCGGGACGTCCCTGCCCGGCTGGTAGTGCGGGCCCTGTCGCATATGGCGGACGACGACGCAGAGGTCGGTGACCGTGACGACCAGCAGCACACCGCAGGCGGTCGCCCAGCCGACGCGTCCGACCGCGACGAAGGCCACCAGACCGAAGACGGCCCAGATCATGCCCCAGATGCTCAGCCAGAGTCGCATCCGCAGGGGGCTGCGTGCAGTGGACGGTTCACTTCCGGTACGCATCACCATCGCCTCCTCTCCAGCATGAACCCGAGATGAGGCGGACGGAAGCCGAGGGAACGCCACGCGGCGCACGCACGTTGCGGAGCGTATGAGCGGACAGCTGGTACGTGAGGGACACACGGGCACGGGGCCTGGCTCGATCACACCGGACGGCTGCGCGGTCCAGCTGTACACCCGCCTGTCCGTCGGCAGTGAACCCGACGTGATCGGCGCGGCGCTGCCTCCGGGCGCGAGCGTGCTCGAGCTCGGCTGCGGCGCAGGCCGGGTGACGCATCCGCTGGTCGCCCTGGGTTTCGCCGTGACGGCGGTGGACGAGTCGGCGCAGATGCTGGAGAGCGTCCGCGGTGCCCGCACGGTGCTGAGCTCCATCGAGGACCTGGACCTCGGCGAGGAGCGCTTCGACGCGGTCGTGCTGGGGTCGTTCCTGGTGCACACGAGCGACCACTGGGTCAGGGAGGGGCTGCTCGGGACCTGCGCCAGGTATGTGAAGGACGACGGAGTCGTGCTGATCCAGCGGGAGGGCGCCGACTACCACTCCGATGTGCCCCGGGAGAGGGAGGACCCGGCCGCGGGCTGCACCATCCGGATCCTCTCGGCGGACCCCGTGGGCGACGGGGTCGACGAGGTGCGCGTGGAGTACGTCTTCGAGGACGCCCGGTGGACCCAGACCTTCCGGTCGCGGGAGCTGTCCGTGGAGCGGTTCGAGGCATATCTGGCGCAGGCCGGGCTCGCGGTCGACCGCTACCTCACCCCGGACGGTGTCTGGGTGCTGGCCCGCCCCGATCGGGCTTGATCCGGATCGGGCCTGATCCCGAACAGCCCTGCCCGGACAGTCCTGCCCCGAACAGTCCTGGGAAGGCGAATCGAGAGGTCGTCAGGCACCGAGTTCCACGACCGGACGGGGTCTCCGCAGGCAGTCGTGCCCGCCCTGCTCTTGGAGCGCGGTCGTGCGCCGTGCGCCGGTCAGTGGACGAACCGGTAGCTGCGCCAGGGCAGGGCGCGCTCGGCGTTGGTGTCGGTGAACGTGGTGGCCACGTAGGCGGTCCCCCGGCCGGAGCAGTCGCGGGTGGTGTAGAGGGTCATGTCGACCAGGGTGAGGTTCTCGACCTTGCTCGCCCCGTCGGGTGCCATCCGGTGGCAGCCCCTTACCAACGGGCTGTGCACGGTGACGACCTTGTCCTGCCCGGTGGTGTAGGAGACCGGCCCCACCGCCGTGCGCCCGAGGCCGGAACAGCCCGCGACGGCCAGGGTGAGCAGGGCCGCACCGGCGGCGGTGCCGGCACGTCGGCGGAGAACGGTGGGGGGCGCGGTGACGGACATGGGCGGGTCCTCGTCTGCTCGTCCGGCTCATCGGTACGTCCCAGAGACGTGCTGGCCACCCTGCCCGGTCTCCCCGGCGCAGGCATCCGATGCGCGGCCGGCCGGGGTCAATGGCACCCGGACGGAGGTTCGAGGGTGGGCATACCGGGCATATCGTGTTAGTAGGGCGTGATGAGTAGGTGCTGGTACGCACCCCGTAGGCAGGGGGCCGTGATGGTCCAGGTTTTGCTGGTCGTTCTGGTGGCCGTGCTCTCGGGCGCCTTGCTGTACACCATGGCCGCGGCCCGGGTGGTCAAGCAGTACGAGCGGGGTGTGGTGCTCAGGCTCGGCAGGCTCCACGACGAGGTGCGCCGCCCGGGCTTCACCATGATCGTCCCGGGCGTGGACCGGCTCCGTAAGGTGAACATGCAGATCGTGACGATGCCCGTGCCCGCCCAGGACGGCATCACGCGTGACAACGTCACCGTGCGCGTGGACGCCGTCATCTACTTCAAGGTGGTGGACGCCGCGAGCGCGGTGATCCAGGTCGAGGACTACAGGTTCGCGGTCTCCCAGATGGCGCAGACGTCTCTCCGGTCGATCATCGGGAAGAGCGACCTGGACGATCTGCTGTCCAACCGCGAGAAGCTCAACCAGGGACTGGAACTGATGATCGACAGTCCCTCGGTGGGCTGGGGCGTACAGATCGACCGCGTCGAGATCAAGGACGTCTCGCTTCCGGAGACGATGAAGCGGTCCATGGCCCGACAGGCCGAAGCCGACCGTGAGCGGCGCGCCAGGGTCATCAACGCCGACGCGGAGCTGCAGGCGTCGAAGAAGCTCGCCCAGGCTGCCCAGCAGATGTCCACCCAGCCGGCGGCGCTGCAGCTGAGGCTGCTGCAGACGGTCGTCGCGGTCGCGGCCGAGAAGAACTCCACTCTGGTCCTGCCCTTCCCGGTGGAACTGCTCCGCTTCCTGGAACGTGCGCAGCAGGGGCAGCCGCCGCCCGTCGCGGCCGGAGAGTCCCAGGGTTCGCCCGGGCAGCCGGTCGGCGACCGGTCCGAGCGCGAGCCCGAGGAACAGCCCGCGGAGGGTGCGGCGTCTGCCGCGTCTGCCGTGGACTCGCCGGACTCGCCGGACCCGCCGGACCCGTCGGTCCCGTCGGTCCCGTTGGCCCCCTCGGTCACGGAGCAGACCTTCACGGACCAGCCGCTTCCGGACGAGCCTCTTGCCGGGCCGGGGCCGGACGGGGTGCCGGAATCCGATCCGGAGGCGCTTCCCGACTTCGATCCCGAAGAGCCGGCCGACCGCTCCCGCACCAACCCTTTCACCCGTCACTGAGGCACTCGTCCACCCGTCCCGCCTGCGGAAACACGGCCGGGGCGGGCGCTGTCACACCCCCCGCCTAGACTCGCCACAAGCAGCAGAAGCGCAAGCGGACCGAGGCAGGAGGGGGCGGTGGACAGGGTGCGGCAGACACAGGACGTCACCGCCGACCGGCTGCTGCGGTGCGCCGCGGTCTTCCTGCCCGCAGCACTGCCCCGGGACGGCCGGGTCGCCTTCTGGGACCCCGAGGGCACCCTCGGCCCGGCAGGCCCGGACGCGGTGTTCCCCGCCGCCGGGACGGCCCGTGCCGACGCGGGGCTCGCCGCCGCCGAAGCCTCCTCCTTCGACGCGGGGCCTGCGTACAGCCTGACCGAGCTCACGGTCGTCCGCCGGCACGGGACGGAGGACGTGGACGCCCGCACCGTGCCCGCCGTGGCGCTTCCCGTCGCGGACGCGGTGCCCCTGCTCGCGCGCGCCCGGCACCGCGCCGTGGCACACCCCGCCACCCGCGCGTGGGGGGCGGCGGCCCTGCACGCCCTCACCCTCGTCGCGCGCGGCAGACTCCTGCCCGGGCTGACACCCGGCGACCACGATGCCTGGCGGGCCGGACCGCGCGACGCGGAGGACATCGCCCACCTGAGGGCCGTCGCGGCGTCGATGCCGCCCGAGGGACACGCCGTACCCCTGGAGGGCACGCCCCTGCGTGTCCCCGAACCCCGTGCCCTGCTCGGCGCCTTCCTCGATGCCGTCGCCGACACCCTGCCCCGGACGCCTGCCGCCGCCCACGCCATGGGAGCGGCCTTCGCCGCCCGTGAGGCACAGCACCTGCCGGACGCCCGCGCCTGGGCCGTCGAGGTGGCCGCCGGGCTCGACGCGGGGGTGCGCGTCTCTCTCCGGCTCGACCTCTCCGCGTACGACCTGTTCGACGCGTCCGGCGCCTCCGGAGAAGCGGCCGGGGACACGCAGGCGCCCGGGGCTCCGGCCGCCACACGCCATGCCGCCGCGGCCGTCACCCAGGTGCACAGCCTGGCCGACCCGACGTACGTCACGGACGCGGCGACGCTGTGGAGCGGCGGTGCGGGCGACCCCTTCGGGCCGAGGGCCCGGATCGACGCCGTGCTCGTACTGCGCCGCGCCGCCCGCGTCTGGCCGCCGCTGGAGCGTTTGCTGGACCAGCCCGTCCCCGACGTGCTCGCGGTCACCGAGGACGAGCTCTACGAGCTGTTCGGCGCCGCCGGAGCGCGGCTCGCCGCGGCCGGGGTGGCGCTCCACTGGCCCCGCGAGCTCGCCCGTTCGCTCAGCGCGACGGCCGTCGTCCGGCCCGCGCCGGGTTCGGCCACCGACGGCACCTCCTTCTTCGACGCCGAGCAGCTCTTCGCGTTCGACTGGCAGCTCTCCCTCGGCGACGACCGGCTCACCGAGGCCGAGATGGACACCCTGGCCGAGGCGCACCGTCCTGTGGTACGGCTGCGCGACCAGTGGGTCGTCGTGGATCCCGCGCTGGTCCGCAAGGCACGCAAGCGGGAGCTCGGCCTCCTGGACCCGGTGGACGCGCTCGCCGTCGCCCTCACCGGCAGCGCCGAGGTCGACGGTGAACAGGTCGAAGCCGTCCCCGCCGGAGCCCTCGCCGCACTCCGCGAGCGCATCCTCGACGAGGACGCCACCCTCCCGGCGCCGCCCGGCCTCGACGCCACCCTGCGCGACTACCAGCTCCGCGGCCTGGCCTGGCTGGACCGCATGACCTCGCTCGGCCTCGGCGGCTGTCTCGCCGACGACATGGGCCTGGGCAAGACGATCACGGTCATCGCGCTCCATCTGCACCGTGCCCGTGCCGCCCCCACCCTGGTCGTCTGTCCCGCCTCCCTCCTCGGCAACTGGCACCGCGAGATCAGCCGCTTCGCACCCGGCGTCCCCGTGCGCCGCTTCCACGGCACCGACCGCACCCTCGGCGGCTCCGACGGCGGCTTCGTCCTCACCACCTACGGCACGATGCGCTCCGGTGCGGAGCAGCTCGCCGGGCACACCTGGGGGCTGGTCGTCGCCGACGAGGCACAGCACGTGAAGAATCCGCACTCCTCGACGGCCAAGGCGCTGCGCACCATTCCCGCCCCGGCCCGCGTCGCGCTGACCGGCACCCCCGTCGAGAACAACCTCTCCGAGCTGTGGGCGCTCCTCGACTGGACCACCCCCGGCCTGCTCGGCCCGCTCAAGGCGTTCCGCTCCCGGCACGCCAGGATCGTCGAGAACACCGGCACCGCGGCCGGCCTGGGCAACGAGGAGGCGGTCGAGCGGCTCTCACGGCTGGTCCGCCCCTTCCTGCTGCGCCGCAAGAAGTCCGACCCGGGCATCGCGCCCGAACTGCCGCCCAAGACCGAGACCGACCACCCCGTCTTCCTCACCCGGGAACAGGCCACGCTCTACGAGGCGGCGGTCCGCGAGACGATGGCGTTCATCGAGCAGTCCGAGGGCATCGCACGGCGCGGACTCATCATGAAGCTGCTGGGCTCGCTCAAGCAGATCTGCAACCACCCCGCGCAGTATCTGAAGGAGGAGCCGACCCGGCTCGCGGGACGCTCGGGCAAGCTGGCCCTGCTCGACGAGCTGCTCGACACCATCCTGTCCGAAGAGGCCTCCGTCCTGATCTTCACCCAGTACGTGTCGATGGCCCGCCTCCTCTCCGCCCACCTCGCCTCCCGTGCCATCCCCTCCCAGCTGCTGCACGGCGGTACGCCGGTGCCCGAGCGGGAGCGGATGGTGGACGGCTTCCAGTCCGGCGAGGTCCCGGTCTTCCTGCTTTCCCTCAAGGCGGCGGGCACAGGGCTGAATCTGACCCGGGCCGCCCATGTCATCCACTACGACCGGTGGTGGAACCCGGCGGTCGAGGAGCAGGCCACCGACCGTGCGTACCGCATCGGCCAGACCCAGCCCGTGCAGGTGCACCGGCTGATCGCCGAGGGCACCGTCGAGGACCGGATCAGCGAACTCCTGGAGTCCAAGCGGGCCCTCGCCGACGCGGTGCTCGGTTCCGGCGAGGCCGCTCTGACCGAGCTCAGCGACCGTGACCTGGCGGATCTCGTCTCTCTCCGGAGGACGTCATGAGCCCCGGTGCGAGCCCCGCTGCCCGCCCGGGCCCCGACGACCTGCGGCGCACCTTCGAAGCGGTGCCCGCCCGCGCTTCCGACGCGGACGGGCCGTTCGCGGACAGCTGGTGGGGCCGGGCATGGGTGGACGCCCTGGAAACCCTGTCGATGGACGAGGGCCGTCTCGCCCGCGGCCGTACGTACGCCGACGGCGGCCATGTCGCCGCCATCACCGTCACCCCCGGCCGGGTCATCGCCTACGTCCACGGCAGCCGCCCCCGCCCCTACCGTGCGGAGCTGCGCCTGCGTACGTTCTCGGCGTCCGACTGGGACACGTTCCTGGACGCCGCCGCGGCCCGGCCGGGGCATCTGTCCGCGTTGCTCGACAAGGAGATGCCGCACTCCCTGATCGACACGGCGGGCGAGACCGGCATGCGGCTGCTGCCCGCCGCCGGTGATCTGGACCCGGACTGCTCCTGTCCCGACCGGGGCTGGCCCTGCAAACACGTGGCGGCGCTCTGTTTCCAGACGGCACGGCTCCTGGACAGCGACCCGTTCGTCCTCCTGCTGATGCGGGGCCGGGGCGAGCGCGAGCTCCTCGAGGAGCTGGGCCGCCGCAATGCCGAGCACTCCGCGCGCGAGCGCCCCGAGACGCCCGCCATGCCCTCGGTCGCGGCCGCCGAGGCCCTGGCCGACCGCTTCCTGCCGCCGCTGCCGGCACCCCTGCCCGTGCCGCCGTACCCCGGCGAGCCGCCGTCCTTCCCGGAGCTGCCGGGCGCCCGCGACCCGCTCGGCCTCGACCACCTCGCCACGGACGCCGCGGCCCGCGCACACGCGCTGCTCACCACCGGGGACGACCCGCTCGCCGGCCTCAGCACCTGGCAGGACGCCGTACGCATCGCCGCGTCCCGTCCCACTGCCGGACTCACCGCCACGACCCGGGCCCTCTACCGCGAGCTGGCCTTCGCCACCGGCCGCAGCACGACGGACCTGGCCCGGGCCGTCGCCGCCTGGCGGCAGGGCGGCGCGGAGGGACTGGAGGTGCTGGAGACCCCGTGGGACCCGCCGGCCGGCCCCTTCGACCGGGCACGGCCCGCCCTCGCCGCGGCGGACTTCCCGCGCTTCCAGCCCTGGCGCAACCATCTGACCAACGCCCGGGGCACCCTCCAGCTCCGGTTCGGCCACGACAGCCGCTGGTACGGCTACGAATCCGATCCGGGCGAGGACGACTGGTGGCCCCGGGCCACCCCGGACGCCGATCCGATCGCCGCCCTCACCGCCCTGAGGGGCTGACACCCACCCCCGGGCGGCCCGTCAGCTCTGCAGGAACACCAGCAGCGCGATGATCAGGACCGAGCAGAGCGGAAGCATCACCCAACGCGCCGTGCGGAAGGACTCGTTCTCCCGATCGGTCCGTCCCCCGGCGGCATCGTGGGCGTCGGCCAGATGTTCCCAGGCCATGGTGTCGGTCCTGCGCGTCGTCAGCAGCGACGGAGACCAGTCGCAGTGCGCGCAGACGAGGAAATCGCGGTACGGCTCGTACCGGAAGTCGCGCTCGATGTTCACGGTGAACACCTGCTCTCCGGGACCGATGGCGGTGAAGTGACGTATCGCGGCACCCATGTTCGACTGCTCCCCTGATCGTGTCCGGTCGTGATCGCCGGGCCGTGGCATCGAAACGGCCGTCACGCGTTCCCGCCCGGCGGCGGAACATTAGCGAACCGCAGGAGAGTGGAGCCTCCCGGCCCGGGCCCGTGAGCGTTCTCAGAAGTCGGCGAGGGTGCGTTCGTCGAGCCGGGCCACCGAGTCCTGGGCGTAGGCCGTCTCGTACGAGGTGCGGATGAGCTCGATCTGCGGGTCACGCCGGCGGGCCTCCGACGCCGGGTACAGCAGGATCAGCTCGTACGAACGCTCCCGCTCGATTACGCCGCCGGAGTCGCGCCACTGCCCCCGGCCCTCCTGGACCGTGAGGCCGTCCGGGAAGCGGGGCGTCACCGTGCGGTCGATGAACGACCGGAACTGTGCGTCCGTCACGGCGAGTCCGCCGTCCGGGCGTTCGGTGCCGAAGAGGAGGCGGGTCTCGGCATGGACCGTGCCACGTGCGGCGGGGGCGGCCGGGGCCGCTTCGTCGCCGAGAGCGGCGTACGCGATCGGCGTTCCCCCGGCCAGCACGGCGCAGGTCACGGCGGCGGCCGTGAGCGCGGTGCGCCGGCCGGAGTGCTTCGGAGGCGGAGCGGCCTGAGAGCGCGGACGCGGCACTGTGGTCTCCCGGGAACGGTCGGACGAGGTCGGCGCCCACCGTCGCACGGGAGCCCCGCGCCGGCGCGGCGGGACATCCCGCTCCCGGCCTGACCACTCGCAAGAAGGAGCTCCTACAAGTGCGTTGACGGCAGGCCGGGAAGGGAGACCCCCCGGCCGGCGAAGAAGCGTTCGAAGACCGGCAGCGGAAGGCCGGCCGCGCGGCTCGCGGCCGTGGTCCCGGAGGGGTTGTGGAAGTGGACACCGGCCCCGTCCGCCGTCCGGGACGTCAGCAGCACCAGATGACCACCGCGCCCGGGAGCCGGCCGTTCCGGGTGCCTGATCCCGAAGTGCACGGAGGCCATCACCCGCCGGCCCTCGTCCAGAAGGTCCAGGATTCCGGCGGGGGAGAGGTCCCGGTGGACGACCGCGTCGAGGCCGTGCACTTCGGACACATAGCGGGCGAAGGGGGCGTAGACCAGTCCCCTGATCTCCCCGCCCGCGTCCTCGGTGTACGCGTCGTACGCCAACGCCCCGTCCCGCAGGGCGAACAGGGACGGGGCCCCGGGGCCCAGTGCCATGCGCAGGCAGGCCATACCGCACAGATGGCCTGCCCAGCGCGCGTACTCGGCGGGCGACGCCGCGCCCGAATCGGCCCAGCGGGGGTCCCCGGCAGGATCGAGCCCGCCCTCCACGATCGCCTCCACCAGACCGGGCGAGGCGAACTGGGTGTGCACGGGAGTGCGGCAGCTGAGGCAGGTCACTGGCGGTATCCGCTCAGGAAACGGCCGATGCGGCTGATGGCGGCGTCCAGATCGTCGGCGTGCGGAAGGGTGAGGATGCGGAAGTGGTCCGGGCGCGGCCAGTTGAAGCCGGTGCCCTGCACCACCTGGATCTTCTCCTGCAGCAGCAGGTCCAGGACGAAGCGTTCGTCGTCGACGATGTCGTGGACCTTCGGGTCGATGCGCGGGAAGGCGTACAGCGCGCCCTTCGGCTTCACGCACGACACCCCGGGGATCTCGTTCAGCCGTTCCCACGCCCGGTCGCGCTGCTCGTGGAGTCTGCCGCCCGGGGCGACGAGGTCCCGGATCGACTGCCGGCCGCCGAGCGCCGCCTGGATCGCGTACTGCGCGGGGGCGTTGGGGCACAGCCGCATGGAGGCGAGCATGGTGAGGCCCTCCAGATAGCTGCGTGCGTGCTGCTGCGGGCCCGACACCACCATCCAGCCCGAGCGGAACCCCGCGACGCGGTACGTCTTGGACAGCCCGCTGAAGGTGAGGCAGAGCAGATCCGGGGCCAGGACCGCCACGGAGTGGTGCTCGGCGTCGTCGTACAGGATCTGGTCGTAGATCTCGTCGGCGAACACCATCAGACCGTGCCTGCGCGCCAGGCCGAGCATGCCGTCGAGGACCTCGCGGGAGTAGACGGCACCCGTCGGGTTGTTCGGGTTGATGATCACCATGGCCCGGGTGCGGTCGGTGATCTTCGAAGCCATGTCGGCGAGGTCGGGGTTCCAGTCCGCACCCTCGTCGCAGGTGTAGTGCACGGCCTTCCCGCCCGCGAGTGTGGTGACGGCCGTCCACAGCGGGTAGTCGGGGCTCGGGATCAGGATCTCGTCACCGTCCTCCAGGAGCCCCTGCACGGCCATGGAGATCAGCTCGGAGACGCCGTTGCCGAGGAAGATGTCGTCGACGTCGACATCGGCCAGCCCCATCGCCTGATAGCGCTGCGCGACGGCGCGGCGCGCGGAGAGGATGCCGCGCGAATCCGTGTAGCCGTGCGCCTGGGGGAGCATCCGGATCATGTCCTGGACGATCTCCTCCGGCGCCTCGAAGCCGAAGAGCGCGGGATTGCCCGTGTTGAGGCGCAGCACGCTGTGGCCCGCCTCCTCGAGGGCGTTGGCCTGTTCGATGACCGGGCCCCGGATCTCGTAACAGACCTCGTTGAGCTTGCTGGACTGCCGGAACTCCATGCGGTGCCTCCCCTACCCCGAATTGCGATACTTGGTTTTACCAAGCTCGGGCTTGGAAAGTCCAACAACATGTCTAGACTGCGTCGCATGCCACGTCAGCAGCAGCCCGCACGCCCCGTCCGCCGCCGGAGCTACGACCAGTTCTGCGCCACCGCCCGTGCCCTCGACTCCGTCGGCGACCGGTGGACCCTGCTGATCGTCCGTGAACTGCTGGCGGGTCCGCGCCGCTACACGGATCTGCACGCGGATCTGCCCGGAGTCAGCACGGATGTGCTGGCCTCCCGGCTGAAGGACATGGAGCAGGGCGGCCTGGCCGTCCGCCGCCGGCTGCCGCCCCCCGCCGCCGCGGCGGTCTACGAACTGACCGAGCACGGCCGTGGGTTGCTCCCCGTCCTCACCGCGCTCGGGCGGTGGGGCGCGCCCGCGCTCGGTGAACGCCGCCCCACGGACGCGGTCAGGGCCCACTGGTTCGCCCTGCCCCTGTTGCGGGCCCTGGACGGCGTCACCCACAGCGGGGTCGTCGAAGTGAGGCTCGCCGAGGGCGAGTTCCATATCCGGACCGGTGGTGAGGACGCGGGAGGCGAGGTGTACGGATACGGCCCCGCCGGCCACCCGGACGCGTGCCTCGTCCTGGACGCGGAGGTGGTCCTGGCGCTCGGGCGCGGTGAGTGCACCCTCGCGGAGGCGGTCGGGGAAGGCAGGGCGGAGGTGCTCGGGGAAGGGCCGCTCGCCGCTGAACTCCGCGGTGGTCGATCCCCGCGTATCTGACGCTCTCCGTCCGACTCGCCGGTAGCGTGGCCGCGTTAACCCGGGCGGATGCTGAGGAGTCGTTCATGAGGTTCGACGGCGTGGTCGGTACGAGGAACGGGAAGAGCACGAAGGGGAGGGGGGCCCCGCGCAAGGCGCTGCTCGTGGGCGTCTGCGTGGCCGCGCTGGGCCTCCTGCCGGCGGCGGCAGTGGCCACGCCGGGCAGCGGGGTGAGCGGCACCGTGGTCGCCAAGGGCACCTCCGAGGGCAAGCTCAGGATCAAGCCTCCGAAGGGCCCTACGGACGTGACCTTCCGGGAGATCACCGTGCAGCCCGGCGGCTCCACCGGCTGGCACACCCACAGCGGTCAGCTGATCGCCGTCGTCAAGTCCGGGACGCTGACCCGGACCCTGGACGACTGCTCGGTGGAGGTGACGCCCGCGGGGACGTCCTTCATCGAACCGTCCGGGGCCCGGCACCGCCACATCGGACGCAACCTCGGGACGGAACCCGTCGTGCTGTGGGTGACGTACCTGCTTCCCGAGGGCAGCGAACTCTCCTACGACGCCGACGCGGTGGAGTGCCCGGCGGCGAAGTAGGCGGCGAAGCAGCGGGGGCCGGGCGTGTCGTACCGCCCGGCCGGGCCGCCTGCTGGTCATGGAGCGGCAGGGCGATGGCTGATGCGTGACCGCAGGGCGATGATGGACCCGTGCAATGTGAACCCATCACCTGGGAACGGCTGGCCCTCGCCCTCGCCGCCCACGCCGACGGACTCGAGGCGGCCGGCGGCGGGTCCTGGCTGAGGATCGGCGTCGACGGCGCCCCCGCCGCCCGC
>NZ_MAPV01000072.1 GCF_001700505.1 Streptomyces mutomycini
GCCCGGAGAAGTCCGGCGCCGCGAACACACCCCCGCGCTCCGGCGCCGGACTTCTCCGGGCCCCGCCCGATGTCGTGGAGGCGTGTGGCAACTGCGCTTGAGGTGGTGCTGTGCAGTGCGTTCATCTGGCGCCCCCCATCGGTGGAGTCCGTTCGTTCCGTGTGCCATTGAGCTTGCCGGGGCAGTTTCATGGCCCTGTCCCCCGACTGTCACAGAGCTGTCACAGGGCATGTCGCCGTGCCGGGCAGGCGGATCAAGTCGGGGGGACTGTCGAAACGTGGCACCACCATGGGCCAGAATGACCCCCGTGCCTTTCCTGTTGCTGATCGAGGACGATGACGCCATCCGCACGGCCCTCGAACTCTCACTGTCACGCCAGGGCCACCGTGTGGCCACTGCGGCGACGGGAGAGGACGGTCTGGAGCTGCTCAGGGAGCAGCGGCCCGACCTGGTTGTGCTGGATGTGATGCTGCCCGGGATCGACGGTTTCGAGGTGTGCCGGAGGATCCGGCGTACCGACCAGCTGCCGATCATTCTGCTGACCGCGCGCAGCGACGACATCGACGTCGTGGTGGGACTGGAGTCCGGCGCGGACGACTATGTCGTGAAACCCGTACAGGGCCGGGTGCTCGATGCCCGTATCCGCGCGGTCCTGCGCCGCGGGGAGAGGGAGTCCACCGACTCGGCGACCTTCGGGAGTGTCGTCATCGACCGTTCGGCGATGACCGTCACGAAGAACGGGGAGGACCTGCAGCTCACGCCGACCGAGCTGCGACTCCTGCTCGAACTGAGCCGACGGCCCGGACAGGCCCTGTCACGGCAGCAGTTGCTGCGCCTCGTGTGGGAGCACGACTACCTGGGTGACTCACGGCTGGTGGACGCCTGTGTGCAGCGGCTGCGGGCGAAGGTGGAGGACGTGCCGTCCTCGCCGACTCTGATCCGTACCGTGCGCGGTGTGGGCTACCGGCTGGATTCGCCTCAGTGAGCGATTCCGCGAAGCGGTCCGTACTCGCGGGTCTTCGCTGGACCAGCCTGCGGCTGCGGCTGCTGATCGTGTTCGCGCTGGTGGCTCTGACTGCCGCAGTCTCCGCGTCGGGCATCGCCTACTGGCTCAACCGTGAGGCCGTCCTGACGCGTACGCAGGACACGGCGCTCGGCGACTTCCGCCGCCAGATGCAGAACCGGGCGGCCTCGCTGCCGCTGCACCCGACGGCGGTCGATCTGCGGGACGCCGCCGAGCAGATGGCCAGCAGCGGCCCGGGCTATCACGTGCTGCTGATCGGCACCAGTGAGGGCAAGCCCGTCACGGGCTCCTCCGACCTCGACTCCTTCACCAAGGCCGACGTGCCCGCCTCGCTGCAGAAGCAGGTGAACAAGAAGCAGCCGCTGACGTCGGCCAACACCTTTGAGTACCACCTGTTCTGGCAGCGTACGACGTTGGGCAACACCCCGTACCTGGTGGCCGGCACGAAGATCATCGGCGGTGGTCCGGCCGGATACATGCTGAAGTCGCTCGACCAGGAGCGCGAGGACCTCAGTTCGCTGGCGTGGTCCCTGGGCATCGCCACCGCGCTGGCCCTCGTCGGCTCGGCCCTCCTCGCCCAGGCCTCGGCGACGACCGTGCTGCGGCCGGTGCAGCGGCTCGGCGACGCGGCCCGGAAGCTCGGCGAGGGCAAGCTCGACACCCGTCTCGTGGTCTCCGGCAACGACGAACTCGCCGATCTCTCCCATACGTTCAACAAGGCCGCGAGCTCCCTGGAGAAGAAGGTCGCGGACATGAGCGCGCGGGAGGAGTCGAGCCGCCGTTTCGTCGCAGACATGTCGCACGAGCTGCGCACCCCGCTGACCGCGATCACAGCGGTCGCGGAGGTGCTGGAGGACGAGGCGGACAGCCTCGACCCGATGATCGCTCCGGCGGTGCACCTGGTGGTGAGCGAGACCCGGCGGCTGAACGACCTGGTCGAGAACCTCATGGAGGTCACCCGCTTCGACGCCGGTACGGCCCGCCTCGTCCTGGACACGGTCGACGTCGCCGACCAGGTGACCGCCTGCATCGACGCGCGTGCCTGGCTGGACGCGGTCGATCTGGACGCGGAGCGCGGCATCATGGTGCGGCTGGATCCGCGCCGGCTCGACGTGATCCTGGCGAATCTGATCGGCAACGCCCTCAAGCACGGCGGATCACCGGTGCGGGTGTCCGTGCGGACCGACGAGGACGACCTGGTCATCGAGGTACGCGACCACGGCCCGGGCATCCCCGAGGAGGTCCTGCCGCATGTGTTCGACCGCTTCTACAAGGCGAGCGCGTCCCGCCCGCGGTCCGAAGGCAGTGGGCTCGGGCTGTCCATCGCGGTGGAGAACGCCCATATCCACGGTGGTGACATCACGGCCTCGAATCTTCCGGACGGCGAGGGCGCGGTGTTCGTGCTGCGGCTCCCGCGGGACGCGGAGAAGCTGACCGGCGACCAGGACGACGACCCTGACCGGAACGAGAAGGGCGACGAGAAGTGATGCGCGGCGACCAGGCGTACGCAACCCCGCGCGAGGGCCGGCTGCGGCGCCGAACCGGGCGGACCGTCGCCGCGCTGGCAGCGGTCGTGGCATGCGCGGCGCTGGCCGCGGGCTGCGGCATCCGCAGCACCTCGGTGCCGGTCGACGCCGGGGCGGCCCCGTCCCGGATGCCGTGCCGCACGACATCGGCGCAGGCGACCGCGCCCCCGTCGGAGGGTGCGGCCGTGCGGATCTATCTGGTCTGCGCCTCGCAGCTCGTGACCGTGGAGCGCACCGTCGGGGTCGACGAGTCGCGGTCCGATCCCCTCCTGATCGCTCAGGCGCTCCTGAGCGAACTGCAGCGGAACCCGGATGCCGACGAGCGGCGGGCCGGATTCTCGACCGACGTGCCGGCGGGGCTGCGGGTCGCCGACGCCCGCGAGGGGGACCCGCAGGGCACCCTGCGCCTCAGCGAGCAGCCGGACGACCTTCCGGCGGAGGCGCTCGCGCAGGTGGTGTGCTCGTACGCGGAGAGCGAGTCGCTCGGTTCCGGGGGTTCGGTGCTCCTCGGCGGGCCGGGGAACTACACCCCGCGGGGCTATCTGTGTACGTCGGAGACGAAGACCCGGCTCGGCGAGGTACCCACGCTGGGCGCGGTCAAGCTGTCCTGAGGTCCGTGAGCCCTGAGGTCCGTGGGGGCACCGCCGTCGCGGTCTCCGGTCGCCGTCCGTCCTCCGCAGTCCGTACTGCTGTGACCGCCCCTTCCGGGGGTCCGTGCCGCTCGTCACAGAGCCTCGCCGGGACCGGGCGGAACCGATCCTGCCGGTCGTGGCGTCTTGGTGCACGTGCGTCACAGTTCGGACGGTCCGGCCGTCATCCGCTTCCGCGCGGCGGGGGTATTCCTCCTCCTCGTGCATCTGCTGCTCGTCGGCTGGCTGACGCTGCGCCCGCTGGACGTGCCCTGGGTGACGGCTGCGAACCTGCAGCCCTTCGCCGGGATCAGGGCGGATCTGGCCCTGGGCCCGGCCGAGGCGGTGCGCCGCATCGGTGAGGACCTGCTCCTGCTGGCTCCGCTGGGCGTACTCCTGCCGATGGCGGGCGGCAGGCTGCTGGTCTCCCCGTGGGCCTCGCTGGCCCGTACGGTGGCGGCCGGGTCGCTGATCTCGATGGCCATCGAGCTGGCGCAGACGGGTGTGCCCGGCCAGGTCGTCGACGTCGACTCACTGCTCCTGAACACCACGGGTGTCGCACTGGCCCATCTGCTGGTCGTCCCGCTGTCACGGTCACGGCTGCGCCGGGGCAACCGGGCGGGGGCCGGCGACCTCTCGCGGATCGGCAGCGGGCTCCGGCCGTACAGGGGTGAGGCCTCTCAGGGGTCGACCCCGACGATTACCAGGGTGGGTATCGCACCGTAGAGCGATGCTTTGTACCCCTTCGCGGGTCCACCATGGAGGTACAGGGAGCACGGCCGAGTGCTCCCCGGAACGCTTCGCGAAGGAGCCCACCATGGCCGCACTTGTCCGCCCCACCGAGGGCCGCATGATCGGCGGGGTGTGCGCAGCGCTGGCACGGCGCTTCGGCACCTCCGCAGGAACGATGCGCGTCATCTTCCTGGTGTCGTGCCTGCTCCCCGGCCCGCAGTTCCTGCTCTACCTTGCGCTGTGGGTGCTGCTGCCGTCGGAGAAGAGCCCGGCCACGACGGCCTGGTGACCGTCGGGACCACGGGGAGAAAGCCGTGGGGCGCACACCCGGACCGGGTGTGCGCCCCACCTGCGTGTGCGGTGATCAGGCGCCGAGCGGCAGGGCGCCGGTCAGGCCACCGGCCGGCAGGCCGCCGAGCAGGTTCGAGCCGGGCGCCGAGAGCTCGCTGCCACCGCGCTGCTGCTGGTCGAGAAGTCCACCGGCCGCCTTCTGCACGGCGGGCAGCGCGTCGGCGGTGACGGAGTCGAGCGCGATGCCGGCGGGCAGGGCGCCGGCCACTGCGTCGACGGGCACGGCGACGGCGGAGGCACTGCCCGCGCCGACGGCGGCGAAAGCGGCACCGAGAGCGGCGACACCGAGGGTCCTGACAGCAGACTGCTTCATGTGAAATTCATCCTTGGGGAGAGGGATGTGAGCGGCTCTGAAACGTAGTCAGCCGCGCACCCCTCCCGCAAACATGCCGGGACACGGAAAACGGCCGGGAATCCGATGCCCCCGGCCGCTCCGCTTTCCGTTCGTTCAGCCCGCGACGGACGACGAACTGCTGGTCACAGCCATCTGGTCAAAAAGCCACTCCGACTTCAGCTCCGCATAACCGGGCTTCACGACGTCGTTGATCATCGCCAGACGTTCATCGAAAGGAATGAACGCTGATTTCATCGCATTGACTGTGAACCACTGCATGTCGTCGAGCGTGTATCCGAATGTCTCGGCCAGCCGCTCGAATTCCTGGCTCATGCTCGTCCCGCTCATCAGCCGGTTGTCCGTGTTCACGGTGGCGCGGAAATGCAGCTTCCGCAGCAGCCCGATGGGGTGCTCGGCGTACGACGACGCGGCCCCGGTCTGGAGGTTGGAGGTCGGGCAGAGTTCCAGCGGGATCCGCTTGTCGCGCACGTAGGAGGCGAGACGCCCCAGCGTCACGCTGCCGTCCTCGGCGACCTCGATGTCGTCGATGATGCGGACGCCGTGGCCGAGCCGGTCCGCGCCGCACCACTGCAGCGCCTGCCAGATCGACGGCAGGCCGAAGGCCTCACCGGCGTGGATGGTGAAGTGGTTGTTCTCGCGCTTGAGGTATTCGAAGGCGTCCAGGTGCCGGGTGGGAGGGTAGCCCGCCTCGGCGCCCGCGATGTCGAAGCCGACCACACCCAGGTCGCGGTAGCGGTTGGCGAGTTCGGCGATCTCCAGGGCGCGTGCGGCGTGCCGCATCGCGGTGAGGAGGGCGCCGACGCGGATGCGGTGACCGTTCGCGCGGGCCCTGCGCTCACCCTCGCGGAAACCGTCGTTGACCGCCTCGACGACCTCTTCGAGTGACAGACCGGCGGTGAGGTGCTGCTCGGGCGCGTAGCGCACCTCGGCGTAGACGACACCGTCCTCGGCGAGGTCCTCCGCGCACTCCGCGGCCACCCGGAACAGGGCCTCACGGGTCTGCATGACGGCGCAGGTGTGGGCGAACGTCTCCAGGTAGCGCTCCAGCGAACCGGAGTCGGCCGCTTCGCGGAACCAGGTGCCCAGCTTGTCGGGGTCGGCTTCGGGCAAGGCGTCGATGGGGGCACCTCCCATGCCCTTGAGGCTATGGGGGCCCTGCGCGAGCGCCAGTTCGACGATCGTGCCGGGGCGCAGGCCGCCGTCGAGATGGTCGTGGAGCAGCACCTTGGGCGCGCGGCGGATCTGGTCGGGACCGGGGACATTCGGGGTCTGGCTCGTCATTCGGGCACTCTAGCGCCTACGCGCGTAGATTTCCGAGTGCCGATACGTAACAGTGACCGCGAAGCCAGATGGAATACACCTGCCCTTCTGACACTGTTCTGTCATGGCACAGCGCGCACTTCCCCTGCCCGAAGCCAGGCTTGGGCGGGCCGTTCTCACGGCCGGAGCAGCACCCGAGGTCAGCGGCGTCGTCCTGCTGCTCCCGGACGGCGAGACCGACTCCCGGCGCCGCCCCTCCGCCTTCTCGTACGCGGCACAGCTGCCGTTCGCCCGGGCCCTGGCCCGGGCGGGCCAGGAGGACGGGCTCGCGGTGCACGTGGTGCGCTACCGCACCCGGGGCTGGAACGCCGGCGCGGATCCGGCGGCCGACGCCCACTGGGCGGCCGACGAGGTCGTACGCCGCTACGGCGATATCCCCGTGTGCCTCGTCGGCCACGGCATGGGAGGCCGCGCGGCCCTGCGCGGCGCCGGGCACGACGCCGTCAACTCCGCACTCGCGATGGCCCCCTGGCTTCCGGAGGGCGTGGAGCAGGAACCCGAACCGGTGAGACATCTGGCGGGCCGCCGGGTCCTGATCGTGCACGGCACGAACGACGCGCGGACCAATCCGGAGCTCTCCTACCGGCTGGCCGAGCGGGTCAAGAAGGCCAACCGGCACACCTGCCGCTTCGAGGTCCACTCGGACGGGAACGCACTGCGCCAGCACCGCCCCGAAGTGGTGGCGCTGGCCTCGGACTTCATACGGGGCTCGCTGTTCGCCCGGCCGTACGCCCGCCCGGTCGCCGACGCCTTCGCGGCTCCCCCGCCGCTGGGACTGCGGATGCCGCTGGCGGCGGGGTTCGGGCGGTCGCTGAGGCACTGAGGACGAGGCACTGGGCCAGCGGTCGCGGGATCAGTCCGGCAGCAGGTTCCCCCGGCGCGACAGCAGGAAGCGCTTGAAGGCGGCCACCGGCGGCGTGTCGGGGTGGCCGTCCAGCCAGGCGACCCCGATCTCGCGGGCCGCGCGCGGCGCCGTCACCGTCAGCTCGACCACTCCGGGCCGGGCCACTGCGGGCGGCGGCAGCAGCGCCACCCCGAGCCCGGCCGCGACCAGGCCGCGCAGCGTCTCAGCCTCCTCGCCCTCGAACGCGACGCGCGGGGTGAAGCCGGCCTCGGCGCAGAGGTCGTCGGTGATCCGCCGCAGCCCGTAACCGGGTTCGAGGGTGACGAACGTTTCGTCGGCGGCCTCGGCGAGGCGGATGCGCCGGCGGTCCGCCAGCCGGTGGTCTTCGGGGACGACCAGCCGCAGCCGCTGCTCGTCCAGGCGCATGGCGACGAGGTCCGGGGCGTCGGGGACGGGGGAGGTGAGGCAGAGGTCGAGGCCGCCCGCCCGCAGGCGCTCGATCATCGCCTCGCCGTAGTTCTGGACGAGCTGGAAGCGGACCCGGGGGTGGTCCGCGCGGAAGGCGCGGATCAGGGCGGGCACGGTCTCGGAGCCCATGGTGTGCAGGAAGCCGAAGGCGACCCTGCCCGCCGCGGGGTCGGCGTCGGCGCGTACCGAGTCGGCGGCCCTCTCCACCTCCGCCAGGGCGCGTTCGGCGGAGCCGAGGAAGGTACGCCCCGCGGGGGTGAGCGAGACGGTGCGGCCCCGGCGGGCGAACAGGGCGACCCCCAGGTCCTGTTCCAGCCTCACCATGGCCCGCGACAGCGTCGACTGGGGGACGCCCAGCTCGTGCGCGGCACGGGTGACGTGCTCGTGGCGGGCCACCGCCTCGAAGTACGCGAGGCGTGGAGCGAGGACGGCCCGGATGTCTTCTTCGTAACTGCTGGGTGACAGCCGCGGCTGTGAGCTGTGCTGATGCGCCATGGGAACGATTATGAAGGTTTCATGCATTGGACGCATGAAACCGTCCGGTCTACGTTCGCCGTATGCCTCCTGCCAGTACCGGGGCGTCCACCGTCGTGCTGGACGCCGCCGTTCCGTCATCTCCCGCCGCCGTCCCCCCCGCCGTCCCCGACCGCCTCACGCCCGGCGGTCCCGGCTATCGCCGGATGAGCTTCGCGCTCTTCGCGGCGGGGATCGCGACCTTCGCGCTCCTCTACTCCACCCAGGCCCTGCTGCCGGCCATCTCGGCGTCCTACGGCGCGACGGCCGGCCAGGCGAGCTGGACGGTCTCCGCTGCGACCGGGGCGCTGGCCCTGTGCGTCCTGCCGCTGAGCGCGCTCTCCGAGCGCTTCGGGCGGCGCCGGATGATGACGGCCTCCCTGGCGGTGGCCGTGGTGGTCGGGCTGCTCATACCCTTCGCCCCGTCGCTCGGCTGGCTGATCGCGCTGCGCGCGGTCCAGGGCGCGGCACTGGCCGGACTGCCCGCCTCGGCGATGGCCTACCTGGCCGAGGAGGTGCGGCCCAAGGCCCTGGTGGCCGCGATCGGGCTGTTCGTGGCGGGCAACAGCATCGGCGGTATGAGCGGCCGCATCCTCGCGGGCTGGGTCGCCCAGCTGTGGGGCTGGCGGATGGCGCTCGGCGCGATCGGGCTGCTCGCCGTGACCTGCGCCGTCGTCTTCCACCTCATGATTCCCAGGGCCCGGCACTTCAGCCCCGCCTCGCTCAACCCGAAGGCCCTCGCGAAGACGGTCACCGGACACCTCTCCGACCCGCTGCTGCGCCGGCTGTACGCGATCGGCGCCCTGTTCATGACAGTGTTCGGGGCGGTCTACACCGTCATCGGCTACCGGCTCGTCGAGGAGCCCTTCAGCCTCCCGCAGGGCATCGTCGGCTCGGTCTTCCTGGTCTACCTCGTCGGCACGCTCTCCTCCGCCGCCGCGGGCCGTCTGGTCGCCCGGCTGGGGCGCCGGGGCGCGCTCTACCTGGCCGTCTCCACGACCGCGGCCGGCCTGCTGCTCTCCCTCGCCGACCAGCTCGCCGCCGTCCTCGCCGGCCTCGTCCTGATCACGGCCGGCTTCTTCGCCGGGCACGCGGTCGCCTCGTCCTCGGTGAGCCGTACGGCGACGTCGGGCCGCGCCCAGGCTTCGGCGCTGTACCAGTCCGCGTACTACCTGGGCTCCAGCGCGGGCGGCACGCTGGGTGCCGTCGCCTTCCACACGGGAGGCTGGGCCGGCACGGTCGCGCTGGGCGTCCTGGCGGTCCTCGGTGTCCTGTCGATCACCCTGTTCGGGACCCGGGCGGCGCGGACCGAGCGGCTCCGCACGGCGTCCCCGGCACCGGTGCACAACTGAGACCTTCCCGGCACAACCGCTGCTCCCCCGAGCGCGTCCAACAAGCGGAGTCACACACCGCGGGCGAACGCGAAGGGGAGCAGGCGTACATGAGAATCATGGGGAACATACGCGACGTACGGGTGCGGCGCGGTGCCGTACTGTCCGTCGCCGGCCTGGTGGCAGCACCGGCCCTCGTCCTGGGCACCGGGACAGCCGCCCAGGCGGCGTCCTGCACCGCGTCCACCGGGCCGTACCAGAAGCAGGTCGAGAAGTGGCTGGGCCGGACAGCCGACGGCCGTCAGTCGGCCGCCGACTGCACGGCGATCCGTTCGTTCCAGGCCGGCAAGGGCATCACCCCGGCCGCCGGGTACGCGGGGCCGGTCACCTGGCGCACGATGAAGACGATCACCGCCCAGAAGGCGGCGGGGAAGACCCCCAACGCGGCGAAGAAGTGCCCCACGAACAAGGGGCGCATCGCCTGCGTGGACCTCACCCGGCAGCTGAGCTGGATCCAGGACGGATCCAGGCTGAAGTTCGGCCCGGTGCCGGTGCGCACGGGCCGCAACGGCGACGAGACGCGGACCGGTTCCAAGAAGATCTACTGGCGCAACATCGACCACTGGTCGACGCTCTACGACGTCAGCATGCCGTACGCCCAGTTCTTCGACGGCGGGCAGGCGTTCCACTCGGTCACCAAGTCCATGTACAACAACCCGGGATCCGCGGGCTGCGTCAACATGCGTCCCTCGGACGCGAAGTCGTACTGGAACCTGTTGAAGAACGGCGACGACGTCTACGTCTACGGACGCAAGCCCGGCACCTGAGCAGCGGTCTCCGCGCTTCCGGCCCCGGTTGTCAGTGCCCTGCGGTAGCTTCCACAGTGCCGAGTGAGCGGTGTCACAGCGCAACAGGGGTGGAGCGATGAGTGATCAGACAGCGACGGCGGACGTCGACAGCCGGCTGGAGGGACACCGGGTCGAGCTGACCGGCTTCTGCTACCGGATGCTCGGCTCGGCCTTCGAGGCGGAGGACGCGGTCCAGGACACGCTGGTGCGCGCCTGGCGCAACTTCGAGAAGTTCGAGGGCCGTTCCTCCCTGCGCTCGTGGCTGTACCGCATCGCGACGAACGTCTGCCTCGACATGCTGAACGCGGGCAACAAGCGGGCCAGGCCGGTGGATCTGACCGGCCCGACTCCGCTGGCCCAGGCCGCGCTGAACCCCCTCCCGGAGAACACCTGGCTGGAGCCGATGCCGGACGGGCGCATCCTGCCGTCGGTGGCCGACCCGGCGGAGGCCGCCGTGGCCCGCGAGTCGGTGCGCCTCGCGTTCGTCGCCGCGCTCCAGCACCTGCCGCCCAAGCAGCGTGCGGTGCTGATCCTGCGCGAGGTCCTGGCGTGGAGGGCCAGCGAGGTCGCCGAGCTGCTCGACACCTCGGTCGCCTCGGTCAACAGCGCCCTGCAGCGGGCCCGGGCGACGCTGTCGGACAGGGACACCACGGCACCGGACACCGCGAATCCGCTGGACGACGAGCAGCGCAAGCTGCTGGACCGCTATGTGGCGGCCTTCGAGGGGTACGACATGGCGGCGCTGACGGCGCTGCTCCATGAGGACGCCGTGATGACCATGCCGCCGTTCGATCTCTGGCTGCGGGGACACGACGACATCTCCGGCTTCATGCTCAGCTTCGGCGCGTCCTGCGCGGGTTCCCGGCTGGTGGCGACCGAGGCCAACGGAACGCCGGCCTTCGCTCACTACAAGCCGAATCCGGACGGGCCGGGCTTCGTGCCGTGGGCGGTGCAGGTCATCGACATCTCGGACGGTGCCATCACCGGGATGCACTGCTTCCTGGACACCCCGCGCTGGTTCCCGCTGTTCGGGCTGCCGGACCACCTGGAGGCCGACGCCTCGTGAGTGTGAGACGTCCCGTGGTGGTCGGCTGGGCCCTCCTGGTGGTGGGTGGCTGGGCGGCGACGCTGTGGCTGGGCGAGCCGGTCGCCACGGCGGGGCCGGGCCCCTCACCCGCAGCCCGGGTATCGGATGACGACAATCCTGAGCCCGGGCCGCAGCCGGAGGGCTCGTGCCCGACGCGGAGACCGGCACCGACGCCGTCGGCGATCGCGGTGCCGTCACTGAAGGACATGCCGGACGAGTACGCGGTAGGACGTGCGGAGCTGGTCATCTGCAGCTACAGCGTGGTCCGCGACACCGCCGTGGCCCGCTGAGCTCCGGTCACTCCGGAGCCGGCCGGACGTTGCGCACCACGTCGGACAGCCCCACCAGGTCCAGCAGCGCCCCGAGTTCGGCCGGGACGTTGCGCAGCCGCAGCTCGACACCTCCGGCCCGGCGTGCGACGAGCCCCAGTCGGGCGACGGCCTCGACCAGGGCCAGATCCGGGTGCACGACACCGCCCACGTCGCAGTCCACCACGGCGGCCTCCGGGGCGTCGCTCAGCAGCGCCTCCAGCCGGGCGCAGAGGCCCGGCACATCGGCGCGGGTGACGCGGCCGGTGAGGACGAGGGCGTTCGGAGTCATGGCATCCACACCAGGGAGACCGGCGGGCTGCCCGAAACTCATCGACGGCCGCATACCTGTGACTCAGCTGACAGGGAACGCCCCGGTGTCCAGGTCCAGTTGGAACGGCTTGGGCAGGGTCAGCGTCTCCCCGTACTCGACCGCTTCCAGGACCCGGTAGGTGCCGTCGCTCGGCTCCCCGTACAGGGTCGCGGTCGGGCGTCCGGTGTGCCACGGGTCGAGCAGGAGGAACAGTTCGATGCCGGCCTTCGCGTACCCGTGCGCCTTGCCGATGCGGTCGTGGTTGGCGTTGGCCGGTGAGGTGATCTCCACGACGAGACGGACTTCCTCCGCCGGTACGCGATTGCCGGGTCCGGACGCGACCGCCCGCGGCACGACGACGAGATCGGGGATGTACAGCCCGGCGCGTCCGGGCACGGAGACACCGAGGGTCTGGTAGATCCCCCAGTCCTCCGGGATCACGGAGTACAGCCTGCGCTGGAGCAGCTCCGCGGTGGTGTTGTGGTCCTTGGACGGCGGTGGCGACACGGTGACGATCCCCTCGATGATCTCCACCTTGCAGCCCTCGGGCGCGTCCGTCTCCTCCCAGATCCGGACGAGGTCGTCCCACCCCTGGCCGTGGCCCGGTCCGGGATCGACGGTGAGTGCGCTCATGGCGGTCTCCTCTTATCGGTGCGTCACCGAGTCCAGCATGCCGAACGGGACCGGTGGTGGTCCACCGGTCCCGTTCACCCGAAAGGGAAAGCCGCAGGTCAGGCGATACGTTCCCGCACCACCGGCGTGGCGGTGAAGGGCGTGCCGGCCGGGGCGATGTCGTACGAGCCGGGCAGCGCCTTCAGCGCGTACTCGAACTTCTCGGAGGTGTCCGTGTGCAGGGTCAGCAGCGGCTGCCCCTCGGTCACCGTGTCGCCCGGCTTGGCGTGCAGCTCGACGCCCGCGCCCGCCTGCACCGGGTCCTCCTTGCGTGCGCGGCCCGCGCCGAGGCGCCAGGCGGCGACGCCGACGTCGTACGCGTCCAGGCGGGTCAGCACGCCCGAGGACGGGGCGGTGATCACGTGCTGCTCGCGGGCGACGGGGAGTTCGGCGTCCGGGTCGCCTCCCTGCGCGGAGATCATGCGGCGCCACACGTCCATGGCGGAGCCGTCGGCGAGGGCCTTCTCCGGGTCGGCGTCCTTGAGTCCGGCGGCGTCGAGCATCTCGCGGGCGAGTGCGAGGGTCAGGTCGATCACGTCCTGCGGGCCACCGCCGGCGAGGACCTCGACGGACTCACGCACCTCCAGGGCGTTGCCCGCGGTCAGACCGAGGGGGGTCGCCATGTCGGTGAGCAGTGCCACGGTGCGTACGCCGCTGTCGGTGCCCAGCGCGACCATGGTGGAGGCCAGTTCGCGGGCGTCCTCGATGGTCTTCATGAAGGCGCCCGAGCCGACCTTGACGTCCAGGACGAGCGCCCCGGTGCCCTCGGCGATCTTCTTGGACATGATCGAGCTGGCGATCAGCGGGATCGCCTCGACTGTGCCCGTGACGTCGCGCAGCGCGTAAAGCTTCTTGTCGGCGGGGGCGAGCCCGTCGCCCGCCGCGCAGATCACGGCGCCGGTGGTGTCGAGGACGTCGAGCATCTCGGCGTTGGAGAGGTGGGCGCGCCAGCCGGGGATGGACTCCAGCTTGTCGAGAGTGCCGCCGGTGTGGCCGAGGCCCCGGCCGCTGAGCTGCGGGACAGCGGCGCCGCAGGCGGCGACCAGCGGGGCGAGCGGCAGGGTGATCTTGTCGCCGACGCCGCCCGTGGAGTGCTTGTCGGTGGTGGGGCGGGAGAGCGCGCCGAAGTCCATCCGCTCGCCGGAGGCGATCATCGCGGCGGTCCAGCGGGCGATCTCGGTGCGGTTCATGCCGTTCAGCAGGATCGCCATGGCCAGTGCGGACATCTGCTCGTCGGCGACCTCGCCGCGGGTGTACGCGTCGATGACCCAGTCGATCTGCTCGGGGCTGAGCTCGCCGCGGTCCCGCTTGGTGCGGATGACGGAGATGGCGTCCATGGGATGGGAGTCCTTCCGGCCGGATGGGTAGGCGAGAGAGTCCCGTTGACTCTACGCGCATAGAGAGGGAACGTTCCGCCACCCCGCTCCCCGGGCGGGCCGGGTGGACCGGTCCGGGGAACGGGGTGGCGGCGGGGGCACTACCCCAGGTTCTGCGGCCCGAAGGCCTGCGGCAGCATCTCGTCGAGCGTACGGAGACCCTCCGGGGTCTCCAGCACGAGCCCCGGGCCGCCGAACTCGTACAGCAGCTGACGGCACCGCCCGCACGGCACGAGCACCGCGCCCGCGCCGTCCACGCAGGTGAAGTGGGTCAGCCGGCCGCCACCCGTGGCGGCCAGCTGCGAGACCAGCCCGCACTCGGCGCACAGGCCGATGCCGTACGAGGCGTTCTCGACGTTGCAGCCGGTGATCATGCGGCCGTCGTCCACGAGGGCCGCCACGCCGACCGGGTAGCCCGAGTACGGGGCGTACGCCCGGGACATCGCGTCCCGGGCGGCCTCGCGCAGCGCGTCCCAGTCGACGGGTGCCGCGTCTGCCGTCACTTCCCCTGCCCCTTCCGGTAGCGCATGCCGTCCGCCTTCGGCATGCGCAGACGCTGGGCGGAGAGGGACAGCACGAGGAGGGTGACGACGTACGGGGTGGCGCTGACGAACTCGGTGGGCACCGTGTCGGTGGAGAGGTACCAGACCAGCACCGCGGCCGCGATGACCGCGCTGATGACACCGGGGACGTAGCTCTTGCGGTAGAGCTTCCAGACCGCGAGGACGGCCAGCATGACGACGAGCAGCAGGAGCAGCGCGTGGACGGACTCGCCGCCGTTGCGCAGCTGGAGCGCGTCGGCGAAGCCGAACAGGCCGGCGCCCATGGCGAGTCCGCCCGGCCGCCAGTTACCGAAGATCATCGCGGCGAGACCGATGTATCCGCGGCCGCCGGTCTGGCCCTCGTTGTAGATGTGCGAGGTGACCAGGGAGAGGAAGGCACCGCCGAGACCGGCCAGGCCTCCGGAGATGATCACGGCGATGTACTTGTAGCGGTACACGTTCACGCCGAGGGACTCCGCGGCGACCGGGTTCTCGCCGCAGGAGCGCAGGCGCAGACCGAAGGCGGTCCTCCACAGGACGAAGAACGTGCCGACGAAGAGCCCCGCGGCCACCACGGTCAGCAGCGAGACGTGGGTGACGAGTCCGCCGAGGATGCCCGCGAGGTCGGAGACGAAGAACCAGTGGTGCACTTCGACCGAGTGCAGCCAGTCCGAGAGGCCGGGCACCGTGAACTGCGTGATGCTGTCGGCCGGCGGCGACTGCTTGGGGCTGCCGCCCTTCTCCGCCGCGTCACCCGTGTTGAACCAGAGCTTGGCGAGGTACGTCGTGAAGCCGAGCGCCAGGATGTTGATGGCGATACCGGAGATGATGTGGTCCACGCCGAACGTGACGGTCGCGAACGCGTGCAGCAGCCCGCCGAGCATGCCGCCCACGACACCGGCCAGGACACCGATCCAGGGGTCGGTCTGCCAGCCGGCCCAGGCACCGAAGAAGGTGCCGAGGATCATCATGCCCTCGAGGCCGATGTTGACCACGCCGGCCCGCTCGGCCCAGAGACCGCCGAGACCGGCCAGACCGATCGGCACGGCCATCGCGAGGGCCGCGCTGATCTGGCCGGCCGAGGTGACGTCCTGGGCCCCGGTGATGGCCCGTACGGCGGACAGCGCGAGCAGGGCAGCCGCGATGATCAGCAGTACGACGGGGAAAGTGAAGCGGGTGCGGCCGCCCTTGCCGCCGGAGACCTTGGGGGCCGCGGGCGGCGGGGTGGAAGTCGCCGTGGCGCTCACGCCGACACCTCCTGCTGGTCGGAGTTACGTGCGGCCTTGGCGGCGAGTTCCGCTCCGACCCTGCTCTGCTGGCGCTTGAGGCCGTACCGGCGGACGACCTCGTAGGCGATGACGACGCAGAGGACGATGACGCCCTGGATGACGCCGACGATCTCCTTGTCGTAGCCCTCGAACTCGAGCTTGCCGGTGCCGCGCTCCAGGAAGCCCCAGAGCAGCGCGCCGAGCGCGATGCCGACGGGGTGGTTACGGCCGAGGAGCGCGATGGCGATCCCGGTGAAGCCGATGCCGACCGGGAAGTCGCCGCTGTACTCGTAGCTGTCGTTGAGCAGCGTCGGCATGCCGATCAGGCCGGCCATACCGCCGGAGATCAGCATGGAGGTGACGACCATCTTCCTGACGTCGACACCGCTGGCCTCGGCGGCCGATCCGGACTGCCCGACCGTACGGAGATCGAAGCCGAACCGGGTGCGGCCGAGCGTGAACCAGTAGGCGAATCCGGCGACGACCGCGACGACGATGAAGCCCCAGACGGGCGTCGGCGTGGTCGGGAACTCGAAGAAGTGCGAGGACTCCGGGATCGGGGTGGTGGACACCTTCGTGCCGGCCTCGTCGAGATGCCCGAGGCGGCCCTGCTGGAGGAGGTAGCCGATGATCGCCGTCGCGATGGAGTTCAGCATGATCGTCGAGACGACCTCGCTGACTCCGCGGGTGACCTTCAGGAGACCGGCGATCCCGGCCCACATCGCTCCGACGATCATCGCGGTGAGGATGATCAGCGGGATCTGGAGGGCGCCCGGCAGGGTCAGCGCACCGCCGACCGCGGCGGCGAAGAAGGCGGCCAGGCGGTACTGGCCGTCGACGCCGATGTTGAAGAGGTTCATGCGGAAGCCGATGGCGACCGCGAGACCTGCGAGGTAGTAGGTCGTCCCCTTGTTGAGGATGTAGACCTGGCTGTCGGACTTCAGCCCGTAGTCGAACATGATGCCGAAGGCGCTGAACGGTTCCTTGCCGGTGGCGGCGAGCACCAGAGCGGTGACCAGGAACGCGACCACGATCGCGAGCAGCGGGGCGGCGATCCCCAGGAGCAGCCGCTCCTTGTCGAACTTCTTCATCGGTCCTCTCCCCCGTCCCGGGGGTCGGTTCCGGAGCCGTCTGCCCCGGAGTCGTCGCTGCCCGGTGCTTCCAGGTGGCCGGAGGCCGCGCCGGTCATCGCCGAGCCGAGCTCCTCGGGAGTGACGGCCGCCGGGTCGGCGTCCGCCACGAGCTTGCCGCGGTACATGACGCGCAGCGTGTCGGAGAGCCCGATGAGCTCGTCGAGGTCCGCGGAGATCAGCAGGACCGCGAGGCCCTCGTGGCGCGCTTCGCGGATCTGGTCCCAGATCTGCGCCTGCGCACCGACGTCCACGCCCCGGGTGGGATGCGCGGCGATCAGCAGCTTGGGGTTGTGGCTCATCTCGCGGCCGACGATCAGCTTCTGCTGGTTGCCGCCGGAGAGCGAGGCCGCGGTGACCTCGATGCCGGGGGTGCGGACGTCGTACTCGCGCACGATCCGCTCGGTGTCGGCGCGCGCCGCCTTGAGGTCGAGGAACGCGCCCTTGCTGTTGGGCTTCTCGGTGACGTGGCCCAGCATGCGGTTCTCCCAGAGCGGTGCTTCCAGGAGAAGGCCGTGCCGGTGCCGGTCCTCGGGGATGACGGCCATGCCGTCCTCGCGGCGCTTGCGGGTGGCCGCGTGGGAGATGTCGGCGCCGTCGAGCGTGAGCGAACCGGTGTCGAGGGTGCGCATGCCCATGATGGCGTCGACGAGTTCGGACTGGCCGTTGCCCTCGACGCCCGCGATGCCGAGCACTTCGCCCTTGTGGATCGTGAAGGTGATGCCGTCGAGCACGGCGCGCACCACACCGTCGGGGTCGGTGGCCGTCAGCCGCAGGTCCTCGACCGTCAGCATCGGGGTGTCGGTGACGGTGGACTCCCGGGTCTCGGGCGAGGGGAGTTCACTGCCCACCATCAGCTCCGCGAGCTGCTTGCTGGTCGTGTTCGCGGGGTCGGCGGTGCCCACCGTCGTTCCGCGCCGGATCACGGTGATCTCGTCGGCGACCGACAGCACCTCGCCCAGCTTGTGGGAGATGAAGATGACGGTGAGGCCCTCCGCCTTCAGCTCACGCAGGTTGTCGAAGAGGGCGTCGACCTCCTGCGGCACGAGGACGGCCGTGGGCTCGTCGAGGATCAGGGTGCGGGCGCCGCGGTAGAGGACCTTGAGGATCTCCACCCGCTGGCGGTCGGCGACCCCGAGGTCCTCGACGACCGCGTCGGGGCGGACACCGAGGCCGTACGCGTCGGAGATCTCCTTGATCTTCGCCCGCGCCCTGTCGCCGATGCCGTGCAGCTTCTCGGAGCCGAGAACGACGTTCTCGAGGACCGTGAGGTAGTCGGCGAGCATGAAGTGCTGGTGCACCATGCCGATACCGCGGCCGATGGCGTCGCCCGGGCTGGTGAACGAGACCTGTTCACCATCCACCGAGATGGTGCCCTCGTCCGGCTTCTGCATCCCGTAAAGGATCTTCATCAGGGTGGACTTGCCGGCGCCGTTCTCACCGACGAGGGCGTGGACGGTGCCGCGGCTCACCGTGATGTCGATGTCGTGGTTGGCCACGACGCCGGGGAATCGTTTGGTGATGCCGCGGAGCTCTACGGCATGAGGACTGCTGGACGCTTTGATGGCGCACTCTCCTTGGCAGGAGCGGAGGGCGGGCGATGTACGGACACAGCGCGGGGACCGGTGGCGAAAACTACCGTGGCCGGCGGGCACTACGCGCGTAGCGCCGCCGAATCGTCGGCCACCCGGCGAAGGGCGGCGGACCAGGGGCACGATACCGAAGCACGCCGGGAGTCCCGGCCCGGAGGTACACGTGAACCGGGGTCCGCGGGCGCGGTGGAAACCGCACCCGCGGACCCCGGTGTGAGTGGTCCGGTCAGAGCGTGGTCTTGACCTTGATCGAGCCGTCGGCGATCTTCTTCTTCGCCTCGTCGATCTTGGCCTGGATGTCCGTGAGGTGGTCACCCGTGGTGGTCAGGCTGACGCCGTCCTCGGCCAGCGAGTAGGACTGCGTGCCGCTGAGCGGCTTGCCGTCCTTGATGGACTTCACCAGCTCGTAGACACCGCTGTCGACGTTCTTCACGACCGACGTCATGATCGTGTCGGCGTACTTCGACAGGGCCGGGTCCTTGGCCTGGTCGGAGTCGACGCCGATGGACCAGGCGCCCTTCTTGCCCGCGACGGCCTCGATCGCACCGGCGCCGGAGCCGCCCGCCGCGGCGAAGACCACGTCCGCGCCCTTGTCCAGCATGCCCTTGGCAGCGGCCTCACCCTTGTCCGGGCTGCCGAAACCGGACAGGTCGGAACCGGTGGACAGGTACTGGATCTGGACCTTGGCCTTCGGGTTCGTGTCGATCACGCCCTGCTGGAAGCCGGCCGCGAACTTCTTGATCAGCGGAAGGTCGACGCCGCCGATGAAGCCGACCTGACCGTCCTTGGACTTCAGCGCCGCCGCGACACCGGCGAGGTACGAGCCCTGCTCCTCGGTGAAGACGATGGAGGCCACGTTCTTGGCCTCGGAGACCGAGTCGATCAGGCCGAAGGTGGTGTCGGGGTGCGACTTGGCGACCTTGTCGATCGCGGCCTGGTAGGCGAAGCCGACACCGATCACCGGGTTGTAGCCGCCCTCGGCGAGCGACGCCAGACGCTGCTCACGGTCGGCCGGGGTCTCGCCGCTCTTGGCGGTGAGCTCCTTGGTCTCGGCGTCGAACTCGGCCTTGGCCTTGTCCAGACCACGGGCGGCGGAGTCGTTGAACGAGTTGTCGCCACGGCCGCCGACGTCGTAGGCCATGCCGATCTTCATCTGGTCCTTGTCGGAACCAGTGCTTTCGGTGGACGATTCACCGCAGGCGGTAGCGGTGAAGGCGAGAGCCGCGGAAACGGTACACGCAGCAGCGATCTTGGATACGCGGCGCAAGGGACGCTCCTTCAAACCTGACCGAAGCGCCTCTTCCGGCGCTGGTTTCGCGGCGATCGTAACGCGCGTAGATGTCAGATAAGGACCCGTACGGAAGCCGTTATCGGATCGTCGCGAACAGAAGATGTCGAGTCCGGTCACGAGACGTTACGGGCGCAGAACGCGACGTGTTCCGGACGACGTTCACCTGCGGCTTCTTCCCCGGTCAGGCGTCCAGCAGCGCGGCGGCGGTGAACAGCTCCACGCCCACCGTGATCGCCTCCTCGTCCACGTCGAAGTCGCCCCGGTGCAGGTCCAGACCGCGGGTGTCACCGGGGGCCCGTACGCCGAGCCTCGCCATGGCCCCCGGGATCTTCTCCAGGTACCAGGAGAAGTCCTCGCCGCCCAGGCTCTGTTCGGTGTCCTCGATCGCATACGATCCGCGGCGGATGGTCATCGCGGCGTCCAGGAGACCGATCGTCTCGGCCTCGTTCACCACGGGCGGCACCCCGCGGACGTAGTCGATCACCGTCTTCGCCCCGTGCATCGCGGCCACCTCGTCGATCGCCGCGTGCACCAGGTCGGGCGCCTGCCGCCAGCTCTCCAGATCGAGACAGCGCACCGTCCCTGACAGCTCGGCGCGCTGCGGGATCACATTGGGCGCGTGGCCCGTCTGGAGCCGTCCCCAGGTGACCGCGAGCCCGGCCCGTGCGTCCACACGGCGGGCGAGCAGCGCGGGGACGTCGGTGGCCACCCGCGCGGCGGCGGTGACCAGGTCGGTGGTGAGGTGCGGGCGGGCGGTGTGCCCGCCGGGGCCGTCGAGGGTGACCTCCAGGCGGTCGCAGGCCGAGGTGATCGGCCCGATCCGGAGCCCGACCCGGCCCACGTCCACCTTGGGGTCGCAGTGCACCCCGATGATCCGCCCCACCCCTTCCAGCACCCCGGCAGCGACGGCGTCGGTGGCACCGCCGGGCAGCACCTCCTCGGCGGGCTGGAACAGCAGCCGCACCGGGCGGGGCAGCAGCCCCTGCCGGTCCAGCTGGCTGAGGACGAGCCCCGCGCCCAGGACACAGCTCGTGTGGACGTCGTGCCCGCAGGCGTGCGCACGGTCGGGCACGGTGGACCGGTAGGAGACGCCCGTCTTGGTGTCCGGGATCGGCAGCCCGTCGATGTCACCCCGCAGCGCCAGCATCGGCGTCACACCGTCCCACTCCCCCACGTCACAGACGAGCCCCGTGCCACCGGGCAGCACCTGCGGTTCGAGGCCCGCCTTCTCCAGCCGGGCCTTGATCGCCGCGGTGGTACGGAACTCCTGGTTGCCGAGCTCGGGGTGCATGTGCAGATCACGGCGGAAGGCGATGAGCTCGGCACGCAGGTCGTCGGGCAGGGCGCCGGGCAGGACGGCCTCGGAGTGGGGCGCACGGGACTTCAACTGGTTCACCTAGTCAAGGGTAGGCCCCTGACACCCGCAACTGGCCACAGATCAACAAAAGTTCAGCCGCTTAGAGGAACAAAGACGGTGCGGCGGCGTGTGATGGGCGGTTGCGGTGGGTATGCTCTCCCGTTCGCCGTTCCGGTGTGAGCGTGTCCAGCCGCTCCTGTTCCTCCCCCGGGATGCGCAGGGCGTGCACGTCCTTGATACGGACTGTGTCCTCCACGAGACGGGTTTCGTCCCGCGTTGCCGCCTCTCCTGTCACGGCGACCTGAGCAGCTCACGCAGGGTGCCCACATACGCCGCCACATCACGCCCGGCGGGCGGCTCGGGCGCAGTGGTCGTGTCGGCCGGAGCCGAGGTGCGGCAGGAGCGGCAGAGGCCGTCGGGGAGCGCCTCGGGGCGGCCGGGGGCGCCGCACTGCGTGCACTCGACCATGGGGCGGCGCCCGGGCGTGGCCGGTGCGTCCGGGGCCGGGGCTGCGGGCAGCAAGGGCGGGAGCTTGTCGCGGAGCCTGCGCCTGACGAAGCCGACCGGCGAGTCCACGGCCGCCGGGAGCCCCGCCGTGAGCGTCCGGACCAGGTACTCGGTGTTCACGCCGCGCGCGAGCCAGGCGGCGGCCGCCTCCTCCAACGCTGCACAGTCGGCGGCGGAGAGGGCGAGGCGGGCATCGGCCCGGCCGAGCCGGGCCAGGGCGAGGTAGGCGGGCGAAGGCGCGCCCGCCGGAGCCGCCTGCGGGGCCTCTTCCGGACCGGGGGCAGGCTGGGGAACCGGCTCGGGCTCCTCGGTCCGCTGCTGCGGCACGGCGAGGACGGACGCAGCAGCGGGGACGGCGGGGGCGGCCGGGACCGCACCGAGGAACGCGGCCCACCACTCGTTGTCGCGGGCCGTGCGGGACCAGTAGGTGCGGGTGATCCAGCGGATCTGGCCGCCGCCCGCGTCCGCCGGGCACCGGACGTGGCGAAGGTGTCCGGCCACACCCAGGGCCCTCAGGGCGCTGCCGACGGCCATCTGCCCGTACAGCGGCAGGGACTTGGCCAGGGACTTGATGTCCATGGCCGCTCCGTCGGGCAGGTGGTCGACGTATCCGGCGACGTACCGCTCACGCTCCGGCAGCAGGGCGAAGTCATCGGGCCGGGGCGGGCGTTGACCGGGCGTGGAGCGCTTTCCGTAGCCCGGGTTGGCCTTCGCGTACGGGCGGGAGAGGGGTGCGGGGGCGCACAGGGCGGGGCTAATGTGCTGGGTAGCCACGAGATCGGCGTCCATTCGATCTTGGGGTGAGACCCCGGCCCGGTGTGCCAACACCATGTCGGGGTCGTTCAGTTGTGGGCACCGTAAGCACTCGTGACGTTGCGCCGCAAGCTAGTCACGATTAGTCATACTTGCTGGCCGTGACGGGTCGGGGAGGTCGGGAAGGTTTCCTGCCAACCTTCTTTTCCCTACCGGTTGACTACACGTCTCGGGTCCCGGCGCTCGGCTCCCGACCCCCGGATCCCGAAGCTCAAGCTCCGGGCCCGCACCCGCCTTCATGCCCCCGAACGAGTGAACCGGCCGGTCCCGGCGCTCGAAGCCCGGGAGTCGAGCTTCGGGCTTCGGGGCGCGGTGTTGGCGGACCGCCCTCGACGAGCTCGGACAATCGGGCCAGGACCGGTGTCGCGTTCGATTACTCTGCGCGAATGTCCAACGTGAGCGTGCACAGCGGTTACCGCACGGGGGGCCTGTGGGCTGCGGCAGGAATCTCCTTCACCGTGCTGACGGTCGCCTCGGCGATCGCCGTGTTCGGCATGCTCGAGTTCGACGAGCGGTGCATGCACGGGCTGATCGAGGGTCCCGGAAGGCTCCGGGACGTGCGGTACCAGGCGTTTCCACCGGCCACCGTCTGCGAGTTCCAGGGCGGTGACGTCCTGTCCGTCGGCGGCCGGGCCGTGCTCGGAACCCTGCTCCGTGCCGGTCTGGCGGTCATGGTGGCCTGTGTGTTCGTGGCCCTGCTCGCGGAGTGCCTCGACCCACGCCCCGGCGGCCGGTTCGTGACGCCGATGTCCAGAGCCGAGAAACTCCGCCGTACGGGAACGGCCTTCTCCGTCACCGGTTCCGCGTTCCTCCTGGTGTACGCACTGGCCGGCTGGAAGCTGCTCGTGGGGCCGTCCTCGGCCTGCTCGGCGGGCGCGGACTGGGGGCTCCATGCGCCCAGGACGCTGGAGTACAGCTTCTTCCCGCCCCAGGCGACCTGCCAGTACACCAGCGGCATGACGGAGCGCATGAATCCCGACTGGGTGGCGTCGCTGACGGCGCAGTCCGCCGCACCCGCGTTGCTCGCCGGGATCGCCTTCGCCGTCGCGTTCAGGCGCTGGGGCGTGGAGCGGCGGGCGGTGCGGGAAGCCGGGGACGGAGGCGGCTCCCGTTGATCAGCAGTCCGTACGGCGAACCCGCCACCCTCCTCCACCGGTTCGGCCGGACCTTCCGTGTCTGGGGCTACGGGGTGAGCCACTCCCACCTGTTGCTCCGGTCCCGCAAGGACGGGGTGGAGGACAGCCGGCTGGACCTCCACTTCGAGGCGGTCGACTCCATGCAGCTCGTGAAGCGGTACGAGGACCTCGAACTCCACGCCGTCGACGACGCCGAGTTCTCCCGCGTCTACGAGGAATCCGGCGTCCCGCCGGGGTGGCGGGACACCCGTCTGGTGGTCCGTCTGCGATCCCGCAGCGGCACGGGATACGTGCAGTGCGGGCGCATCGTCGTCGACCGGCACCAGGACGACGGGGACGGACCGGGCGATGAGTCCGCGATCCGTGATGTGGTCTGGAGCCTGCGCCCCTCGGGACTCCGCGCCCCGGGCGGACCCGCAGGCGATCCGTCGGCCCACCGGCAGGAGTGAAGACCGCCTGGAGTGTGCCTCGGAACCCGCCCGGCTCCGGGAGACGGGCAGCCGGGCGGCGGCACCGGTCGTGGGCGTCCTATCCCTCCGTGGCCGCCACCGCCGTGGCCCGCCAGGGCGCCAGCCGCTGCACGTCCTTCGCCGTCTCCGTGACACCGCTCAGGAAGCCGTGGGCGCGCGGGGAGGCCGTGTCGCGGAGCCACTCCGGCGCTATGTCGCACACCGCGACCTTCACGCCCGTGCCCACCAGGGCCAGCGGAAGGGTGTGGACCACCGTGGAGGGGAAGCTCAGGACCGTGTGGCCGATGGGGCCTCTGCGGGCGATGAGCTCCAGGGGAAGGTCGGGGCGGACGATCTCCAGGCCGGTGGCGGCTTCCAGGGCGTGGAGCTTGTCCGCGGATTCGCGGCGGTGGGCGAAGTAGCGGGTCGCACCGTGGGTACGGGCCAGTGCGGTGACCGCCTCCTCGTACGGGACCGGGTCGACCACCCCCGTCTCCACCAGGGAGGTACCGACCAGGTCGGCGCCCTTGGTGATGAGGGGCGGGCCGAAGCGTTCCCGGGTCCAGGCGAAGGTGTTCGCCGTGACCTCGATGCCGTCGGGGGCTTCCACCGGCATCGCGGTGAACACCTCGACCGTGCGGGTCGCCGACGGGGTGAAGCTGCGGCGGGCCCTGGAGGTGACCGGGGCCAGGAGCAGTTCGCGCGGGCCCCCGCTGCCCCGCCGGTGCCAGCGCACCAGGCGCTCGCCGCCCGCCAGTTGGGCGACGAACTCCATGGTGGCGGTGCCGTCGTCGACGACCGTGATCCGGCGGGTGCGGACCAGGCTGAGGAGGAGCTGCACGTACCGGGAGAACGGGTCCCCGATGACGATGCGGTCGGCCTTGCGGATCAGGCCGGTCAGCGCGCGCAGGGCCTTCAGAGGCGCGCCGGTCTCCCCGCGCGCCTCCTGCCAGCGGACGGTGACGCCCTCGTCGCGGGCCAGCTCCGCCATCCTGCGCAGCTGTCCGCGCGACATCGGGTCGACCGGGGGGAGGACGACGATGGTGGTGTCGGTTCCTCCCCGGGTGTGGGTCCACTCCAGGACGTTCAGGAGCTGGACCGGGCTCTCGACGAAGGCGAGGTTCACCGGTCGGCCCGTCAGACCGCGACCGGCTCGGCGGCCGGCGCGTTCTCGGTCTCGGCGACGACGCCCGCGACCCGGCGGAGCTTCTTCATCGGGCCGAGCTCCGACTCGTAGACCTTCTTGACGCCGTCACCGAGGGAGGCCTCGATGGTGCGGATGTCGCGGACGAGGCGCGTCAGGCCCTGCGGCTCGACGGACGCCGCCTGGTCGGAGCCCCACATGGCGCGGTCCAGGGTGATGTGGCGCTCGACGAAAGCGGCGCCCAGGGCGACGGCGGCGAGGGTCGTCTGCAGGCCGGTCTCGTGACCGCTGTAGCCGATGGGGACGTTCGGGAACTCCTGCTGCAGGGTGTTGATGACCCGCAGGTTGAGCTCCTCGGCCTTCGCCGGGTACGTCGAGGTGGCGTGGCAGAGCAGGATGTTGTCGCTGCCGAGGACCTCGACCGCGTGGCGGATCTGCTTCGGCGTCGACATGCCGGTGGACAGGATGACGGTGCGGCCGGTGGCGCGCAGCGCGCGGAGCAGCTCGTCGTCCGTCAGGGAGGCGGAGGCGACCTTGTGCGCGGGCACGTCGAACTTCTCCAGGAAGGCGACGGCCTCGGTGTCCCACGGGGAGGCGAACCAGTCGATGCCGCGCTTGGCGCAGTGCTCGGCGATGGCGGTGTACTCGGCCTCGCCGAACTCGACGCGGTGGCGGTAGTCGATGTACGTCATCCGGCCCCAGGGGGTGTCGCGCTCGATGTCCCACTGGTCGCGCGGGGTGCAGATCTCCGGGGTGCGCTTCTGGAACTTGACGGCGTCGCAGCCGGCTTCGGCGGCCGCGTCGATCAGCGCGATGGCGTTGTCGAGGTCGCCGTTGTGGTTGATGCCGATCTCGCCGGTGACGTAGACGGGGTGGCCGGGGCCGGCGGTGCGGGTGCCGAACGTACGCAGGCGGGAGTTGTTGCTCATGGTGGTGCTTCCTTACTTGGTGGGGGCTACGGGAGCTACGGGGGTTTCGGGGTTGAGGGTGGGGCCCAGGAGCCAGGCCGCGATCTCGCGGATGGCGCCGGAGCCGCCGGGATTGGTGGTCACGGCGCGCGCGGCGGCGCGCACCGAGTCGTGGGCGTTCGCCACGGCGACGGGCCAGCCCGCCAGGCCGAAGCAGGCCAGGTCGTTGACGTCGTTGCCGACGTAGAGCACGCGGTCGGGAGCGACGGACTGCTCCTCGCACCACTGCTTGAGTGCCAGGTCCTTGCGGTCGATGCCGTGCAGGACGGGGACCTGGAGTTTGCGGGCGCGGGCGGCCACGACCGGGTTCTGTTCCGTGGAGAGGATCAGGACCGGCAGGCCGGCCTTGCGCAGGGCGGCGACACCGAGGCCGTCGCCGCGGTGCACGGCGACGATCTCGCGGCCGTCGGAGTCGATGAGGACCCGGTCGTCGGTCTGCGTGCCGTCGAAGTCGAGGACGACGGCGTCGATGTCAGCCCGGGTCGGGAACGGCGAGGGGTCCAGGAGCGGCGCGAGGGCGCGGGCGCGGGCCAGGTCGTGCGGGTCGTCGATCTCCAGGACCCGGGCGGGGTCGGTGTGCACGAGCGCCGTGTGGCCGAAGAAGCGGTGGCGGTGGGTGCGGAAGCCCTCGACGTCCATGGCGTAGGCGGCGCCGGTCTCCAGGTAGTCCTGGGGCCGGTCCTGGCGGCGGGGGCGTACGGACTTGTCGTGGTTGACGCCGTAGGTGTCGTCCTCGACCGGGCTGCCGTCGCGCCACACGAAGCCGTGGAAGGGCGCCACCGTGACGGCGGTGTCGGCGCCGTCACGGGCGACCGCGGCGGCGACGCCGTCGATGTCCTCACGGGTGATGAAGGGGCTCGTGCACTGGACCAGGAGCACCACGTCGGCCTTCCGGCCGTGCGACGTCGTCTCGTAGGTGTGCAGGGCGTGCAGGACCGCGTCCTCGCTGGTCGCCGTGTCACCGGCGATGGCGGCGGGGCGCTGCACGCAGTGCAGCCGGGCGTCCTCCCCCAGAGCCTCCCCCGCGGCCCTGGCCGCGGCGGCGATGGCCGGGTCGTCGGTGGTGACGACGACGTCCGTGACCTCGGGCGAGGCGAGGCAGGCGCGGACGGCCCGTGCGACGAGCGGGACGCCGCCGATCCGGGCGAGGTTCTTGGCGGGCACGCCCTTGGATCCGCCGCGGGCGGGGATCACGGCGAGCACGGTGGGGCGCGGGGTCATGGTTGCTCCTGAATCGGTGGTCACAGCTCGCCCATCCGCCGGATCACGGGAGCGATCCGCTGGACGCCGTGGCGGTAGGCGCCGCGCGCCGCGTTGCGCACGGTCTCGCGGACCGCGCCCCGGACCCGGCCCGTCTCCTGGGCCGTGACGGCGCCCGGCAGCGGGTGGCCGTCGGGGCCCAGGTGGTAGCGGGCGAGGATGCCGGGGAGGTATCCGGGCGCGGTGGCGGGCGTGTAGTAGGGGGCGAGGCGGGGAAGCGGCCCGGCGGCCAGCAGTGCCGCGACCCGCACGCGGGCGGTGTCGTAGGCGGCGCCGTACGTGCCGTCGGCTGCGACGCCCTGGCCGGCGAGCCACTCCGTGTCGGGCTCCGGGCGGCGGCCGCCGTCGAGGTGGTCCCAGGACGTGATCAGTCCCGACCCGATGAAGTGGTGGTTGCCGAGCGCCTCGCGGACGCCGAGGTCGGAGAGGATCGCGGTCGGGATCCGCCGGTGCAGGGACTCCAGCGCGGCGGTCGAGGACACGGTGACCAGCAGGTCGGTGCGGTCCAGGACCTCGCCCATGTGCCCGTAGACGAGGCTGAAGTTGGGCGGCAGACCGCCGGGGATGCGCTCCGCGAGGCGCTGGTAGGGCAGTTCCTCGATGTGCGTGGTGTGTTCACCCGGCTTGGAGCGCAGCTTCAGCAGGACCTCGCGGGCGGGGTGCAGCCGGGCGTGCTCGACGAGCCGGCGCAGCAGGTACATGCGGTCGGCGCGGGATGCCGGTACGGAGGGCTGGGCGGCGAACACGACGGTGTCGCGCCCCTCCTCCGCACGGTGCGGCTCCCCGCCGAGGAACGGCAGTGCGGCCTCGGTGACGGACGAGGCGTCGGCGCCGACCCCTTCGTACACCGCGCGGAAACGGGCGCCGTCGTGGCGGGAGTTGGCGAGGACGACGTCCGCGCCGTGGCGCAGCAGGAGTCCGTCGGCGAGCTTCTCGTAGACGACCCCGACATAGCCCGTGACGACGACGGGCCTGCGGGGCAGGTCCAGTGCGGCCAGGCCGTGCAGCATCGCCTGGACGGCGCCGCCGACGAGGGCGAGGACCACCACGTCGTACGCCTCGTCCCGCACCGTGTGCAGGAACTCGACGGCCGTCACCTCGCGCACCCGGCCGGCGTCGACCCCGACCTCGCCCACTTCGGCGAGCTGGCGGGGCGTCGGTGTGGCCCGGCCGCGCAGCAGCAGACCGCTGATCTCGACGGGTCGCTCCGCCGCGCCTGCCTCCGGGGACCCGGCGAGGCGGCGCGCGGTGAGCGCGCCCCATTTCCACCGGGTGTCGGAGTCGGCGAGCACGGCTATGCGGAGCGCCGCACGGTCGGCTGCTGGGGTGACGGCCGGAGCGGCCGTTTCATCGGTACGAGGGGGCACGTCGTAAAGCTAGGAAGCCATTTCGATCCGCGGCCCAACGCGGTGGCAACAGATGGTTAACAGCCGGTCGACGATTGGGGATTCGGGCCTCCGGGCGAGAAAACCGGCCGCAAATCCGGGCGGGTTCACTTTCCTGCCGCGCGTCGTTCACTTTCCGTACGGACAGGGGTCAGAGTGAAGGCCGGGGCCGCCCCTAGCGTGATGCGGGTGGTTAAGCTCTCCGTCATCGTGCCGTTCTACAACGTCCAGGCATACGCCCCAGACACCCTGAGAAGCCTGCGGGCCAATACCCGCGAGGACTTCGAATTCATCCTCGTCGACGACTGTTCGACCGACGGGACCGCGGATCTCCTGCGCCGGGCCGAGCACGGCATCGAGGGGGTGGTCCTGCGCAGACACGAGCACAACGCCGGGCTGGCCACGGCCCGCAACACCGGTCTGGACGCGGCCCGTGGCGAGTACATCGCCTTCCTGGACGGCGACGACTGGCTCGCACCCGGCCACTGCACCCGTCTGCTCGCACGGGCCGAGGCCCTGGGCTGCGCTTTTGTACGCACGGACCACGTGCAGGTCACCGGCACCTCCCGTACGGTGCGCCGCGTCCCGCACGGCCTGCGGGACGTGGTGGGCGACCCCCGGGAAGCGATCCTGCCCGCGGGCCGGACGACGTCGGTGGACTACGCGTTCGCCTGGGCGGGGCTCTACCACCGGAGCCTGCTGGACCGGGGGCTGCTGCATTTCACCGACGGGCTGCGCACAGCGGAGGACCGGCCGTGGATCTGGCGCCTGCACCGGGAAGCGGAATCCTTCGCGGTCCTGGGAACGCTGGGCCATTTCTACCGGCGGGGCGTCGCGTCCTCTCTCACCCAGATCGGCGACGAACGACAACTGGATTTCATCAAGGCCTATGACCAGGTGCTCTCGGACACCGCGGCGGACCGTGACGCGGACACACTGATGCCGAAAGCGGTGCGGACGTACTGCGCCGTCATCGCCCATCACATCGGATCCACCGGGAAATTCGAGCCGTCCGTGGCCCGCACCCTGAAATCGCTCGCCGCGGCGGCGCTCACCCGCATGCCCCAGCGCGTGCTCGACGACGTCCTGGACTCCATGGACACCGAACGGGCGACCGTGCTGCGCAGGCTGCGCCGCCGCTCCGCCACCACTGAGGGAGCGACTGCCGCGTGACCGTCCAGATCTTCGTCGCCTCCGGCCTCCACGGCACGGCCCTGCTCGCCGCGGCACTCGACTCCGGCTGCTTCGGGGCCTCCGGCCGCCGCATCCTGCTGCTCTGCGAGACCGCGGAGGCCCCCGAGGCGGCGGCCCCGGTCGACGCGGGGCCCGGGTTCGGCCGGCTTCGCACCCGCTTCGACGAGGTGCGCTCGTGGAACGACGCCGTCTTCCCCCTGCACCCGGGCACCTGGACGCCCCGCGCCGACGACGTGCCCCTGTGGGAACGCCACCTGCGACGTGCGTGGGACCTCGGGGACGACCAGGTCGAACTGGTCGTGGAATCACCGCATACCGCGCCCGCCCTGGCGGTCGCCCAGATCTTCACCGGCGGGCCGGTGACCGTGTACACGGACGGTCTCACCGGCTACGGCCCGACCGGTGGCAAGATCCCGCCGCTGATCGGGACCCGCGTCCGGCAGCTGCTCCACCCCGACCTGCTCCCCGGCCTGGAGCCGCTGCTGCTGGGCGAGTTCGACGCCGTACCCCGGCCGCTGCCCGCCGGGGCCCTGCGGCAGGTCTTCGGTGAACTGGCGGACTGCGCACCGGATGTCGACGCGCCGCAGGGGGCCGCGGTCCTGCTCCTCCCCGAGCCGGGGCTGCTCCCGGCCGCGGAGGAGGCGGAGCTCCACCTGCGGATGATCCGCGGCACGGCTGCGCTCGGCCACACCCACCTCGTCGTCCGGCCCCACCCCGGCGGGGGGCCCGTGCCGTCCGTCCCGGCCCTGCGGGCGGAGGCCGGAAGGCTCGGCGTCGGGCTGACGGTGCCGGCCCCGGGCGACCAGGTCCCGGCCGAGGTGCTCTACGAGCGGCTGCGCCCCGCCCTCGTCGTCGGCTCCTGCTCGACGGCGCTGCTCACCGCGGCCTCGTCCTACGGTCTGCCGGTGGCCAGGACCGGGACCGGCGCCCTGCTGGAGCGCCTCACCCCGTACGAGAACCCGGCGAGGATCCCGGTCACCATCGTCGACGCCCTGCTGCCCGACCTGGCCGAGCCCGACGCGGTGCAGGGCCGGTCGCCCCTGACCGAGGCCTCGGTGGCCGAGGCTCTCGGCGGACTGCTGCCCGCGGTGGCCTTCGCCATGCAGCCGCGCGTCCGCCCGGACCTGCGCCCGGCCGCCGAGCGCTACCTCTCCACCCGTCTGACCACCAGGACCTGGCGCTACTTCAAGCGCCGCCGCCTCGGCTCGCTGGCCCTCCCCGGCGTCGTCCCCGCCCGTCTCGCCTTCGTACGGCGGAACGCCACACTGCGCCGGCTGGCCCGTCGGGCCCGCGCCCTCAAGCGCCGCTGACCACCGGGTCTCAGCCCAGGAGGCGGGTCAGACCGAGGCGGGTCCACAGAAGCGCCGCGGCGAAGGAGAGAGCCGTCGTGGCGGCGGTGACGGCGAGAGCCAGTGCCGCCGCCACCGGCAGGGTGAGGTCGGCGTCGACCAGTACGTCGGTGAGGACGCCCAGCACCAGCACATGGATCATGTACGCACCGAACGAGGCTCCGGCCAGGCGTGTCAGGGCCGGGCGAAGCCGCTCCGGGACGCGCAGGCGGTGCAGGGAGAGCAGCACGCCGGCGCTGAACAGGGCCACCAGGACGCTCGCGTAGGGAATCGCGTAGTGCACCTCGTGCTGGTAGGCGATGACCGCGGCGAGGCACGCGCAGGCCGGGAGCAGCCACCACAGGCTCCGCCGCCCGAACGTGCCGGCGGGAAGCGCGAGGACCAGGGCGCCCAGGACCGCGTAGATCAGCTGGTACGGGCCGAAGCCCCACCCGAAGCGCGGCAGGTCGAGGTCCGTCACCCGGGCCAGATCGCCGGACAGCGTCGGAGCGGCCCCCAGCACGAGGAGGGCGACGCCGAGGCCCCAGGGCCGCTTGCCCGACTTCACCAGGGCGGCGAAGGCCAGGAGCAGGATCACGGGGATGTAGGCGTACAGGTACCAGAGGTGGTAGGCCGGGCGGACCGAGGCGAACACCGCGTCGAGCGCCAGCTCGCCGGCCGGTGCGTCGTTGGTGCCGCGCAGCCTGCCCCATGCCACGTAGAGCACGGTCCACACGGCGAGCGGCACCAGGATCCGTACGATCCGCTGCCACAGCTGCCGGCCGTCCCGGACCGGGGCACCCACGAGGACGACCCATCCGGCGATCGCGAAGAACAGCGGTACGGCGAAGCGGCCCGCGGAGTCCGCGACCAGGCCCGCCCAGTAGGTGCCGGGACCGTTCGCGGCCTCGCGGCCCGCCGTGTTCACGAAGGCCGACCCCGTGTGGCAGAGGATCACGCCGACCGAGCAGAGCAGCCGGATCAGATCGATGTCGTACCGGTGTTCGCGGTGCGGGCGGGGTTCGGGGGCGGGCTGCGGGGACTGCGCGGAGGCAGGCGGGCCGGCCTGGGAGACAGAGGAAGGCATGGTCATCGCAGGCTACGAACGCGCGGGCCCCGGGTGAACTCCGCGTGGGTGAACAGTCACTTCGTCCGGGTGTCCGGCAGGTGAAGGCCGCGTGCCGGCTCGGCGGTCCGCGGTCCGGGGACACGCGGTCCCCCGGTGAACGGGTCCGGCAGCCCGAAGAGGTCCCGGAGTTCGGCGAGGTTGGCGCGGGTGACCGACCACAGGTGCTCCTGCCTGCCGTGCACGTCGGCGACGGCTGCCCCGTGGTCGTCCAGGACGGCCGCCGCGCGCTCGGCGAGGCGGGCGCCCAGCGACCGGTCGTGGACGGAGACGCCCCAGTCGGGGCGGTCAATGTCGGAGAGGAAGTAGGCGAGTTTCGGGTGCGAGACCAGACTGATGATCGGCGTGCCGCAGCCGAAGGGGATCATTCCCGCGTGCCCGCGCATGCCGATCACCAGGCGCGTACGCCGGTAGAGCTCGCGGATGCGGTCGTTGGAGAAGAGGTACAGCGGCTCCACCGGGAGGGCTGTGCCGTGCTCCCGGCGCAGGTCGCGGACGAACTTCTCGTCGGCCGGCATGTGCGCCGCGTAGCGGACCTCGGCACGCTCGCCGATGGCGCGTACGGCGGCGGCCGTCTCGGCCAGGAAGTGGCCGTAGTCGTGGCCGAAGCGCAGACCGGCACGGTCGTAGGCGCAGTTGATCAGCACGGTGTCGTCCCGGCGCACACCGTCGTCCGGGCCGTTGCCGGGGCCGCCGTCCAGGCCGGGGTCGAGGTGGCGGGCCACGGTCGTGGGGCAGGGCTGGTAGCGCACCCGGTCCCGCAGCTCCGCCGGCAGGAGTTCCCTGACCCGTTCCACGGAACCCTGGTTGCGCAGCCCGAAGAAGGCCGACTTCCCGACCAGGGCGCGCAGGCTGGCGGCGAAGCGCTCACGGCGGTAGCGCTGGCCGTCGAAGACGTTGTAGCCGACCGCGAAGACGGCGAGCGGCGCGGTGATCCGGGCCAGGACGTCGTCAGGGATGTTCCACTGCCAGCCGCTGTTGCTGTTGGGCGCGGTGTCCGGGAGGAAGAGCCCGCCACCGCCGACGACGATCCCGCGCCGGGCGTTCAGCTCCTCCAGGCCGGGCTCGTCGACCAGCCGGTGCACGGACCGCTCGTGCCAGCGGGCGGGTCCGGTGTCGGGGCCGAAGCACATCCGTACGGCTTCGGGGAGCACCTTGTCGCCCGCGTTCTCCTGTCCGTCGGCGAACAGGGCGACATGGGCGAGCTGTTCGTCCGGCGGTGCCGTGGCGGTCGCCGTACCGGCCGGAGCGACCGGGCGTGTACGGACGTACCAGGCGTGGCAGTTGCCGTCGGCGGGGTCGGCGTCGAGACCTTCCCGCGCGTAGGCGTGCGCGTCCTCGTCGCGGCCCAGCAGCCAGGCGAGCCGGGCGAGCTGGCCGTAGGCGCGGGCGGCGAAGTCCGGTGACACGGTGGCCAGGAGGAGGTGCGCCTCGGCCTCCTCGTGGCGGGACAGGGCCATCAGGCTGATGCCCAGCGTCTCGTGGCAGCGCGGCAGGTCGGGCCGGTCCGCCACGGCGGCGGTGAGCAGGGCTACGGCCTCGTCGTAGCGGCCCTGCTGCCGGTGCACCTCGGCGACCTGGCGGACCAGGTCCACCGGCGCACGCCCTCCTTCGAGGAGCGGCAGGGCGCAGTGCAGGAGGAGTTCGGGGTGCTTGGGGCCCGGCAGGGCGCAGTAGGCGGCGCGGAAGGCCGCCTCGTCCAGCTCGTACCGCTCGCGCGCCTCGCGCGCCGGGGCGGAGGGGGTGAGCCCCTCGCCGAAGTGCAGGACGACGGTGCTGTCGGGAACCGGCATGTCGTCGTACAGCCGCTCGACCGGGAAGTCGTAGTGGGAGGCGAGCGGTTCGAGGATCCCGGCCTCCGTCAGCGCACGGTCCAGCGTGTCCTCGCCGCCGCCGGCCGGCAGGTCAGGCGCGGTGTCCTTCACGTCCTGGCGCTGGATCACCAGCAGTCCGTCGTGCCGCACGGTCCGTCCGCCGCCGGTCCCCGGCTGCGGCACGGCGGCCACTCCCGCACGCAGCGTCAGCAGCGGCAGGAGGGAGCCGAGTACGACCATGCCGGGGCCGAGGGCGACGACGGTGTCGTAACCGGTCTCCCGGAAGACGTCGAGGCGGCTCTCCGCGGTACGCGGCACGAGGCGCGGGTGCAGCCGGTGTGCGGCCTCGAACGCGGAGTCGGGCAGCCCGGGGTGCAGGACGAGGAAGTCCTCGCAGACGGCGGGGTTGGTCAGGGCGAGACTGCGCAGCAGCACCAGCAGGCCCGGCATCCGGTCCTCGTCGGCGTACGCGGCGAAGGCGATCCTGCGCTTGCCGGTGACGGCGCGCCGGTCGTCGGCGTCGGGCCGGGCGGGCGCGGGGGACGGCCCCGCCCCGGCGGGCTCGGTGCCGTCGGCGGGCTCGGTGCGTCTGCCGTCGGCGGGCTCGGCGGGGCTGTTCATCGCAGCGTGGTCCTCATCTCGGTCTCGTCCTCGTGTGTCGCGCGGGCCGTGACCCACTCCCGCTCCCGCGGGAGCAGCTGCCCCGGGAGCCCGAAGCCGATGAGGTCCAGGCGGTCGGCGGCGTCCAGGAAGTCCAGCAGCCGGAGCACGGTGAACGCGGTGCCGGTCCGCGGGCCCCAGCCGTCCTCGCCGAGCAGCGCCGGATCGTCCAGGGGGTGCCGCAGCGAGGCGTCGCCGACGCGGTCCTGCGCGCCCGCGACCAGTCGGGCCCGCAGCGAGCGGCGCCAGTGCGGCAGCGGGTCGCCGAAGACCAGCCGGGTGCCGGCCCGGCGGTTCCAGACCGGGCCCGTCCACGGGGTGTCCCCCCGCAGCGTGACCGCGTGCAGATCGGTGCGCGGGCCGGCCGCCGGGAGGTTGTCGCAGCGCACCACCAGGTCGTATCCGTCGATCAGCTTGCCGAGCGCACTGCCCGGGACCCGCTCCTCGTCGGCGATGCGCGGTGCGCCGGCGACCAGGCAGACGGAGCGTCCGGCGACCAGGCGGCGCAGTGCGGTGACCCCGAGCGGTTCCGCGCCGCCGAGCAGGGGGTCGGCCATCCTGTCCCGGTCCAGCAGCCGGCGGTGGGCGGCGTACAGGGTGGTGAGGCGGCGGACGCCCGGGTCGGCCAGGCCGCCGCCCTCGGCGGTGTGCCGGCGTACGACCTCGGCGAAGGCGGTACGGGCCTGCCCGGCGGGGGCGTTGTGCAGCGCCCGCAGACGGGTTCCGTCCGCCTCGGGCAGCAGCCCGGCGGCCTCGTGCAGGCAGGCTTCGAGGTCCTTCAGGGTGGCGATCCGGCGCACGATGTCCTCGGCCGCCGCCGGGTTCTGCTGAAGCGCCAGATGACGTTCATAGGCCTCCACCGCCTCGTCGCGCCGGCCCAGCGCGTCCAGCGCGCTTCCGCGCAGCCGCCACGCACCCTTGGACCTGGAGCGCAGCCCGGTGGCCTCGACCGCGATGTCCAGGGCGAGACGGGTCTCCGTCTCCCCTCCGGCTTCCAGGGCACGCTGCCCGGTGCGGAGCAGGGCGTCGAACAGCTCGTCCCCGTCGGTCCCGCAGGCCGTGGTGAGGCCGCCGATGGCGGAGACCAGCCGGGTCTGCCGGGCGTCGCTCATGGGACCGCTCGCGGCGAGGCCCGCGAGGTAGTCGCCACAGAGGCGCAGGGCGGCCGTGGGTTCCGGCCTCGCCGTACCGCCACCGCCCTGCCCGGTTCTCGCCCGCACTGCTCTGAGCAGCCCGGTGAAGGTCTGGCCCATGCTCGTTCCGCCGTTCTGTCATCAGTGGCCGGCCGGGGCACGCGCCCCGGTTCCGGGTCAGAGGCCCAGGCTGCTGCGGGTGCGCCGTACGGTGCGGCGCAGCCGGATCGCCGCTCCTCGCGGACCACCGCCGGGCAGGGTGAGCTTCTGCAGGCGACGCCGCTTGAAGTAGTACTGCGTGCTGGTGTCGAGGTGGTCCCGCAGCCAGGCCTCGGCCTCGGAGCGCAGCGTGGGGTGGAGCCCGGACTGCATGCAGTAGCCGACAGTCCGGACCAGCGGCGCGAGGGTCTCCGGTGCCTCGGACGGCAGTTCCGGAAGGGGCTCGCCGCTCTGCTCGTCCAGGTCGGGCACGAGGTGGTCGACGATCGTCAGCGGGATGCGGTTGCTGTTCTCGTACGGGGTGATGCGGTCCAGGACGAGACGGGTGCCGACCCGGGCGACGGGGATGCCGTAGTACGCGGCGGCGGTGAACATCGCGGTCGAGAAGCAGCCGACGACGAGCGTGGGCGCGCACCGCTCGTAGAGGGTCTCGGCGAGCAGCGGGCCGTCCAGCGTGGTCAGCCGCACCCCCAGCGCGGCGGCCGCGTCGTCCAGTGCCCGGGAGTAGCGGGCCGGTGCGGTGGGGTGGGGCTTGAAGAGGACGGAGGTGTGGCCCGCCCGCGCCGCGCCGCTCAGCATGCGCAGGTGCAGGTCCTCCTCCTCCTCGGCCGTGAGGATGTTCAGGGCCGCGAGGTACTGGCCCAGGAGCACCGCCGTGGGTGCCTCGGCCTCCGCCTCCGCGAGCCGGCGGTCACCGGCCGCGGCCCCCGCGATCTCGGCGAGGACCTTACGGAAGGCGTCGTTCGGTACGAGCTCGGGCTCGACGCCGGACTCGGCGAGGAGGAGCGGGCGCAGTCCCGGTACGAGATCGAGGTGGAGCACCCGCTGGATGCGGCAGGCGATGGACCTCGGCACCTTGTTGCGGGTGGGGCCGTAGCTCATCAGGCCGTCCGCGTAGACGTGCACGGCGCTCTCGGAGAAGATCGCGGCCAGCGCGCGGGCCGGGTTGACCTGGATGGATTCGACGGCGAGGTCCACCGGGCCGACGGGGTCGATGCCCCAGGCGAGACGGAAGGCGCGCTGCCAGAGCTCGGTCTCCTCGGCGCGCGGGCCCCAGCCGCTCGGGTGGTGCGGGCTGATGGCGTCGTTCCAGTCGACGACGGAGTCGAAGCGGGCCGCGATGTCGCCGTAGCCCCACATCTCCTCCAGCCGCAGGGCGGTCTCGGGGATCGCAGCGTTGTTGGAGACGAGCAGGACGCGGTGGCTGTCCTGTCCGGGTCCGAACTGGCCGGCGTCCAGCGCCGCCGCGAGCGTGGCCGCCCCGTACAGGGTCGACACCTGGAAGATCTGGGTGCGCGTGGGCATGGGTCAGGCGGCCTTCTGCTTGTCACGCAGGCGGTTGAGCAGCGTGCTGCGCCTGGTGTCCATCATCGTCAGGGTCTGGTCGAGCACCTGCTGCGGCATCCGGTGCAGCGCGGCCGCGGACTCGTGGCGCAGGCGCCGGAAGGTGGCGGGCTCGTAGGCGTCCGCCTTCTCGTTGTGGAAGGCGATCATCGCGCAGTAGGTGCGGACCGCCTTGGGGAGGAGGAGCTCCGCGTCCGGGTGCTCGCGGATCTCGTCGAGGAGCGTGTCGTAGGAGGGGAAGAAGTCCAGCTGGCGGGAGTCCTTGATCTGCGTCAGGGACGTCGTGACACCGCGCCGGTAGAAGATGCCGTAGAGGTTCAGCGCCGCGTAGGTGCGGGCCCGCAGGTGCAGCTGCCAGATCCACAGCCGGTCCTCGGCGGTGCGCAGCCGTGCGTTGAAACGGTGGCCGCCGTCCTCGAAGAGCCGCCGGTGGTAGACGCCCGCCCACACGAAGGGGTAGTCGACCATCGTCTCCCATTCGGGAGCCGCGATTCCCTCGCGCGGGTCCATGACCGTGTCACGGAGGCGGGCGGGCGCGCGGCGCACGACCCGGCTGGTGCCCGTGACCTGGACGTGGTCGGTGCGGGCGAAGTCGCAGTCCAGGTCGGCGGCGGCGTGCAGGAGCCGGCCCAGGTGACCGGGGGCGTACCAGTCGTCGCCGTCGAGGAAGGTGACGAAATCGCCCCGGGCCGCGTCGATGCCGCTGTTGCGGGCCTCCGCGATGCCCACGTTCTTCCCGTGCCGGATGACCTCGGCGTGCGGAAGTCTGTCGGCCCAGCGGTCCACGACGTCCGGCGTCTCGTCCGTGGAACAGTCGTCGACCAGCAGGAACTCGATGTCCGGGCCCGCATTACGGGCAAGACTGCCCAGCGTCGTGTCGGCGAAGGGGCCGACATTGTGGAACGGAACGACAACGGACAGTTTCGGCACGCGGGCCCTCGCCTTCGATCATGGTCCGCACACGCTAGTCACGCGGGTGAATGGGCGGGTGTCACCCGGCCCGACGAACGGTGAACTCTGGGCGTCGCCGAGGTGACCCGCGTCGGGGTGTGCCGTGCGGCCGCGGCGGGGTTCCCTCACGGCGCTTGACCTCAACTTTGCTTGAGGTTCTACGGTCCGGGGCATGGACTACTCACATGACGACGCAGGACTGGCACGGCAGCCCATCGGCTACTGGAGCTGGGCCGCCCACGACGCGACCGTGACCCACATCCGGGCCGCACTGGCCGAACACGGCCTGACCCAGCCCCCCTGGTGGGTCCTCAACCAGCTCACCGAGGCGGACGGATCCGGCCGCCCGCGCGCCGAGGTGGTCGCGATGCTCCGCGGCTACCTGAACGTCGGCGACTCGCTGGAGCCCGAGATCGATGCCCTCATCGCCCGGGGTCTGGTCACCCAGGACCCCACCGCCCGCCTCCGGCTGACCGCGGAGGGACACGCGCTGCGCGCAGAGGCGTTCGAAAGGGTCGGCAGGGCGAGCACGGAGATCCACGCCGGCATCCCGGACGAGGAGTTCGTCGCCGCCCTCAAGGTGCTCCAGCGGATGATCCACAACGTGGGCGGCAAGGCATGGCACCACTGATCCCTGCCGCCGGGTTCAGACCCCGCTGAGCGACAGCTTCGCCGCGAACCCGAGGAACAGCACACCCGCCACCGAAGTGGCCCCCGCCGACAGCCGCTTGCGGCGGCGGAAGGCGGTGGCCAGGCGGGTGCCGCCGAATATGAGCGCCGAGAGGTAGAGGAAGCTGCCGATCTGCAGCAGCGTGCCCAGCAGCAGGAAGGAGAGGGCCGGATAGGCGTAGCCGGGGTCGACGAACTGCACGAAGAAGGAGATCAGGAACAGGATGGCCTTGGGATTGATCAGACTGACCACGAGGGCGCGACGGTAGGGGTGCTCGACGCCCGCCGCCGGTGCGGCGCCCTCCTCCGTCAGCTCGGCGGCCCGCCGGTGCCGCTCACGCCACATCGACACGGCGGTCCGCAGCATCCCGATCGCGAGCCAGGTCAGATACGCCGCGCCCGCGTACTTGACGACGGCGAACAGCAGCGGCGTCGTCTGCAGCAGGGAGGCGGCGCCCAGCGCGGACAGTGTCATCAGGACCGTGTCCCCGGTCCACACTCCGGCGGCGGCCACATAGCCGGTGCGCACCCCGCGCCTGGCGGCGACGGAGAGCACGTACAGCGAGTTCGGCCCCGGCAGAAGAATGATCAGCACCAGGCCGGCGAGATAGGTCGGAAGATCGGTGACACCCAGCATGAACGGAGTGTCGCACGCGCGTACGACACTCCGTTCAGCCGTCCGGAATGCGGCGGATCGGTCCTGCCGCCGCCCCGGATCAGTCCTCCTCGCCGTCCAGCAGACGGTCCACGGAGAGCTCCATCTCCACACCGACCACGTCCGGCACGGTGAAGGACGTCCCCCTCTTGTGGGGCGTCCGGTTCCTGTACTCGCCGCCACGCGGATCAGTGCAGACCAGGACCTGGTCGTGCTTGCGGTCCGCGACGACGTAGACCGGGATGCCCGCCTGCGCGTAGTCCTCGACCTTGGGGCCGAGACCGTCCGCCCAATTGGTCGAGGTGACTTCCAGGACCATACGGAAGGCGTGCGGGGCGTAGCAGTTCTTCATGACGTGGGCGTCACGGAAATCCGCCTCGACGACCGACAGATCCGGGATCGCGTAGTCGTCCGGCCCGGTCGGCAGCCAGATCCCGACCGCCTGCACCAGTCTCAGCCCCACCCCACGCGCTCTGGATCCGAACTCCTCGCCGAGCCAGGACAGCGCCAACGCGTGCGATCCGTCGGCCGGTGGTGTCACAGTGAGCCTCCCCTGGAGAATCTCCACGCGATGCCCAGGCAGCGAGCGTGCGGCCTGTTCGGCCGCCTCGCCGATCGTCAGCTCGGACTGCACTGTCGTCACCTGCTCCTCGTGCTGTATCACAGCCACGGCATCCTCCTTTCGGAGACCACTGTTCACGAGCCTATCCACGGATGCGGCCGATCGGCGGGAGATCACCCGCGAGGGGATGCGTCCCTCAGAACGCGTCCGTCGGCACGTACGCCCCCCACACCTCCCTCAGCGCGTTGCAGACCTCACCCACCGTCGCCCGCGCCCTGAGCGCGTCCTTCATCGGGTAGAGCACGTTGGCTGTGCCCTCGGCCGCCTTCTTCAGCTCCGCGAGCGCCGCGTCCACCGCCGCCTGGTCCCGTTCGGCGCGGAGCTTCGCCAGGCGGGCCGCCTGCTGGGCCTCGATCGCCGGGTCGACGCGGAGCGGCTCGTACGGCTCCTCCTCGTCGAGGCGGAAGCGGTTGACGCCGACGACGACACGCTCGCCGCTGTCGGTCTCCTGGGCGATGCGGTACGCGCTGCGCTCGATCTCACCCTTCTGGAAGCCGCGTTCGATGGCCTCGACCGCGCCGCCCATGTCCTCGACCTTGAGCATCAGCTCCAGGGCCGCGGCCTCGACGTCGTCGGTCATCCTCTCGACGACGTACGAACCCGCGAAGGGGTCCACCGTCGCCGTCACGTCCGTCTCGTACGCCAGTACCTGCTGGGTGCGCAGTGCGAGGCGGGCCGACTTGTCCGTCGGCAGGGCGATGGCCTCGTCGAAGGAGTTGGTGTGCAGCGACTGCGTGCCGCCGAGGACCGCGCCCAGGCCCTGCACGGCGACCCGGACCAGGTTGACCTCGGGCTGCTGGGCGGTGAGCTGGACGCCCGCCGTCTGGGTGTGGAAGCGCAGCATCAGGGACTTGGGGTTCTTCGCGCCGAACTCCTCCTTCATCACCTTCGCCCAGATCCGTCGCGCGGCACGGAACTTGGCGACCTCTTCGAGGATCGTCGTACGGGCGACGAAGAAGAAGGAGAGCCGCGGGGCGAAGTCGTCCACGTCCATGCCGGCCGCGACGGCGGTGCGGACGTACTCGATGCCGTCCGCGAGGGTGAACGCGATCTCCTGCGCGGGTGAGGCTCCCGCCTCCGCCATGTGGTAGCCGGAGATCGAGATCGTGTTCCACCTCGGGATCTCGGCGCGGCAGTACTTGAAGATGTCGGCGATCAGCCGCAGCGAGGGCTTCGGCGGGAAGATGTACGTGCCCCGGGCGATGTACTCCTTGAGCACGTCGTTCTGGATCGTGCCCGTCAGCCGGTCCGCCGGCACTCCCTGCTCCTCGGCGACCAGCTGGTAGAGCAGGAGGAGGAGCGAGGCTGGGGCGTTGATGGTCATCGAGGTGGAGACCTCGTCCAGCGGGATCCCGCCGAAGAGGACGCGCATGTCGTCGATCGAGTCGATCGCCACGCCGACCTTGCCGACCTCGCCGGAGGCGATGGGGGCGTCCGAGTCGTGGCCCATCTGGGTGGGCAGGTCGAACGCGACGGACAGACCCGCCGTGCCGTTGGCGATCAACTGCTTGTAGCGGGCGTTGGACTCGGTGGCGGTTCCGAAGCCCGCGTACTGCCGCATCGTCCAGGGCCGGCCCGTGTACATCGTGGGATAGACACCACGGGTGAAGGGGAAGGCGCCCGGGTCGCCCAGTTTCTCCTCGGCCCGCCAGCCGTCGAGCGCCTCCGGCCCGTACACCGGCTCGATGGGCAGTCCCGACTCGGACTCTCGCGTCATCTGCTGTGCCTCCCACAAGCTACTTATCGGTAACAAATCTCGCGACGGACTTTATCGGCGGCGCCACGGCCTGCGGGGTCCCTCCGCTGGGACGTTACTCACAGCACGTACCCGGGGCCCGGACGCGCGCCTCTCATCATGCGCAGGATTCGGCAACCGGGCAGGACGGGAATCCGTCCCTTGAGATATCGGTGCCGCGCGAGAGGTCTCGCACGGCGGGGCGGCGACGGGCGAGCCAGGGGGCCGGGATGAGACGGATACGTACGAACAGCGGCGCGCGCGGAGTGCGTACGGCGGCCGCGACGGCTGTCGGCGTCCTGGCACTGGCCACACTGTCGGCGGGCTGCAAGGTCGAGACGGTTGGGGCGGCGGAGCCCACCGCCCGCCCGACGACGTCGTCCCCGAGCCCCACGGACGGCGCCGGGCCGAGCAGCGGCCCGCCGAGTACCCCGGCCACCCCCTCGCGGACGCCGAGCGCGCGGCCCTCCCCGCGGCCCAGCACCCTGATGTCCGTCGGCGACCGGAGCGAGCGTGTACGTGAGCTCCAGGCGCGGCTGCGTCAGATCGGCCATTTCGGCCGCAGCCCCACGGGGTACTACGGCACCGCGACCCTCGCCTCCGTGCAGTCCTTCCAGGGCAAGCGGGGCCTGTCCCGCACGGGGAGGACGGACACGGTGACCTGGGAGAGGCTGCTCGCGATGACGCGGAAGCCGACAGCGAAGGAGCTGGACCCGCCGGCCGCCGAACCGGCGGTCGCGAAGCCCGACGCACGCTGTGTGAAGGGGCGGGTCCTGTGCATCAGCAAGAACAGCCGCACCCTGTCCTGGATGATCGACGGCCACGTCGTCTCGTCGATGGCCGTGCGGTTCGGCTCGCAGTACACGCCCACCCGCGAGGGCACCTTCTCGGTGTACTGGAAGTCCCGCCACCACGTGTCGACGCTCTACGACTCCCCCATGCCGTACGCCATGTTCTTCAGCGGCGGCCAGGCGGTGCACTACTCGTCGGACTTCGCCGCGCGCGGCTACAACGGCGCTTCGCACGGCTGCGTGAACGTGCGGGACGAGGGGAAGATCGCAGCGCTCTTCGCCCAGGTGAGGAACGGCGACAAGGTCGTCATCCACTGGTAGGGAACCCAGCGGGGTTGGGGGCGCGGGCGGGACCGGGGGAACGTGTCCCGCCCGCGCCGGTTGCGCTGAGCCGAAGGTACGGGGGGAACCCCGGCTCCTTGCGCTGCCGATGACCAGTCGGCACTCACTACTGCGCCGGTCCGCTGAAGAACGTTACAGCCGATGCATATCTGCAGGTCAGCGCGTTGCCGGGGCCAGGCCGGACGCCGAGCTCGCCGTGGGTCCGGCCGTCGGCAGGGGGGCGGCACCGCTCTGCCGCGCACCGTCCCGCGTGCTCACCGCGGCCGGTGTGCGGAAGGTGACCGGGGGAAGGGAGCCCTCACCGTCGAGCCCGGTCTCACCGCTGTTCTCCCTGCCGCCGCCCGGGCCGTCTCCACCGGTACCGGTACCGGTCCCGCCGCTGCGGTCCTCCGGGTCCAGGAGGCGGTCGCAGAAGCGGTCCAGGTTGTCCTCACCGTCCGCCAGTTCCAGGAGCCGGCGCTCGTCCTCCTGGCTCAGACCGTCCTTGCGGTAGGCGAGGCAGGCCCTGACCGACTTCTTGTACACCTCGGCCGGGGAGCCCTCGGGCACCTCGCGGCCCTCCGTGCCGCCCCGGGGGCCGTCGGTGCCGGTCTCCCGGTCGCCGTCCTCGGGTCCGGCCGTGCCGCCGCCCTCCTGCCCGGTGGGCGCACCGCTCCGCTCCGTCCCGGCTTCCGGCGCGTCCGAAGCCGCCGGCGAGCCGGGCGGACCGGGCGGGACGGAGGACGACGGCGAAGGCGCACCGGTGCCGGGCACGTCGTCTTCCAGCCTCTCGGGGGACGCGGCCGCCGAGACGGAGGCGGCCGGAAGCGGCGATTCGTGGCCGCCGAACGGTGCGGGCAGCATCCCCGTGCCCGCTGCGACCGCCACCCCGCCGAGCGCGCACCCTGCGAGCGAGACGGCAAGGCCGTATCGCGCCGGACGGGTCCAGCGCGGACGCCGGCGCGGGGCCGTGGGCTCCGCTCCGATCCGTACGGAGTGCAGCGCGTCCTGCTGCGCGGCGGGGCCGGTACGGCCTGCCCGCTCCGCGCCCCGGGAAGCCTCGCGGAAGGCCGCCAGCACGGCCGCCTCGCCGGGCAGTTCGTCACCGGACGGGCGCGGGGCCCGCAGCGCGAGCAGCGCCGCCTCGAGCCGCCGGGCCTCGGTTCTCACGTGATCGCCGACTGCCTCGACGGGTTCGCCGCGGAGCAACAGCTCCGCCACGTCCGCGTCAAGCCACTGGTGCTGCTCGTCGGCCATCACATGTCCTTCTGCGTCCACGGACGCGAATGCGTCACACCGGCGGGCGTCACGCCACCCTGACGGCCGGGGCGTTGCTGCGGTACGGCGCCGAGTTCCGCGGCGATCGCCGGAATCCCGTCCTCCGGACTCTGGTCGGCTCCGACCAGCTCCGCCAGCCTCTTCAGTCCGCGGTGGGCGGCGGTGCGCACCGCGCCGGGGCGCTTGCCCAGGGTCCGGGCCGCGCTCTTCGCGTCGAGGCCGATCACCACGCGGAGCACGACCGCCTCCGCCTGGTCCTGGGGAAGTTGCGCGATGAGCGACATCGCCCGTCCGGTGGCCAGCGACTCCAGTGCCTCGCCCGCCGTGTCGGACTCGGCGGCCTCCCCGGCCAGTTCGGTCTCGTCGCCGCCGATCGCCGGGCGCCTGCCCCGCATCCGTATGTGGTCGAGCGAGCGGTTGCGCGCTATCCGGGCCGCCCAGCCCCGGAACCGGTCGGCGTCCCCGCTGAACCGGTCGAGGTCACGCGCGATCTGCAGCCAGGACTCGGACGCCACGTCCTCGGAGTCCGGTTCACCGACCAGCGTCCGTATGTAGCCGAGCAGCCGTGGGTGCACGGCGCGGTACACAGTCCGGAAGGCGTCCTCGTCCCCGTCCTGTGCCGCGAGCACCGCGGCGGTCAGCTCCGCGTCGTCCCCCAGCACTCCCTCAACCCGCCCTGCTGATCCGAATCGTGGCTGGTCACCACTACTGCGCCACTCTGCGCGACTCAGCACGCTACGTGGTGGGACGGTGCCACGTCCATGACTTGTACAACCTGCAACTGTCTCCTGACGCACAGCGGTGTGACAGAAAACGCACCCGCGGCGCTGACATGTATACGGGGTCGCTCTGCGGCCCCGCGGAAGACGGCCGGGGCCTCTCCTGTGGGGGGTGGCGGCCCCGGCCGTCGTTCCGCTTACCCGTCTGCCCTGGCAGAACGTGGGCGTCGGGACGCCTGAACGACCAGCGCGTGGCCGGCGCGGCGCGCGCTCCAGGCCGACGGCGCGGAGGAAGACCGACCTCGCCCCATGGGGAGAAGTCGCCACAGGCAGCGCGACCGGCGACGCGCTTTCCCGCGATGGATCGCACAGTGAGGCGGAACTCCACCGTGTCGCCGTCCTGCACCACGTACTTCTCGGCCTCCACGCAGGCCGCCCCGATTGGCGGGCTGTCGACCGCCGGCGCGACAGCCTTCAGCGGCCGGCCCGACGGTTGGGCGCCATGGCCGACGCGTGGCCGACAGCTGCCGGGAACAGTCAGAAACGTCCAGATGGAGACCTGTCCGGGCGGCGATCGACAACCTCTGCCAGGACGACAGAACGCCTGTCCGGAGGCCACCTATGGCTCTGCCGGGCCAGGGGTGGCGGCCCCGGTCGTCCTTCAGGAATGCACCTCTCCGCGCGGCAGTCACATCGCGCCTGGACCTCTTGCGTGACCGACGCGCCAGCAGACGGCGTGAGTAGCGGGGTTCAGGAACGGGGCAGTCCCACGTGCACGCCCATGGCTGTCGCCGCGTGGACGAAGAACGCTTCCGGATCGGCGGCGACACCGGCGATGTGCCCGTACGCCTCGAATCCGAGCATGCCGTGCAGTTGGGTCCAGGCAGTGAGCATCCGCGTGACCACGGGGTCCGGCAGTCCCGCGAGCAGACCTGCCGTCAGCGGCTCCACATTCCGGCGCATGCCCTCGGACAGTGCCGGATCTTCGGCATGGGGAGCGAGAACACCGGCTTCCTTCGCCTGATGCAGTGTCGCCAGCAGAGCCAGGACCGTCCGCGCGCCCGCCGCCATCGTCTCGGGGGGAGCGCTGTAACCGGGCACCGGGGCTGCCCAGATCAGCGCGTACTCGTCAGGGTGGTCAAGGGCCCACCGCCGGACGTTCAGGCAGACCTCGACCCATCGGGCCAGGTAGCTCTCCGAGGGGGCGGAAGCGGAGCCGATGGTGTCGGCGGGACCGCTCGACTGCCGCTCGGCTGCGTCACCCATCGCGTTGTACGCGCTCAGCACGAGATCGGTCAGCAGGTCCCACTCACCGGGATACGCCTTGCGGGCATCACTCGGGTCCACGCCCGCTTCCCGGGCCAGACTTTCCAGGTCGAGATCAACTCCGCGGCGCAACGGCAGTCTTCCCACCGCTGCCTCGCGCATCGCCGCACTCACATCCGCGAACCCCGCGTCACGCCGGGTTCCCGCGTCTGCCAAGACCGTGTTCTCGTATTCGGCAGTCGTTCCCGAAGGGTCGGTGACGTCCATCCGGCGGCTCCTCTCTCGTCATCTGTCCGTGCCGGCGCGTGGCCCCTCGCCTTCGATCCGGCATGGCCGCCGCGCCTGGTTAGGCACGATCGACGCACTGCGGGGGCACACCGGTTGATGCCAGACAAGCACAGTGTGCTGACGTGGCGCTGACGGGTGACCCGTTCGTGGCTGGATCCATGCGGGAGCCGGGCGGAGTGGACGCAAAGCTGCAAGTCAGAACGCCATGACGGCCCAGTGCGGCCAGGGGTGACGGCCCCGGTCGTCCTCCCCCTCTCCCTGTCATCCCCTACGGGTTCGCGTCGTCGGCCCTGCCACGGCCGCGAGCGCGGCGGGACATCACCGCGCGCAGCACCCGACGGCCCTCGGTCGACAGATCCAGGACCCTCCGCAGGGCCGCTCCGCCGCCCACGGGTCCGGTGCTGCCGGCGAGGGTCTCCAGGATCTCGGCCTGCCGCAGGAGTTCTCCCGTCACGAGCGGACCCGCCCCCTCGGCCTCACCGCCCCGGCAGCGCAGGAACGCCGCCGTGTCGTCTAGGGCCGGGAAGTCGAACTCCCGGTGCACGTCCAGCGCGAGGAGCGAGCAGGCGTCCGCCCAGGCGCGCAGCGGACCGGCGGCGAAGTCCCTGGGCGCGCCGCCGAGCAGCGTACGTACGCGGGCCGCTTGGGCGTTCGTCCCGGCGGCACCCTCCAGTGCCGCGTGCACGGCGTCGAGCCGGGCGGCCCATTCCGCGCCGCTCTCGCAGCCCGGCCAGAGCGGGCGCAGCGGCTCCGGATCGCTCTCGTCGTCCGGCGGCGGAAGACAGCGGTCCAGACAGGCGACCGCGCTCGCCGCCAGACCTCGCTCGTCGGCACGCGCGAGCAGTTCCAGCAGGCTCATCGACGCCACCCCCATCGGCATATCGGCCCTCGGTCCCCAGGGAGCGCACCGCTCCCGTCACCGCTTACCGCGTACAGCGCCAGATGGCTGAAAAACGTCACTCTCCCGACATGGGAGATCGCAGCAGGACTCAGCCGGGCAGGCCCTCGACGCCCAGTCGGTCCAGGAAAGCGAAGAATAGTTCCTCTGCGGACCACTCCGGCTGCTCGATCCGCAGCAGTTCGAGCAGCGGCCCCTCCCGGACGTCCTGGCCGGTTTCCGCCGCCCAGCGGACGGCTCGGGCCGCCGCGTCCTCGGGTGGCAGGAAGAGGTCCTCGACCGTCGCACCGCCCCCGTCGAGGAGCGCGGCCATCGGCGCCCTGCCCAGGCAGGCGTACCAGGACCCGCTGTGCGGTGCCGCCGCCTCGACTGCCACACAGGCACCGTCCATGACGAAGCCGAGGAGGACCGGCGCCCGTGCGGCGCCGGCGAGCGCGGTCATGCTGCCGAGCGGGGGTTCGGTGGGATGGGACCAGACCTGCCAGCCGTCCGCGCGGTACTCCCGCAGCGTCAGACGCTCGCGCGAGTCCCGCAGCGCGGGGTGGCCGATGAGCGGCTCACCGCTGCGGCCCACCAGATAACAGCCCCAGAAACCCACGCCGTGCTCCCCCCGCGGTCCGGGCTGCCATTCTTCCCTCCCCGGCAGCCCGGGAAGCGCGAGAACGGGTCGATCCGGACGGGGCACCGCCGCGCCCCCTCCCGGGGAGGGGGCGCGGCAATTTCCTTCGGTGGGATCACCCGGACACGGCTCAGCCGGTCTCGTCAGCCAGCTTCTGGAACTGCGCCCAGGTCAGCTTCGGCTCGCGCGGGTCCCACAGCTTCTGGGAGACCGCGTTGAGCGGCATCCGGATCCCTTCGGCCACCTGCTCCTGCGTCTGCGCGTTCGGCAGGTCGCCCCAGACCGCGAACCGGCCGCCCAGGATCTGCTTCGAGTAGCGCTCGGCCACCGGCTCGGTGCCGCGCAGGACGAACGGGGTCCACTGCTCGTAGATCCGCTCGCCCGTCGGGTAGATGAAGTCGTTGGGCTCGCCGAGGACGTAGTAGAGGTACTCGTCGTTGAGGTTGACCACCTTGCGGCCCTCGGCCAGGTAGTCCTGGGGCGGACGGGCTCCGATCTCCTTGCCCGTCCAGTACTCCACCTCGATGCCCTTGTCCGCGGTGACCGTGCCGCCGCTGAAGAAGCCGTCGTTCCACGCCTTGGGGATCTTCTCCGCCTCACGGATGACCGCGGCGCGGTCGTTCAGCCAGCCCTCCGTGAGGTCCTGGACGGTGGCGTCGGCGCCGTACTTCTGCCGGGCGGCCGCGGCGAGCTGCGGGTAGGAGGCCTGCGGGCTGCTGACCGTGAGCGCCTGGTACTCGTCCGCTCCGACGTGGAACCAGTCGCCGGGGAAGAGCTCGGCGTACTCCTTCAGCAGGTCGTCGACGATCTCCGCCGCCTCCGGCTCCGAGATGTCGATGGCGCCCTGGCGGGCCACGCCCTGGGTGTTGCGCAGCTGGAGGTCGGGGTGCGCGCGTAGGACGGCGCCGAGGTGTCCGGGGGAGTCGATCTCGCCGACGACGGTGATGTGGAGACTCTGCGCGAGCTTCACGATCCGGCGGACCTCGGCCTTGGTCAGGTGCTCGTCGGAGACGACCTCGGGGTGGGTGTCGGACTCGATCCGGAAGGCCTGGTCGTCGGAGAAGTGCAGGCCCAGCTGGTTGAGCTTGAGGTCGGCCATCTCGTGCAGCCGGTTCTCGATCCAGTCCGCGGAGTAGTGCTTGCGGGCTATGTCGAGGTTGAGGCCGCGCTGGGGCCGGTCCGGGGTGTCGCGCACGACGCCCTCGGGCACGGTGTCGTCGGCGTTCAGCGACTGCTTGAGGGTGCGGGTCCCGTAGAAGACGCCCGCCTCGCCGGGGCCGCTGATCGTCACCCGGTTGTCCGCCGTCTTCAGGGTGTACGACTCCGGGTCGCCCTTGCCCGGGGCCGCGATCGCCAGCTCGACGTCGCCGGAACGGGCGGCCTTCTCGCCCCGGTAACCGATCTTCAGCTCCTCGGCGAGCAGCTTCGCCTCGTCGGCGAGCTCGGGGTCTGCCGCGACGACGGAACTGTCCTTGGCCGGTTTCCAGCCCGGCCCGCGCGCGGCGGTGTGCTCCCGGACGGCGGGTATCGTCCGCGGCGTCGTGGAGAGGGGGTAGCTCCGGGTGGGCGAGGGCGAGGCGGAGGTGCGGGACGACGCCGACGCGCCGTTCCCCGCGCCGGGGCCGGAGTCCTCGGGCCAGACGACGACGGTGAGGGTGACGGCGGCTGCCACCGCGACGGCGGCGCCGGCGACCAGGGGTGCACGTGAGGGCGACATCGGTCAGAAACCTCCGGATCGGGGGAGAAACAGTTCAAAGAAGATGAGAAAACCGGGCATTTCCCCCGCTTATTCGTCCATCAAGCGTTCCGAAACTCTCCCGTGCGGGTGAATTTCTCGCGTCCTTGGCTTGCGCGTCGTTCCGTCTCGCTAGCGTGACGGACACAGGAACCAGTCTTCACTCCCACCCCGCGCAACCTCGTAGCTCTCCGACCCCTCTCCAGGGTCACAGATGTCATTCATTCGAGGAGTCCCGCTGTCCAGGTCCAGCGAGCCCCACGTCGACCTGCCGAAACCGGCGCAGCAGGCCGCGCGGACGGCCGTACCCGTCCAGTACGGGGGCACCGCCCCGACCCTTCGGGCGGCCCCGGTGAAAGCCCCCGTTCCGCAACCAGTGTCCGTGAGCACACGCCCGAGTGCCCACTCGAGTGGCCTCGCCCGCTTCAACGCCTGGCCCCCTGACCTGGCGGAAGCCGCCCTGCTGGAGTGCTGCGGCAGCCACCGCTGGGCGCACCGGATGGCCGCCCACCGCCCCTATCCGGACCTGGAGACGCTGCTCGCCGCGTCCGACGAGGCGGGGTACGACCTCGCGCCCGCCGATCTCACCGAGGCGCTCGCCGCGGAGTGCGCTCCCTGCCTGCACCACGACGCGCCCCGCGCCGCCCATCTGGCCCTGCGCGCCGCGCACGCCGCGTACGAGAGCCGGTTCGGCCACGCCTTCGTGATCTGCCTCGACGGCCTGCACCCCTCCCAGCACGTCAACCAGGTCCTGGCCGCCATCCGCACCCGCCTGGCACACGAACCGGACGAGGAGCGGTCCCTGACCGCGGAGGAGATGCGCCGACTCGCCCGGGGCCGCATCATCGAGCTGGTGACGGAGGCGGGCCTGGCGCCGGGCCCGTTCCCCCCGGTGGCATATGACCCCCGGTAGCCCGTCCGTGCCAGTTTGACTGCCGCTTTGATCACACCGGAGCCCCCGCCGCCATGGAACCGACAAAGCGTCGCTACGATGGCCAGGGCCGGTGGACCGTACCCGGCCGGGTCAGACCGACAGTCAAGCCGGCGGCCCCAATCCCCGCTCCCGGAGGGTTCTTCCGTGCCGGCTGGAACGCTGTACCGCGGCCGGGAAGGCATGTGGTCCTGGGTGGCTCATCGAGTCACCGGTGTCCTCATTTTCTTCTTCCTGTTCGTACACGTCCTGGACACCGCTCTCGTGCGTGTCTCCCCCGAGGCGTACGACGACGTCGTGGCCACCTACAAGACCCCGCTCGTCGCGCTGCTCGAGTACGGCCTGGTGGCCGCAATCCTCTTCCACGCGCTGAACGGTCTCCGGATCGTCGCCGTGGACTTCTGGGCCAAGGGCCCGCGCTACCAGAAGCAGATGCTCTGGACCGTCCTGGGTATCTGGATCGTGCTGATGGTCGGGGCCCTGTACCCCGTCCTCGGTCACGCCGTACGCGAAGTCTTCGGGAGCTGACGCCGATGTCCACCGAGACACCTTCTTCTTCCGCGATCGGTGACGTCGAGGCCACAGGCCTGTACGACGTCGACAACCCGGCCCCGGTGATCGAGCCCCCGCGGCAGCGCACGGGCAAGACCCCCAAGGGTTCGCGCACGAACTTCGAGATGTACGCCTGGCTCTTCATGCGCCTGTCGGGCATCGTGCTGGTCGTCCTCGTCATCGGCCACCTGCTGATCCAGCTGGTGCTCGACGGCGGCGTGTCCAAGATCGGCTTCGCCTTCGTCGCCGGCCGCTGGGCCTCGCCGTTCTGGCAGGTCTGGGACCTGGCGATGCTGTGGCTCGCCATGCTGCACGGCGCCAACGGCCTCCGTACGGTCATCAACGACTACGCCGAACGGGACAACACCCGCTTCTGGCTGAAGATGCTCCTGTACACCGCCACGGTGTTCACCGTCCTGCTGGGCACGCTGGTGATCTTCACCTTCGACCCGAACATCCGCTAGGCGCCGGGACAGAGGGACCAGAGGAAACCATGCAGATCCACAAGTACGACACCGTCATCGTCGGCGCCGGCGGCGCCGGCATGCGCGCGGCCATCGAGTCGACCAAGCGCAGCCGCACCGCCGTGCTGACGAAGCTCTACCCCACCCGCTCCCACACGGGCGCGGCGCAGGGCGGCATGGCCGCCGCGCTCGCCAACGTGGAGGAGGACAACTGGGAGTGGCACACCTTCGACACGATCAAGGGCGGCGACTACCTGGTCGACCAGGACGCCGCCGAGATCCTCGCGAAGGAGGCCATCGACGCCGTCCTCGACCTGGAGAAGATGGGCCTGCCGTTCAACCGGACGCCCGAGGGCCGCATCGACCAGCGCCGCTTCGGCGGTCACACCCGCAGCCACGGCGAGGCCCCGGTCCGCCGGTCCTGCTACGCCTCGGACCGCACCGGCCACATGATCCTCCAGACGCTGTACCAGAACTGCGTCAAGGAGGGCGTGGAGTTCTTCAACGAGTTCTACGTCCTGGACCTCCTGCTCCAGGAAGTGGACGGGGTCAAGAAGTCCGCGGGCGTCGTCGCCTACGAGCTGGCGACCGGCGAGATCCACGTCTTCCAGGCGAAGTCGATCATCTTCGCCTCCGGCGGCACCGGCAAGTTCTTCAAGGTGACGTCCAACGCCCACACCCTGACCGGTGACGGCCAGGCCGCCGCGTACCGCCGCGGTCTGCCGCTGGAGGACATGGAGTTCTTCCAGTTCCACCCGACGGGCATCTGGCGCATGGGCATCCTGCTGACGGAGGGCGCCCGTGGTGAGGGCGGCATCCTCCGCAACAAGGACGGCGAGCGCTTCATGGAGAAGTACGCGCCGGTCATGAAGGACCTCGCGTCCCGTGACGTCGTGTCCCGCTCCATCTACACGGAGATCCGTGAGGGCCGCGGCTGCGGTCCCGAGGGCGACCACGTCTACCTCGACCTCACGCACCTCCCGCCGGAGCAGCTGGACGCGAAGCTCCCGGACATCACCGAGTTCGCGCGTACGTACCTCGGCATCGAGCCCTACACGGACCCGATCCCGATCCAGCCGACCGCGCACTACGCCATGGGCGGCATCCCGACCAACGTCGAGGGCGAGGTGCTGGCCGACAACACCACCGTCGTCCCGGGCCTGTACGCCGCCGGCGAGGTCGCCTGTGTCTCCGTGCACGGCGCCAACCGGCTCGGCACCAACTCGCTGCTCGACATCAACGTCTTCGGACGCCGCTCGGGCATCGCCGCCGCCGAGTACTCCGCGAAGAACGACTTCGTCGAGCTTCCCGAGAACCCGGCACAGCTGGTCCAGGACCAGGTCGAGCGCCTGCGCAACTCGACGGGCACCGAGCGGGTGCACACGCTCCGCACGGAGCTGCAGGAGTGCATGGACGCCAACGTGATGGTGTTCCGCACCGAGCAGACGATCAAGACGGCGGTCGACAAGATCGCCGAACTGCGGACGCGCTACCTCGACGTGTCCATCCAGGACAAGGGCAAGCGGTTCAACACCGACCTGCTGGAGGCCATCGAGCTGGGCAACCTGCTCGACCTGGCCGAGGTCATGGCGACCTCCGCGCTGGCCCGCAAGGAGTCTCGCGGCGGTCACTACCGCGAGGACTTCCCGAACCGCGACGACGTCAACTTCATGCGCCACACCATGGCGTACCGCGAGGTCGCGGACGACGGCACCGAGTCGATCCGGCTCGACTACAAGCCGGTCGTCACGACCCGCTACCAGCCGATGGAGCGTAAGTACTGATGGCTACCCCGACCCTGGAAAAGACCGACAAGGCCGAGGCCGGATTCGGCGACACCCCGTACATCACGGCCACGTTCCGGATCCGCCGCTTCAACCCGGAGGTCTCCGACGAGGTCCAGTGGCAGGACTTCCAGATCTCGATCGACCCGAAGGAGCGTGTCCTCGACGCCCTTCACAAGATCAAGTGGGAGCAGGACGGCACGCTGACCTTCCGGCGCTCCTGCGCGCACGGCATCTGCGGCTCCGACGCGATGCGGATCAACGGCAAGAACAGGCTCGCCTGCAAGACGCTGATCAAGGACATCAACCCGGAGAAGCCGATCACGGTCGAGGCCATCAAGGGCCTCACGGTCCTCAAGGACCTCGTGGTCGACATGGACCCGTTCTTCCAGGCCTACCGCGACGTCATGCCCTTCCTCATCACCAAGGGGAACGAGCCGACGCGTGAGCGCCTGCAGTCCGCCGAGGACCGCGAGCGCTTCGACGACACCACCAAGTGCATCCTGTGCGCCGCGTGCACGTCCTCGTGCCCGGTGTTCTGGAACGACGGCCAGTACTTCGGCCCGGCGGCGATCGTCAACGCGCACCGCTTCATCTTCGACTCGCGTGACGAGGCCGGTGAGCAGCGTCTGGAGATCCTCAACGACCGTGACGGTGTGTGGCGTTGCCGCACGACGTTCAACTGCACGGACGCCTGCCCGCGTGGCATCGAGGTCACCAAGGCGATCCAGGAAGTGAAGCGCGCGCTCATCACCCGCCGCTTCTGACACACGCGTTGCTCCACAAGGCCCCGCTTCGCGCACGGACCGTGCGGGAGGCGGGGCCTCTTGGTGCATCGGGCGGGCCGGGACGGTACGGTCATCCGGAGCCGGTGACCGGCTCGCCTCTCCCGTAGCAGCACAGCCCGGGAGCAGACTGCTTGATGGAGAACGGGGAACGTCATGAGCGATCCGAATCCGTACGCGGACGACTCATACAAGTGGGGCCCGCCCCAGCCGCAGGGCAATCCGCCCACGATGCCGGACGGCCAGAGCTACGGCTACCCGGCCGCCGGCGCCCCGCCCGCGTACGGCTATCCGCAGCCGCTGCCCGAGGGCGCGGCACAGCCCGGCCCCGGCTACGGCTATCCGGGTCCAGGCCAGCCCACCGAGACCGGCTTCAACCTGCCGGTCCAGCACGGTGGCGGCGGAGTGCCGATGCTCTCGCTCGGTGACATCACGGTGATGAACGACAGCATCGTGACCCCGTCCGGCACCCTGCCGCTGAAGGGCGCGGTGTGGACGGCGACCGACATGTCGCGCACCGAGGAGAAGATCCCGACCGTGGGCATCGTGCTGGCGATCGTCTTCGCGCTGTTCTGCCTCATCGGCCTGCTGTTCCTCCTGATGAAGGAGAAGCGTACGACCGGCTTCGTGCAGATCACCGTCACGAGCGGCGGGCGGCACCACCAGACGATGATCCCCGCGACGGGGCCCGAGACCTTCCAGTGGGTCATGTCCCAGGTCAACACCGCGCGTTCGATGAGCGCCTGAGAGCCCTGCTGACGGTCAGTCACCTGCACGCGGGGGCCCGGTCCGAGATCACCTCGGACGCCGACGAGGCGGCCGACACCCCCGGAGTGGGCCCGTGCCGGCCTGATCGCGATGACCGCACCTGGCCGCCCGAGGGCGGCAGCGGCGGCTGTGCCGGGTCCCTCCCGCCGGCTCGCATCCCGCTCACGGCCCCCGCGCCGGGCACCGGCTGAGGCGCGCGTCCCACCGCCACTCCACGCCCGGGCGCCGACAGTTCCTGGCAGCTCGACGTCACTCTGACCCGCTGCAGCCGGTGGCGGCGCTCGCGTCGGCCTTCGGGCAGGCGCCGCTGCGGCATGCCTTCCGCTTCGGCGTCGACCAGGCTGTGCCTGGGTGGAACGAGCGCCGGCCTCCGCCCCGCCCGTGCCCCTGCCCGGCCTCCGCCCCGGACGAATCATGGGCCGAGCCAGCAAGGCCCTCACCCGCTGATTGCGCGTCACCCCCTCCCGCACTGGCGGCGATCCAGCGTTCCGGCATGCGCCGGGGCGCCACTTGAACATGTTCAAAGACAGGCCTACAGTCATGACATCAGCTTTTGAACACGTTCAAGGGAGGGTGGGGCATGGACCTCACTGTGCTCGCCTACGTCATCTACCTGCTCATCAGCGTGGCGCTCACCATCTGGGTCGCCCGCACGCTCAGCCGCAACGGCAAGGTCTTCCTCGCCGATGTGCTCCACGGCAACGACAAGCTCGCGGACGCCGTGAACCATCTGCTGGTGGTCGGCTTCTACCTGGTCAACCTGGGCTTCGTGACCCTCTACCTGAAGAACGCCGACGGGGTCGCCGACGCGCGGCAGCTCTTCGAGGCGCTGTCGGTGAAGATCGGGGTCGTCCTGCTGGTCCTCGGCGTGATGCACCTGGGCAACGTCTACGTGCTCAACAAGATCCGCCGCCGCGGACTCATGGAGCGCGAGCAGACCCCGCCCGTGCCGCCGCAGGGATGGGCGGGCCCCGGGAGCCAGGGCCCCTGGGCGGCACCCACCACCGGAAGGTGAGCCGGCCATGACGGACGCCAAGGACACGTCGGACACCCCGGACAACCTCGCGCAAGGCCGCGCGTCCGCCCCGGGCCCCGGCTCCTACCCTCCGGTCACCCGTCTCACGGTGCTCTACGACGCGGGGTGCCCGCTCTGCGTCCATCTGAGGCACTGGCTGCAGAAGCAGCGCCAGCTCGTACCGCTCGATCTCGTCCCGGCAGGTTCGCAGGAGGCGAGGGACCGCTTCCCCGGGCTCGACCACGCGGGGACACTGGAGGAGATCACGGTGGTCGGGGACCGGTGGCAGGTCTACCGGGGGAGCGCCGCCTGGATCGTCTGCCTCTGGGCCCTGGCCGAGCACCGGCCCCGGGCCCACTGGCTGACCACTCCCCTGGGCCGTCCGTTCGCCCGTGCGACGGTGCTCGCCGCGGCGAAGTACCGGTCCCTCACGGCGGAGCCGTGCGCCTCCGCCGACGGGCCCTGCCGACTGCCGGATCCTGTGGGCGGATCTCCCGGATAGCCTGGGGACCGTGGTGAAGGAAGAGAAGAACGTGGCTGACGCGAACGCGGCGAAGCCGGCCGGAGCAGGCAGGACGGACAGGTCCGCCAAAGCCCCGAAGAGCGAGCAGACCCGCACGCTGATCCTGGAGACCGCGCTCCGGCTGTTCGAGGAGCGGGGGTACGACCGGACGACGATGCGGGCCATCGCCCAGGAGGCCGGCGTCTCCGTCGGGAACGCCTACTACTACTTCTCCTCGAAGGAACACCTGGTCCAGGGCTTCTACGACCGGATCGCCGCCGAGCACGAGGCAGCGGTCCGGCCGGTCCTGGCAGGCGACACGGATCTCGGCGTACGCATCCGCGGTGTGCTGCTCTGCTGGCTGGACGTGGCCGAGCAGTACCACCGCTTCGCCGCCCAGTTCTTCAAGAACGCCGCCGACCCGGACAGCCCGCTCTCCCCCTTCTCGGAGGAGTCCGTGGCCGCCCGCGAAGCCGCGATCTCCGTGCACGAGCGGTGCCTGGCCGGATCCAGCACCAAGCACGACCCGGAACTTGCCGCGCTCCTGCCGCAGTTGATGTGGCTGATGCAGATGGGGCTGGTGCTGTTCTGGGTCTACGACCGGACCGAGGGCACCGAACGCAGCCGACGGCTCGTCGAGCGCACGGCGCCGATCGCCGCACGGGCGATCGCGCTCTCCCGTTTCCGGGTGCTGCGACCGCTCGTACGGCAAGTCAGCGACGTCCTGGTGGAATTCATGCCCGGCACGGCGAAACGGCCGGACCGGGGCGGGCCCGAAGCCACGGACACCCCGGACGCCCCCGACGCGCCGGGTGCCCCGGACATCAGATCCAGCTGAGTTCCCACAGCCGCCAGATCCCTGTGCCGTCGGAGAGGTACTGGGATCCGGACACGGACTGCTTGCTGACGACGTAGTCCTTCTTCTGCCACAGCGGGATCAGCGGAACGTCCTCGCCGACCAGCTGCTGCAGTTCCTTGAAGGGGGCCGAGGTCCGGCCGCGGTCGCTGTACTGCTGCGTGGCCGCGATGAGCGCGTCCATCTTCTCGCTGGTGTAGCCGTTGTGGAGGGAGTTCTCACGGCCGACCAGCGGCTGGCTGAAGGTGTCGGGGTCAGGGAAGTCGGGAAGCCAGCCGACGGTGTACGCGTCGTACTCCCCGGCCGCGTAGCCCTTCTGGAAGGCCTGCCACTCCACGGCCTTCTCCGTGACCTCGAACAGCCCGTCCTTCTCCAGCTGGCGGACCAGCTCGGCGGACTCCTCCTTGTTGGCGTCGTCGTCGCGGTGGGCGAAGGTGATGCGCAGCGGAAGTTCCACACCGGCCTCCTCCATCAGCGCCCTGGCCCGCTTCGGCTCCGACTGCGGGTAGGAGTCGAAGAACGGGGTGCTGTGCCCGATGTAGCCCTGCGGGATCAGTGAGTAGAGCGGCTCGACGGTGTTCCGGTAGACCTTCGTGACCAGCGGCCCGCGGTCGATGATCCAGGCGATGGCCTGGCGGACCTTCCGATCGGCGAGCGGCGCGCCGTCACGGACGTTGAAGACGAGGTTGCGGATCTCGGCGCTGTCCGCCTCGGTGACACGCTGGTCGGTGGCGCCCGGGTCGAGCTCGGCGAGCTGCTCGGGCGGGAGCTGACGGTGCGTGACGTCGACGTCCCCGGCCGTCCAGGCGTCCTGGAGCGCCTCGGAGCCGTCGAAGTAGCGGATGCCGACCGCGACGCCCGTCTTCTTCAGCGCGCCCTTGTACGCCGGATTGGGCACCAGCTCGGCCTTGATCCCGGGCTCGTACGACTTCAGCGTGTACGGGCCCGAGCCGTCGACCTGGTCGTCCGTGCGGAGCTTGTCCTTCGGGTACTGGGCGGGGTCGACGATCGATCCGGCGCCCGTGGCCAGTTTCTGGGGGAACGTCGCGTCCCGGGCCGAGAGGTTGAAGGTGATCGTGCGCCCCTCGGACACGATGGTGTCGAGGCTGGGGAACAGCACCGAGGGGCCCACGTCGGCCTTGATCCTGAGCATGCGCTCGAAGGAGTACTTGACGTCCGCGGCCGTGATCTTGCGGCCGTTCGAGAAGGTCAGGTCGTCCCGCAGCCTGCACTGGTACGTCTGGAGCTTCTGGCCGATGAAGCCGCAGCTCTCGGCGGCGTCCGGTTCCGGTACGACCGCCCCGGGCCTGAAGGTCATCAGGGACTGGTAGAGGTTGCTGTAGATGGCCCAGGAACCGGCGTCGTACGCGCCGGCCGGGTCGAGCGAGGTGACCTCGTCGGACGTGCCGACCGTGATCGGGGACTCGTTCGCCCGGTCCGACGGAAGCAGTTGCCAGGCGCCGGCGCCCGCGATGACCAGTACCGCCAGAATCGCGACGATCCGCAGACGGATGAACCGCATGTGCCGTGCTCCCTTTGCCCCACCCCGGCACGCGTGCACAGAGAGGCACATCACCGCCGCATGTTCGCCCTCACCCAATCACACGATATTCACATTTGGAAGGCCAGGAAGGACGTTCACAGGTTTCGGAGTCAGGCCTGCGGGGAAGCGAGTTCCACCACGGTGATGTCGGAGGGGGCACCGACGCGCACGGGCGGCCCCCAGGCCCCCGCGCCACGCGAGACGTACAGCTGCGTGTCGCCGTAGCGTTCGAGCCCGGCGACGGTCGGGTTGGCGAGTCCGGCCACCAGGTTCCCGGGCCAGAGCTGGCCCCCGTGGGTATGCCCGGAGAGCTGGAGACCGACGCCGTACTCGACGGCGTCATCGATGACGACGGGCTGGTGCGCGAGGAGGACGGACGCCCGGCTGCGGTCACGGTCGCCGAGTGCGCGGGCGAAGTCGGGGCCCTGGCCCTCGCTCTCACCGGCGATGTCGTTGACTCCGGCGAGGTCGAAGCCGGCGATCTCGACGCGGGCGTTCTCCAGCGGATGCAGACCCAGCTCGCGTACGTGACTGACCCATTCGGCGGCGCCGGAGAAATACTCGTGGTTGCCGGTGACGAAGTAGCTGCCGTGGCGGGCCTCGATCCCGGCGAGGGGCTCGGCGGCGGTACCGAGATCGGCGACGGATCCGTCGACGAGGTCTCCGACCACGGCGACCAGGTCCGGCCCGGTGGCATTGATCGCGTCGACGATCCGCCGCGTGTGGGCGCGGCCGAGGATGGGGCCGAGGTGGATGTCGCTGACCACGGCGATACGGAAGCCGTGGGCGGAGCGCGGCAGCCCGGCGAGCGGGATGGTGATCCGCTTGGTGCTGGGGCCGCGCAGCACCCCGTAGGTGCCGTAACCGACCGTGCCGAGACCTGCGAGGGCGGCCGCTCCGCCGACGGCGCGGGCGACGAAGAGCCGCCGCGAGGGATCGGCGACCGACGATGCCGGAGTCTCCGGCGGCGCGAGGTCCGTGAGGGCGCTGCCGCCGTCCGCCGGGGAGACGGGTTCGGTCGCTGTCGCGGTGGCCACGTCCGACTGCCGGGCGGCCGTCGCGCTTTCCTGGTCCGCCTGTCCGGCCTGCGCGGCGCGCCCGGCCTGCCTTTCAGCGTGCGCGGTAGCCGTGCCCGGTTGCCCGGACGCGGCAGCCGTGTCCGGTTGCCCGGCAGGGATGGCGGCTGCTCCGGCCCGGCGGGCGAGCATCCGGCGCAGGAGCGGCCTGACGGCCTCTCCCACCAGCAGAGCCAGCGTCAGGTAGAGCAGGGCGGCCAGCCACAGATAGCCCGGCCAGGCCACCACCTGCTGCAGCCAGAAGGGGAAGCCGGCACGGCTGGAGACGAAGGCGCCGACGGTCAGCAGCGGCAGCACGAAGGCCGCGGCGGTGCCCGCACGGCGCGCGAGGCCGCCCTTCCGCGTCGTGTCGCCGATCAGCCGGCGCCACACATACCGGTGTACGGCCGCGAGCAGCGCGAGTACCGCGACCGCCACGACTACGAAGACCACAACCACTTACGCTCCCCCGCTGAAACGATGCTGCCCGGACGGCGACCCGCGCCCGGCGCGTCATCTGCCTTCGTGACGCAAAGCCCTGACACCGCGGAACCCGATGACCCCTACAGCCGTCCCCAGAAGAAACGAGGTGATGGCGAGCAGCAGATGGACCCAGAAGTACGCAGTCGGGTCGCCCGCGTCGTCGAACGCGAGCCCGCTGCCGTCCTTCCAGAGATTCTTGACAAAGGTGACCCAGATGACCCAGCTCCACGCTCCGAAGACGAGCAGGAACCAGGAGACGGGGCGGCTGAGCTTCATGGAATCAGTATCGCCGCCGCCTTCCCCGTCGATCGCCCGGGGTGGGCTGTCCCGGCGGTATGCACGGCGGGTCAGGCCATCCGGGTCCCCATCCTCAGTGACGCCCTGTACGTTTCCGATCGTGCCTGCTCTGAAAAAGACCGTACTGACGGTCCTCTCTGCCGCGTTGTTGTCCGTATCTGCCGTCTGTCCCGCGGGGGCCGCCGACAAGGACAAGACCGAAGACAAACTGCCGAAGCCGACGGGTCCGATGTCGACCGTGGGCGGCGCGCGGCTGGGAGAGATCGGCACCCAGGTGGAGCTGGGGCCGGGCGCCCCGGTCCTGCCGAAGGGCCTCAGCGCGCGGTCGTGGATCGTCGCCGACGCGGAGAACGGGCAGGTGCTCGCCTCGCACAACGCGCACTGGCGGCTGCCCCCCGCATCCACGCTGAAGATGCTTTTCGCCGATACGGTCCTGCCCGCCCTGCAGCCGAAGACCATGACCCATCTGGTGACCGAGGACGAGCTCGCCGACATCGGCGAGGGCAGCAGCCTGGTGGGCGTCAAGGAGGACCACTCCTACACGGTCCACGACCTGTGGCTCGGCGTGTTCCTGCGCTCCGGCAACGACGCGGTGCACGTGCTCTCCGAGATGTACGGCGGTGTGCCCGCGACGGTGGCGGCGATGCAGCGTCACGCCGAGGAGCTCCAGGCCCTGGACACGACGGTCGTCTCCCCCGACGGCTACGACGCACCTCACCAGGTCTCCAGCGCGTACGACCTGACGCTGTTCGCCCGGAGCGGGATGCAGAAGGCGGACTTCCGTGAGTACGCCGCGACGGCGACGGCGAAGTTCCCCGGCGAGCAGAAGAAGGGCAAGAAGCGGAAGAGCTTCGAGATCCAGAACACCAACCGGCTGATCACCGGTGACATCGGGGTGGATCCGTACCAGGGCATCGCGGGCGTCAAGAACGGCTACACCACCCACGCGGGCAACACCTTCACGGGGATCGCCGAACGCGACGGGAAGGTGCTGCTGGTGACGGTCATGAACCCGTCGGCCGAGGAGAGCCACGCCGTCTACAAGGAGGCCGCGAACCTGCTCGACTGGGGCTTCTCCGCCGAAGGCAAGGTGACCCCGGTCGGTGAGCTGGTGCCGCCGAAGTCCGCCGTGGCCGCCAAGGGCTCCGAACCGGCGGCGGGCGCCGACAAGGCCGAGAAGGAGAAGCACGCCGCCGCAGCGACCGCGGCAGCACCGGCCGGCTCCGGCGGGGCCTGGACCGCCCTGTCGGTCGTCGGCGGGGTGCTGGCGGTCCTGGCGGCCGGAGTGTTCCTGGTCAACCGCCGCTGGCCGCTGCCCGACCTGGTGCGTCGCCTCCCCCGTCGCTGACGTCCACGCCCTCCCCGTCCACCGCGCCCTTCTCCTCGCCCGTGACCTTCTCCTCGCCCTTGCTCGGCGTCGCCGTCCAGGCGGCGCAGACGAGGAGAAGCTTCGCGCTGAAGTTGATCCAGAGGAGGAGCGCGATGGGCACGCCGAAGGCGCCGTACATGCTCTTGGAGGCGACGTCCCGGATATAGCTGCCGAGCAGCAGCTTGAGCAGTTCAAAGCCGACCGCGCCGACCAGGCCCGCCACGATCAGCCGCCGCCGCGGCGGCTCCACCCCGGGCAGCAGGGTCAGCAGGTAGAGCAGGATCAGGAAGTCGGCGAAGACCGCCACGGCCACGGCGGCCACCTGGAGCAGCACCCCGCCCACGCCGTTCCCGGCGATGCCCAGCCGGTCGGCCGTCCAGCCGATGGCCGTGGAGGCGCCGGTGGACACGGCGAGTGTCACGAGCGCCGCTCCGCCGAGCCCGAGCAGCAGACCGGCGTCCTTGAGCTTGCGGACGACCGGATTGCCCTCGTCCGCGTCGTCCCTCTCCCACACCGCGCGCAGGCAGTCCCGCATCGATCCGATCCAGCCGATGCCGGTGAAGAGCAGCAGCACACCGGCGACGATTCCCACCGTGCCCGCATGGGCCACGAGGTTGTCGATGCCGAGCTGGTCCGAGATGCCGGGGACCTGGTCGGCGAGCTTGTCCTCGATCTTGTCGAGCTGCTCGGGTGTGAGCAGCGCGGCGCCGATGGCGGCCCCGACCGCGATCAGCGGGAAGAGCGCCAGGAAGCTGAGGAAGGTGATCGCCGCGGCGAGCCTGGTCCAGTGGACCCGGTCCAGCGTCTCGTAGGAACGCCAGGCGTGCGTCTCCATCAGCCGTGCGACGAACGGCCCGATGACGGGAAGGTTCTTCAGCCAGTCCATGACGTACGCGTACCCTTCCCGGCGCCGAAAACCGATGTGCGGGACCTCCCGGATCATCGGTCACCCATTTCGGTGAGTCATTTAACGAATCCCTCAAAAGGGTTTTCACGGGCGATACCGTCACGATCATGTCTGTCGGCACGGTGTCCTCGTCCGGCTGGGGCCTCCCTGTCCGGCGCATGAGTCCCTGTCCGGCGCATCAGTCCCTGTCCGGCGCAGAGCCTCTCCCTCCGGCCCGGCGCGCCGTCCCGCGCTCCTGTCCCGCGCCGCCCGTGCCGCCGTACCTCTCAGTCATCCCGCTAGGAGTTATCCCGTGAAGGACGCCTTCGGTGCCCCGCAGTCCCTGCTCGTCCTCGGCGGTACCTCGGAGATCGGCCTGGCGACGGCGCGGCGGCTGATCGCGCGCCGTACCAGGACCGTCCGGCTGGCCGGAAGGCCCTCGCCCGCCCTGGAACGGGCCGCGGCCGACCTGCGTGAGCTGGGCGCCGACGTCCGTACCGTCGCCTTCGACGCGCTCGACCCCGGTTCCCACGAGGAAGCGCTCGGGAAGCTCTTCGCCGAGGACGACATCGACATGGTGCTGCTGGCCTTCGGCGTCCTGGGCGACCAGGCGCGCGACGAGGAGGAGCCCCTCTCCGCGGTGCGGGTCGCGCAGACCAACTACACGGGGGCGGTCTCCGCCGGCCTGGTGTGCGCCGGCGCCCTCCAGGCCCAGGGCCACGGATCGCTGGTGGTGCTCTCCTCGGTGGCCGGCGAGCGCGCCCGGCGCGCCGACTTCATCTACGGCTCCAGCAAGGCGGGGCTGGACGCCTTCGCCCAGGGGCTCGGCGACGCGCTGCACGGCACGGGGGTGCACGTGATGGTCGTACGCCCCGGCTTCGTACGGTCGCGGATGACGGCGGGGCGCGAGGAGGCACCGCTGGCCACGACCCCCGGGGCGGTCGCCGACGCGATCGTCACGGGGCTGGGGCGGCGCTCGGAGACGGTGTGGGTGCCCGGGGCGCTGCGGGTGGTGATGTCGGCGCTGCGGCACGTGCCCCGTCCGCTGTTCCGACGACTGCCGGTGCGGTAGGCCGGCTCAGGACGGTGCCGGGCTCAGGGGCGCAGGGACCGCTGGTCCGTGGAGCTTCCGCCCTGGGCCGGTACGGCGGGGGCGCTGCCGCCTCCGCCGAACGGGAACTCGTTGATCTTGCGCCAGACACCGTCCGCGCCCTGTTCGTACAGCGCGAAGGAACCGCAGGTCCAGGCCGCCTCGTACGACGACAGCTCCTGGTACGCGCGGTCCATTGCCTCCTCCGCGATGCCGTGCGCCACGGTGACGTGCGGGTGGTACGGGAACTGCAGCTCGCGCACCAGTGGCCCGGAAGCCTCCCGGACCCGCTTCTGCAGCCAGGAGCAGGCCGAGGCGCCCTCGACGACCTGGACGTAGACGACCGGCGAGAGCGGACGGAAGGTGCCCGTGCCGGACAGCCGCATCGGGAAGGGGCGGCCGGCCGTGGCGATCTGGGAGAGGTGGGTCTCGACCGCCGGCAGGTCGGCCGCCTCCGCCTCGGTCGGCGGAAGAAGGGTGACGTGGGTGGGGATGCCGTACGCGGCAGGGTCCCCGAAGCTCGCGCGCCGCTCCTGGAGCAGGCTGCCGTAAGGCTCCGGGACCGCGATCGAAACGCCAAGCGTTACGGTCCCCACATCGTTCTCCTCAATCCTCGAACGTCGTTCTTCGGTCGTGCCGACGTCAGTGTGGCCCCTTCGGCCGTGGTCTCGCCAGGGTCCTTGGACTCAGCGCTTCGCGGGCAGAAGGCCCATCCGGTCGTACGTCTGGGCGAGCGTCTCGGCCGCGACGGTCCTGGCCTTCTCCGCTCCCTTGGCCAGGAGGGCGTCCAGGGTCTCCGGGTCGTCCAGATACTGCTGGGTGCGGGTCCGGAACGGGGTGACGAACTCCACCATGACCTCGGCGAGGTCGGTCTTGAGCGCGCCGTAGCCCTTGCCCTCGTACTTCTGTTCCAGGTCGGTGACCGCGGTACCGGTGAGGGTGGAGCAGATGCTCAGCAGATTGCTGACACCGGGCTTCTTCTCCGGGTCGTAGCGGATCACGGTGTCCGTGTCGGTCACCGCGCTCCTGACCTTCTTGGCGGTCACCTTCGGGTCGTCGAGGAGGTTGATCAGGCCCTTCGGCGTGGACGCCGACTTGCTCATCTTGATCGCCGGATCCTGGAGGTCGAAGATCTTCCCCGTCTCCTTGAGGATGTACGGCGCCGGGACGGTGAACGTCTGGCCGAAACGGCCGTTGAAACGCTCGGCGAGGTCCCGGGTGAGCTCGATGTGCTGGCGCTGGTCCTCGCCGACCGGGACCTGGTCGGCCTGGTACAGCAGGATGTCGGCGACCTGGAGGACCGGATACGTGAAGAGGCCCACGGTCGCCCGGTCGGCACCCTGCCTGGCGGACTTGTCCTTGAACTGCGTCATGCGGGACGCCTCGCCGAAACCGGTGAGGCAGTTCATGATCCAGCCGAGCTGGGCGTGTTCGGGGACGTGGCTCTGGACGAAGAGCGTGCACCGCTCCGGGTCGAGCCCGGCCGCCAGCAACTGGGCGACGGCGAGACGGGTGTTGGCCCGGAGTTCCTTCGGGTCCTGCGGCACGGTGATCGCATGCAGGTCCACGACCATGTAGAAGGCGTCGTGGGACTCCTGCAGCGCCACCCACTGGCGGACCGCACCGAGATAGTTGCCGAGGTGGAACGAGCCTGCGGTGGGCTGGATTCCGGAGAGCACGCGGAGTCGATCAGAGGCCATGAAGTCATTGTCTCAGGTGCGGAACCGATCTCCGGCAACCGGTGTAGGAAACATGTGAGGACGCGGGAAGCGGCATTGCAGCCGGGCCTGGAGGAGGGCCGCAGCATCGATGACGGGGGCGGGAGCAGTGTCGTAGGGCGAGCCGGAGGGCTGCCCGCAGGCCGTGACGACAGCGAGGCGGAGGTGATCGCTCGTGTGCGCGCCGGAGATGCGGAGGCATACGCGCAGCTCGTGCGCACCCATACCGGGGTCGCGCTGCGGGCGGCGGTCGCCTTCGGAGCGGGGGCGGACGCGGAGGACGTGGTGCAGTGCGCCTTCTTCAAGGCGTACCAGGCGCTGGGGCGTTTCCAGGACGGTGCGCCCTTCCGGCCGTGGCTGCTGCGCATCGTGATGAATGAGACGAGAAACACGGTGCGCTCGGCAGGCCGTGTGCGGGCGGTGGCGGACCGTGAGGCCTTTTCCCGGGGTGCGGATCCGGTGATACCCGATGCGGCGGACCCGGCCGTGGCAGCCCTCGCCCGGGAACGCAGGACGCTGCTGACCGCCGCCCTGGAGGAGCTGAGCGAGGAGCAGCGCCAGGTGGTGACCTGCCGCTATCTCCTGGAGATAAACGAGGCGGAGACGGCTCAGGCCCTCGGCTGGCCACGGGGGACGGTGAAGTCCCGGCTGAACCGCGCGCTGAGGAAGCTGGAGCGGCGGCTCGGCGGCCAGCTGGGTCCGGAGCGGGATGAGCGGGATGAGCGGGGCAAGCGGGATGAGCGGGAAGGGGGTGGAGACGGTGCCAGGAAGAACGACGGACGGTGTTGACCCGGAGCGTCCTGGGCTGCCGGAGGACGGGCGGCGGGAGCGGCTGCGGGCGGAGCTGATGGCGCTGCGCGAGGGGCTGGACGTGCCGGACACCGACGGCGCGACGATGGCCGAGCGGGTCCTGGCGCAGATCCTCGCGGAAGCGGTACCCAAGCCCGTGCGAGGGCCCACGGGAGGAATGAAGCGGGCCCGCGCGTGGTGGCCGGGCCGGAAGGGCTGCGCGCGCTCTTCAGGGCGCTCGCTCTGACGGGCGGACCGCGCGTGGACGACGGCCGCGAGGCGCGCCGCACGCGGGAGGTTTCCCCGTGCCGGATCCGACCGACGATACAAAGTGGGCACAACCCCCGCCCACGCCGCACGACGAACGGAGACCCCGTGTCGACCACGGAAACCGCCATCGCCTCCGCCGAGGCGCACAGCGCGCACAACTACCACCCGTTGCCGGTCGTCGTCGCCTCGGCGGACGGCGCCTGGATGACCGATGTCGAGGGACGCCGTTACCTCGACATGCTGGCCGGCTATTCGGCGCTCAACTTCGGGCACGGCAACCGGCGGCTGATCGACGCGGCCAAGGCCCAGCTCGAACGCGTGACGCTGACCTCGCGCGCCTTTCACCACGACCGGTTCGCCGACTTCTGTACGCAGCTCGCCGAGCTCTGCGGCATGGAGATGGTCCTCCCCATGAACACCGGGGCGGAGGCCGTGGAGACGGCGGTGAAGACTGCCCGCAAATGGGGCTACCGGGTCAAGGGCGTCCCGGACGGAATGGCGAAGATCATTGTCGCCGCCGACAACTTCCACGGCAGGACGACGACGATCATCAGCTTCTCCACGGACCACGAGGCGCGGGCGGATTTCGGTCCGTACACGCCGGGGTTCGAGATCGTGCCGTACGGGGACCTCACCGCGCTCGCCGAGGCGATGACGGAGAACACCGTCGCGGTGCTGATGGAGCCGATCCAGGGCGAGGCCGGCGTGCTGGTCCCGCCGCCGGGATATCTCGCCGGGGTGCGGCAGATGACCCGGGAGCGGAACGTCCTGTTCATCGCGGACGAGATCCAGTCGGGACTGGGCCGTACGGGCCGGACCTTCGCGTGTGAGCACGAGCATGTCGTGCCCGACATGTATGTGCTGGGCAAGGCGCTGGGCGGTGGTGTCGTGCCCGTCTCGGCCGTCGTGTCCTCGGCAGCGATCCTCGGTGTCTACCGGCCGGGCGAGCACGGGTCCACGTTCGGGGGGAACCCGCTGGCCTGCGCGGTCGCTCTGGAGGTGGTCGCGATGCTGCGCACCGGCGAGTTCCAGCAACGTGCCACGGAGCTGGGCGACCATCTCCACCACGAGCTGGGGCTGCTGACCGGCGGCGCGGTGCAGGCCGTGCGGGGACGGGGCCTGTGGGCGGGGGTCGACATCTCTCCGGCACTCGGTACGGGCCGGGAGATCTCGGAGAAGCTGATGGACCGCGGGGTGCTGGTCAAGGACACCCACGGCTCCACGGTCAGGATCGCCCCGCCCCTGGTGATCAGTAAGGAGGACCTGGACTGGGGCCTGGACCAGCTCCGCGGCGTACTGGCCAGCTGATTCCCAGCTGAATCCCCGTCCGGCTGCACTGTCCGGCTGCATCCCTGTCCAGCTGAACCCGGCCGCCTGAACCCCCGGCCGACGGAACCCGGGCCGACGCGGGCGCCGGGCGGGGGCTCAGAGGATGACGTGGGGCAGGAAGCGGGCGTACTCGTCCGTGATCAGCCCCGCCGATTCCCGTATGCCGAGCCCGGCCGCCTCGTCTCCGACCACCCAGGCGCCGAGCACCACACGGTTGCCCGCGAAGTCGGGCAGGGGTGCAAGCTCCTGGTAGCAGCAGGGTTCGTCGCGCCGGACCGGAGCGCTGCCCGGTTCGTGGACGGTGACCCCGGCGCCCTCCCGGCCGAGCAGCGGCTTGGCGACGTAACCCGCTCCGTCGGCCCCGGCCAGGTCCCGGGGGCCGTCGAGATAGGCGGGGAGGAGGTTCGGGTGGTCCGGGTACAGCTCCCAGAGGACGGCAAGCAGCGCCTTGTTGGAGAGGAGCATCTTCCAGGCGGGTTCGATCCAGCAGGTGGTGCCGGTGCCCCCGCCGTTGTCGAGGGTGGCCAGCACGTGCGGCCCGAAGCGGTCCGTCGTCAGCCATTCCCACGGGTACAGCTTGAAGCAGCTGCGGATGAAGCGGAGCCGCTCGTCGACGAAGCGGCCGGACAGCTTGTCCCAGCCGATCCGCTCGACGGAGAGCGCCTCGGTGTCGATCCCGGCCTGCGCGGCGGTCTCCCGCAGATACGCCACCGTCATCAGGTCCTCGCCCAGCTCGTCGCCGTCGGAGTGGGCGAAGTGCAGGGGGCCCGGCGGCAGCAGCGGAGCCTGTCGCTTCCACGCGTCGACGAGGCGCTCGTGCAGGGAGTTCCACTGGTCGGCCCCGGGGAAGCGGTCCTCCATCCAGAACCACTGGGGGCTGGCGGCCTCCACGAGCGAGGTTGGGGTGTCCGCGTTGTACTCCAGCATCTTGGCCGGCCCGGTTCCGTCGTACCGCAGGTCGAACCTGCCGTACAGGGACGGGAGTTCGGCACGGCGCCGCCAGGACTCGGCGATCAGGCCCGCCAGCCGGGGGTCCGTGATGCCGAGATCGGCGAAGCGGTCGTGCTCGACGATGTGCGCGGCGGCCGCCAGGCACATCGCGTGGAGCTCCTCCACGACCTCTTCCAGCGCCTCCACCTCGGGCAGCGAGAAGACGTAGTAGGCGCTCTCGTCCCAGTACGGGCGCAGGGATCCGTCGGGGTACCGGGTCAGGGGGTAGATCAGCCCCTGCTCCTCGACGGTCTCCTGCCAGCCGGGACGCGGTTCCGTGGTGCGGCGTTCCATGAAGGTCTCAGCCGCCGCTGGAGCCGGAGGAGCCGAATCCGTCGCGTTCGACCGCCGACTTGTTGAAACTGCCGCCGGACATCCGGTTGTTGTGGCTGCTGCCGCCGTAGTAGTAGGTACCGCTGCCGCTGCTGTCCTCGCACTCGTAGCTCGGCAGGATCTCCTGGGTCACCGGGTCGACGCACCTCTCGTCCGGTTCCGAACTGCACGCGGTCAGCGTTGCCGCGAGCACTCCCATGCCGCCGAGCACGACGGTGCTCGACCTCAGCTTGCGCCTGTTCATGTTCTGTTCTCCCCCGTCGTGCCCACGAGCCGGTGTCAGCCCACCGGCGAACTGCCAGTCAGATTAGATGCACGGCCCTCTCGACTGAAACCCGGTGCCGTCCGCTCCCCCGCACGTCCCGGAGTCCCCGTCTACGGGAGCACCCGGCAGAGCGCGTCCAGCGCCCCTGCCCAGCCGCTCTCCGACGGGGTGCCGTAACCGATGACCAGCCCCTCTCGGCCCGGTGCCGCCTCCTGGTGCCGGAAGCGCGAGAGCCGCTCCAGGGCGAGCCCGTGCCAGGCGGCGGCCTGGGCGACCGACTGCTCGGCCCCCTCGGGAAGTTCGAGCACTGCGTGCAGGCCCGCCGCGATGCCGCTCACCCGGACGCCCGGCGCCCGTTCGGCGAGCGCTTGGACGAGCTGGTCGCGGCGGCGCCGGTAGCGCAGCCGCATGGCCCGCACATGCCGGTCGTAGGCCCCGGCCGCGATGAACTCCGCGAGGGTCAGCTGGTCCGGCGCCCCGGACATCCAGTCGAAGCCGCCCTTCGCGTCGCACACCTCGTCCACCAGTCCTTCCGGCAGCACCATCCAGGCCAGCCTCAGCCCGGGCGCCAGAGACTTGCTGGCCGTCCCCATGTAGACGACCCGCTCCGGGTCGAGCCCCTGCAGCGCCCCCACCGGCTGGCGGTCGTAGCGGAACTCGCCGTCGTAGTCGTCCTCGAGGATCAGACCGCCCGAGGAGCGCGCCCAGTCGACCGCCGCGGCCCGCCGGCCGGGATGGAGCGGGACGCCCGTGGGGAACTGGTGGGCGGGGGTCAGCAGCACCGCGCCCACGCCCGGCGTCCGTCCCAGCGCCGCTGTCCTGGCCCCGAGTCCGTCCACCGGGAGGCACGGGGTGCGCAGGCCCGCCTCGGTCAGGAGGTTCCAGTGGATGTCCAGCCCGTACGACTCGACGGCCATCCCGCGCACCTTGTGGCGCCGCAGCACCTTCCCCATCAGCGTGAGGCCGTGGACGAACCCGGAGCAGATCACGATGCGTTCGGGGTCCGCGTACACCCCGCGCGCCCGGGCCAGGTAGTCCGCCAGCACCGTCCGCAGCTCGATACGGCCCCGCGGGTCGTCGTAGCCGAAGGCCGCGTCGGGAGCGGCGGTGAGGGCGCGCCTCGCGGCCTTCAGCCACTCCGCGCGCGGGAAGGACGAGAGGTCCGGTGAACCCGGCATCAGATTGTGGGCGGGCCCCCGGCGGACCTGCCGCCCCCTGGCCCCACGGCCGGCGGGCCCGGGCGGGGTGGCCCGCTGCGCGACCCTGGTCCCGGAACCCTGCCGTGCGGTGAGCCAGCCTTCGGCCACGAGCTCGGCATAGGCGTCGGCCACGGTGTTGCGGGCGATCCCGAGATCAGCGGCGAGCGTCCGGGAGGAGGGCAGCCGGGTGCCGGGCGCCAGCCGTCCGGTGCGGGCCGCCTCCCGCAACGCCTTCGTGAGCCCGCTGCGCAGGCCCGCGCCGACCGGTTCGATATGCAGGTCGGCACCGAAAGCGGCCCAGGAATCCGTCATGGAAATGGACCATACCGCTGCGCCACCCAGCCGTTAGCTTCACAACCATGACCACGCACACGCATCACCGCACGCCCGCCGCCAACGCCCCCGAGCACCCCGCCCGTCTGCAGTGGGCCCAGCTCGCCCCCGACGTCTACAAGGCGATGGTCCGGCTGGACACCGCGTGCCGTAAGGGACTCGACCCGACACTGCTCGAACTGGTGAAGATCCGTGCCTCGCAGCTCAACCGCTGCGCCCTCTGCCTGGACATGCACTCGAAGGACGCCCTCGCCGCGGGCGAGTCCGTCGAGCGGATCATCCAGCTCAGCGCCTGGGAGGAGTCGCAGCACTTCTACACGGAGAAGGAGGTGGCGGCGATCCGGCTGACGGAGGCGGTGACGGTCCTGACCGACGGTTTCGTGCCGGACGAGGTCTACGCGAAGGCCGCCGAGCACTTCGAGGAGGGCGAGCTCGCCCAGCTGATCGCCGCGATCACCGTGATCAACGCGTGGAACCGCTTCGGAGTGACCGCCCGGCTGGCCCCGGGCCACTACACGCCCGGCGACATCAAGCACTGACACCCCCGGTCCGGTGGCCCGCGGCCGAGCCCGAGCCACCGGCCCGGTCCGCCGGGCGACAGGGCGAGGACCGTCCTCGCCCCGCGCCTGCGGATGGCCGCCCGCCCCGCACTTCCTCCCGTTCCGGAGCCCTGATGAACGAGCCCGCGTCCGTCTTCCGCGCCCTGCACCAAGGCCGTGCTCCGGCCGACCCCCTCGTACTGCCCGGCCCGTGGGACGCCACGAGTGCCCGGGTCTTCGAGGACGCCGGGTTCCCCGCCCTGGCCACACCGAGCGCCGGTGTCGCCGCCGCCCTCGGTTACGCGGACGGACGGACACCTGCCGCCGAGATGTTCGCGGCGGTGACCCGGATCGCACGGGCGGTGTCCGTACCGGTGTCGGCGGACGTCGAGGCGGGTTACGGCCTGCCCCCGGCCGAACTCGTCGAGCGCCTCCTGGAAGCCGGAGTGGCCGGCTGCAATCTGGAGGACTCCGCCGGCGGCGTCCTCGTCGACCCGCAGCGGCAGGCCGACAGGCTCGCGGAGGTGCGTGCCGCTGCGGGTGACCGCCTCTTCCTCAACGCGCGCGTCGACACGTACATCCACGGGGACCCGGCCGCCGTGGACGTGGTCGAGGAGACGGTGGCCCGTGCCCGGCTCTACGCCGAAGCCGGCGCGGACTGCGTCTATCCGATCATGGCCCCGGCCGACGGCCTTCCCCGTCTGGCCGGGGCGGTCGCCGTCCCGATCAACGCCCTCGGCACACCCGACGGCCCGTCCGCAGTCCGCCGGCTCGGCGAGCTGGGCGCGGCCCGGATCACCTTCGGCCCCCAGTTGCAGCGCAGGGCCGCGGACGCCGTGCGCGACCTGGCCGCCCGGCTTCTCGGCCGCTGAGCACACGTAGGAGGGCGCCCCCGGCA
>NZ_MAPV01000073.1 GCF_001700505.1 Streptomyces mutomycini
CCAGTTCTGGGAAGCCGTCGAACACGGTGACCTCACCACACTGGCCCGGACCCTCGACGTCGAAGGTGCTTCGTTGGGCGCGGTCCTGCCCGCCCTGTCCTCCTGGCGGAAGCAGCGCCGTGAGGCATCCGCCACCGACTCATGGGGCTACCGGTCCAGCTGGACCCCACTGGCCGAGGGTTCAGCCTCCCTCACAGGCACCTGGCTGGTCGTGACATCGGCGACCGGAGCGAGCAATGAACTCGCCCCTCTCATCGCGCACGCCATGCGCGCACAAGGGGCCGAAGTCCTGCATTGCGCCGCCGGAGACGTCCTCGACCGGGTGACGCTGTCACTGGAGCTGGCCGGCACACTCGGCGACCGCACCGATATCGCAGGGGTCCTCTCCCTGTGCTCGGTCGACGAGGAGCCGGTCGCGGGCAGCCCGGAGCTGACCACCGGTCTGGCCGCGACCGTGACGCTCGTGCAGGCACTCGGCGACACAGCCGTCGCGGCGCCCCTGTGGTGCCTGACCCAGGGCGCCGTCCAGACAAGTGGGCATGACGGATCCATCAGCCCCGCACAGGCCCTGGTCTGGGGCATGGGCAGGGTGGCAGGACTCGAACACCCGGAGCGATGGGGCGGTTTGATCGACCTCACGGACGCACCGGACGAGCGCGCGTTGTCACGGCTGTGCGGTCTGCTCGCGCGAGCCGGAGCCGGAGCCTGCGACGAGGACCAGCTCGCCGTGCGTCCCGGCGGAGTGTTCGCCCGCCGTCTGCTGCCCGCGCCCCCGGTGGCGTCGGGCCGCTCCTGGACGCCGGAGGGCACAGTGCTCGTGACCGGCGGCACAGGAGCGATCGGCAGGCAGCTGGCCCGCTGGCTCTGCGGCCACGGTGCCGAGCACGTGGTGCTCATCGGACGCAGGGGAGCCGATGCGCCTGGTGCGGCCGAACTGATCGAGGAGCTGGCAGGACCGGGCACCAAGGTCACTGCGGTTGCCTGCGATGTGGCGGACCGCGACGCACTGGCCGGCCTGGTCGCGAGACTGACGGCCGACGGCGACCGGATCACCGCGGTGCTCCACGGCGCCGGAGAGCTGGACGACGCGGTCATGGGTGCGCTCACGCCCGAGCGGCTCGCCGCCGCGCTGCGTGCCAACGTGGGCGGCGCCCGGAACATGCAGGAGGTGACGCAGGGCCTGGAACTCACCGCCTTCGTCCTCTTCTCCGGCATCGCAGGCACGGTCGGAGGTGCCGGCCAAGGAGCCTTCGCCGCCGCGAGCGCCTACCTCGACGCGTTCGCCGCGCACCGCAGGTCGCGGGGCCTGGCGGCCACGTCGATCGCCTGGGGGCCGTGGGCGGACGGTGGCCCGGCCACATCCGACGACACGTTCGTCGAACGGATGAGCCGTCGTGGCCTGGCCGCTCTGCCGACCGCCTCCGCGCTGCCCGCACTGAGCCGGGCGGTGGCGCAGGACAGCCCGTCCCTGCTGCTCGCGGACATCGACTGGGCGCTCTTCGGGCCTTCGCTCACCGCGGTCCGCCCCAGCCCGCTGATCGCCGACGTCCCGCGGATGCGGGAGATCACGCGCGCGGCGGAAGAGGCCGGAGACAGTGCCGCCGACAGTGCGGCAGTGTTCCGGAGGACTGCGGCCGAACTGTCCGAAGTCGAACTCGGACAGATGCTCCTGGAGCTGGTACGTACTGAGGCGGCCGGGACGCTCGGCCACACCGAGATGGAGGCGGTCGGTGCGAAGCGGCCCTTCCGGGATCTCGGATTCGAATCCCTGACCGCCGTGGAGCTGCGCAACCGGCTCAGCACGCGCACGGGGCTGCGTCTTCCGGTCACGCTGGCGTTCGACTACCCGACGCCGGTGGCGCTGGCCGCCTTCCTGCGGACCGAGGTCGGCGACGACGCCGAACCGCAGGCCGTCCCCGTACTGGCCGAGCTTGACCGGCTGGAGGAGACCCTGGCGTCGCTGTCCGCGGACCGCACCGCGCGCCACCGGATCGGGGCACGGCTGCGCGACATCCTCTCCGGCTGGGACGAGGAGCCCGCGACGGGCGACGAAGCCTCCGCCACGGTCGCGGAGAAGCTCCAGGCCGCATCGGCCGACGAGGTCCTGGCATTCATCGACAACGAGCTCGGGGCCTCCTGATGGGTCGGCACCGTATTTCTGTTCTACACAAAGGGGTTAGCGGTAATGGTGGCTGACGACAAGCTCCTCGAGTACCTCAAGCGGGTGACGGCCGACCTCCACCAGACCCGGCAGCGCCTTCGTGAGGTGGAGGCCGGCGAGCAGGAGCCCATCGCGATCGTCGCGATGAGCTGCCGGTTCCCCGGAGGGGTCGCGAGCCCCGAGGACCTGTGGAAACTGGTCGCCGCCGGTGGGGACGCGATGTCGCCGTTCCCGGACGACCGCGGCTGGGACAACGGGCGGATCTACGACGCCGACCCCGAGCAGTCCGGTACGTCCTACGTCCAGTCGGGCGGCTTCGTCGACGGCGTAGCGGAGTTCGACTCCGCCCTGTTCGGCATCAGCCCCCGTGAGGCACTGTCGATGGACCCGCAGCAGCGGCTGCTCCTCGAAACGGCGTGGGAGGCGTTCGAGCGGGCAGGCATCGACCCGCTGTCGCTGTCCGGTGCACGGGTCGGCGTGTTCGCCGGCTCCAGTGGCCAGGACTACGCCTCCCTGCTGCAGTTCTCACCGGAGAGCGTCGAGGGTTACGGCCTGACGGGCACGGCGGCCAGCGTCGTCTCGGGACGCGTGTCCTACACGTTCGGGCTCGAGGGCCCCGCTGTCACCGTGGACACCGCGTGCTCGTCGTCGCTCGTCGCCCTGCACCTGGCCGCGCACGCTCTGCGGCAGGGGGAGTGCTCTCTCGCTCTGGCCGGCGGCGTGACGGTCATGTCGACCCCCGGTGCCTTCATCGAGTTCAGCGCGCAGCGCGGGCTGTCCACCGACGGCCGCTGCAAGGCCTTCGCCAAGGCCGCCGACGGCACCGGGTGGGCCGAGGGCGCCGGCCTGCTGCTGCTGGAGAAACTGTCGGACGCGCGCCGCAACGGACACGAAGTCCTGGCCGTCGTCCGCGGTTCCGCCGTGAACCAGGACGGTGCGAGCAACGGCCTCACCGCCCCCAACGGGCCTTCCCAGCAGCGCGTCATCCAGGAGGCGCTGGCGAACGCCGGCCTCACCGCCGACCAGGTCGACGCGGTCGAGGCCCACGGCACGGGTACGACACTCGGCGACCCGATCGAGGCGCAGGCACTGCTCGCCACCTACGGCCGGAACCGGCAGGCCGACCGGCCGGTGCTGCTCGGCTCGGTCAAGTCCAACCTCGGCCACACCCAGGCAGCCGCCGGCGTCGCCGGCATCATCAAGATGGTCGAGGCGATGCGCCACGGCACGCTGCCGAAGACGCTGCACATCGACGAGCCCACTCCGCACGTCGACTGGTCGGCGGGTGCCGTCCAGTTGCTGACCGAGCAGAGGGACTGGCCGCAGACGGGCCGGCCGAAGCGATTCGGCATCTCCTCGTTCGGTATGAGCGGCACGAACGCGCACACGGTCATCGAAGAGGCCCCGAGCCCCGAGCCGGCCCCGAGCCCCGAGCCGGCCGAGCAGGGCGGCGAGCCGGCCACGCTCGTCTGGACGGTCTCCGGGAAGACCGAGGAGGCACTGCTGGGCCAGGCGGCCCACGTGCTGGCCCATGCGGAGAGCTCCGAGGCGGCCTCTCTGGACCTGGCCTTCTCGCTCGCCACCGGCCGCGCGGCCCTCGACCACCGGGCCGTCGTCGTCGGAGAGACCCGCGAGGACCTGCTCCGCGGCCTGCGTGCGCTCGTCGCCGGCACTCCGGCCCAGGGACAGGCACAGGGCGCCGCCCCGGAGAACGGCCGGCTCGGCCTCCTCTTCTCCGGGCAGGGTTCGCAACGGCCCGGGATGGGCCGTGGACTGTACGAGGCGTTCCCGGTGTTCGCCAAGGCGTTCGACGCCGTATGTGCCGAGCTGGACCGGCACCTCGACCGGCCGGTCAAGGACGTCGTTCTCGCCGCAGAGTCCGCAGAGTCCGCAGAGTCCGCAGAGTCCGCTGATTCCACGGACTCGGAGGACTCCGCACGGCTCATCGACCGGACCGTCTTCACGCAGGCCGGCCTGTTCGCCGTGGAGACCGCTCTGTTCCGCCTCGTCACCTCCTGGGGCGTCCGCCCGGACTATCTGCTCGGCCACTCCATCGGCGAGCTGTCGGCCGCCCACGCGGCGGGCGTGCTGTCCCTGGAGGACGCCGCCGCACTGGTGGCGGCCCGCGGACGGCTGATGCAGGCCCTCCCCGGAGGCGGGGCGATGGTCTCGCTCCAGGCCACCGAGGACGAGGTTCGGCCCCTGCTGCGTACAGGCGTGTCCATCGCCGCGCTCAACGGTCCCCGCGCCGTGGTCGTCTCCGGTGACGAGGACGCCGTCCTGGAGATCGCCGCGCACTTCGAGGCACAGGCCCGCAAGACCAAAAGGCTGCGGGTCAGCCACGCGTTCCACTCGGCGCACATGGAAGCGATGCTCGACGAGTTCCGCGCCTTCGCCGGGACGATCGAGTTCAGCGCCCCCGAACTGCCGATCGTGTCCAACGTGACCGGTGCCCTCATCGGTGCCAAGGAGATCACCGACCCGGACTACTGGGTACGCCACGTCCGGGAGGCCGTCCGCTTCCATGACGGGATCCGCACGCTCCTCGACCACGGTGTCACCGCCTTCCTCGAGATCGGCCCCGGAGGCGTACTGAGCGCCATGGGCCAGGAGGCCCTGACGGAAGCCGCGGCCGGAGCCGGCGACCCCGTCTTCCTGCCCGCCCTGCGCAGCGACCGCCCCGAGGCCCGGTCGCTGGTCACCGCCCTCGCCGAACTGCACGTACACGGCAGCGGACCGGACTGGCACGCGTTCTACGACGGGACGGGCGCCAGGAACACCGCGCTGCCCACCTATGCCTTCCAGCGAAAGCGCTTCTGGCCGAAGCTGTCCGCAGCCTGGGCCGGTGACGCCACCGCCATGGGCCTGCGCGCGGCCGAGCACCCGCTGCTCAGCGCCGCGGTCACCCTGGCCGACGGCGACGGCATGCTGTTCACCGGCAGGCTCTCGCTGGGGACCCATCCCTGGCTGGCCGACCACACCGTCCTGGGCACCGCCCTGCTGCCCGGCACCGCGTTCGTGGAACTCGCCGTCCACGCCGGTGACCAGGTCGGCTGCGGCCAGCTCGTCGAACTCAACCTCGAAGCGCCGCTCATCCTCCCCGAAGAGGGCGGCATCGCCGTCCAGATGACGGTCGGGGCACCCGACGACACCGGGTACCGCCAGCTGTACGTGTACTCCCGCCCGGACGGCCAGGACGGCGACGAGACCTGGACCCGCAACGCCGGCGGAACCCTGGCCCCCGGCCAGGCCACAGCCCCCGACTGGTCCGCCTTCGCCGAATGGCCGCCCCGGAACGCCGTCCAGGTACCCATGGACGACTTCTACGCCCAGCTCGAAGCCGCCAACTACGGTTACGGGCCGGCCTTCCAGGGCCTGAAGGGCGTCTGGCGGCAGGGCGACGACGTCTTCGCCGAGGTCCGCCTCCCCGAGGAACCCGCCACCGAGGCCCAGCGGTTCGGTCTGCACCCCGCCCTGTTCGACGCCGCGATGCACTCACGGGCCATGCTGGGCAACGGTGACGAGGGCGGCCCCGGCCAGGAACGGCTGCCGTTCTCCTGGACCGGTGTGTCGCTGTACGCCGCCGGCGCATCGGCGCTCCGGGTGCGGCTCTCGCCCACCGGCACCGACACCGTGTCCGTCGCACTCGCCGACGAGACCGGGGCGCCCGTCGCCTCCGTCGGGGCGACCGTGCTGCGCCCCGTCTCCGCGGAGCAGCTCAACACGTCCCGCAGCCCCCACCACGACTCGCTCTTCAGGATCGACTGGCCGGTCGCCCAGGGCACCGGCACGTCCCCGGACACCAGTGACTGGATCGTCCTGGGCGACAGCGACTTCGGTCTCCCGTCCGGCGGCCGGTTCCCCGACCTGTACGAACTCGGCGAGGCGGTCGACGACGGCCTCGCCGCTCCCGGCACCCTCCTCGTCCCGTGCGTGACCGAACCGGGCACCGACACGGTCGAGGCGGCGCACGGCGCGGTCGCCCGCGTGCTGGCGCTCGCCCAGATCCTGCTCGAGGACGAGAGGTTCGCGTACACCCGCATCGTCCTCATCACCCGCGGTGCCGTCGCCGCGACCGCCGATGACGAGGTCGAGGACGTCGCGCAGGCGACCGTATGGGGCCTCGTCCGTTCGGCACAGTCGGAGAACCCGGGCAGGTTCACCCTGGCCGACATCGACGGACTGCCCGCCTCGCACCGCGCGCTTCCCCAGGCGCTGGCCGACGGCGAACCGCAGTTCGCCGTCCGGGCCGGCCGGATACGGGTACCCCGGCTCGCCCGGGTCGGGGCACAGGCGGCCGACACGGCTCTCACCCCGTTCGCCGACCCCGCGGGCACCGTGCTGGTGACCGGTGCCACCGGCACCCTCGGCAAGCTGTTCGCGCGTCACCTGGTGACCACCCACGGCATCCGCCACCTGCTCCTCGTCAGCAGGCGAGGGCCCTCGGCGGAGGGCGCCGCGGAGCTGGAGGCCGAACTGGCCGCACTGGGCGCCACCGTCACCGTCGCGGCCTGCGACGTGGCCGACCGGGCACAGCTCGCGGCCCTGCTGGCCACGATTCCGGCCCAGCACCCGCTGACCGCGGTCGTGCACGCCGCGGGCATCACGGACGACGGCGTCCTCCCCGCCCTCACCCCCCAGCGCATCACCGCCGTACTGCGTCCCAAGGTGGACGCGGCGGTCACGCTGCACGAGCTCACCCAGGACCTGGACCTCCGTTCCTTCGTCATGTTCTCGTCGGTCGCCGCCACCCTCGGCGGCGCCGGACAGGGCAACTACGCCGCGGCCAACGTCTTCCTCGACTCCCTCGCCCAGCACCGCCGGGCACGGGGACTGCCGGCCACCTCGCTGGCCTGGGGACTGTGGGCCGACCGCAGCGGCATGGCGGCGAACCTCGACGACACGCAGCTGAGCCGCATCGGCCGGTCCGGCGTCGGCTCCATGGAGTCCGCGCAGGGCCTGGCCCTCTTCGACGCCACCCGTGGCCTCGACGACGCCCTGCTCGTGCCTGCCCCCCTCGATGTGTCCGGGGCTCGCGGAGCCGTTTCCGTCGAAGCGGTCCCGCCCATGCTGCGCGGCCTCGTACGGCTTCCCGCACGCCCCGCCGCGAACAGCGGTGCCGGTCAGGGCTCCGCCGAAGATGCCCTCGCCCAGCTGCTCGCGCCGCTCGACGAGGCCGGCCGCGCGGCCGCCGTACTCGATCTGGTCCGTACCCAGGCGGCCGCCGTCCTCGGCTACGCGGAGCACGAGGAGATCGGCGCCCAGCGTGCGTTCAACGACCTGGGCTTCGACTCCCTGACCGCGATCGAGATGCGCAACCGGATGAACCTGGTCACCGGGCTGCGGCTGCCCTCGACCCTGGTCTTCGACTATCCGACGCCCGCCGCGCTCGCCGAGCACGTGGGTGAACTGGTGGCCGGTTCCGTACCCGCCGGCAGCGGCGACTCGCCGCTGGCCGACGCCGCGGACAGCGGTGAACCCATCGCCATCGTCGGCATGAGCTGCCGGCTGCCCGGAGGCGTGGAGACGCCCGAGGACCTGTGGCGCCTGCTGGACGAGGGCCGCGACGCGATCACGGAGGTCCCGGAGACACGGGGCTGGGAGATCGAAGGGCTCACCGGCGGATTCCTCGCCGATCCGGGCGACTTCGACCCGGCGTTCTTCGGCATATCCCCGCGCGAGGCCATCGCGATGGACCCCCAGCAGCGGCTGCTCCTGGAAACCTCCTGGGAAGCCGTCGAGGCGGCGGGCATCGCCCCGACCAGTCTGCGCGGCACCCGCACCGGCGTCTTCGTCGGCTCCAGCGGCCAGGACTACACCGGTCTGCTGCAACAGGCCGAGGACAACAACGCCGGCTACATCCTCACCGGCACCACCGCCAGCGTCATCTCAGGCCGGGTGTCCTACACGCTCGGCCTGGAGGGCCCCGCCCTCACGGTCGACACAGCCTGCTCGTCGTCGCTGGTGGCACTGCACCTGGCCGCCCAGGCGCTCCGGAACGGTGAGTGCTCTATGGCCCTGGCGGGCGGCGTCATGGTCATGGCCACCCCGGCCGGGTTCGCCGGGCTCAGCGGCCAGGGCGGCCTCGCCTCCGACGGCCGCTGCCGTGCCTTCTCCGAATCCGCGGACGGCACCGGCTGGAGCGAAGGCGTAGGCGTCCTGCTCGTCGAACGGCTGTCCGACGCCAGGGCCAACGGGCACCCGGTCCTGGCCGTGGTCCGGGGGTCGGCGATCAACCAGGACGGCGCCAGCAACGGACTGACCGCACCCAACGGCCCCTCGCAGCAGCGCGTCATCCGGCAGGCCCTGGCCAACGCCGGGCTCACCACGAGCGACGTCGACGTCATCGAGGCGCACGGCACCGGAACGCCACTGGGCGACCCCATCGAGGCACAGGCCGTCCTGGCCACCTACGGCCGGGACCGGACCCTGCCCGTGCTGCTCGGCTCCATCAAGTCCAACATCGGTCACTCCCAGGCTGCCGCCGGCGTCTCCGGGATCATCAAGATGGTCCTGGCGATGCGGCGGGGGACCGTGCCGCGGAGCCTCCACCTCGACGAGCCCACCACCCATGTGGACTGGTCCACGGGAGCGGTGTCCCTGCTCCAGCAGGCGGTGCCCTGGCCCGACACCGGCAGGCCGCGCCGCTCCGCCGTCTCGTCCTTCGGCATCAGCGGCACCAACGCCCACGTAGTCCTCGAACAGGCCCCCCAGTACGACACCGAGTCCGCCCCCGCGGCAGGTGAGGAGCCGTTCCTCGGAGCGGCAGCCGTCCCGTTCGTACTCTCGGGCACCTCGGCGGAGGCCCTGCGCGACCAGGCCGGCCGCCTGCACCGCCACCTGCTGACCCACGAGGACGCGGACCCGGCCGACACCGGCTGGTCGCTGGCCACGACACGTGCCCGCTTCGGACACCGGGCGGCGGTCGTCGCGACCGACAGGGACGAACTCCTGCACGCGCTGGCCGCCCTCGCGGACGGCACCGGAGCTCCCGGCCTCGCCCAGGCGGTCGCACCCGCCGAGGAGCCCAAGGTCGTCTTCGCCTTCCCCGGCCAGGGCGCGCAATGGGCGGGCATGGCACGCGGACTCCTGGACAGCAGTCCGGTGTTCGCCGAGCGGATCCGCGAGTGCGCCACCGCCCTGTCCGACCACACCGACTGGTCACTGCTCGACGTGCTGCGCGGTGCGCCGGATGCCCCCGGGCTCGACCGAGTCGACGTGGTCCAGCCCGCCCTGTGGGCCGTCATGGTCTCGCTCGCCGAAGTGTGGCGCGCAGCCGGTGTCGAGCCGGCCGCCGTCGTCGGCCACTCGCAGGGCGAGATCGCCGCGGCCTGCGTCGCCGGTGCGCTGACCCTCGACGACGCCGCCCGCGTGGTGGCGCTGCGCAGCAAGGCGATCCTGGAACTGTCGGGACTGGGCGGAATGGCCTCCGTACCGGAGCCGTCGGAGAAGGTACGCGCGCGGCTCACGCCCTGGGACGGGCGCCTGTCCGTCGCGGCTGTCAACGGCCCGTCCTCCGTGGTCGTCTCCGGTGACGCCGACGCGCTGGACGAACTGCTCGCCGCCTGCGCGGCCGAAGGGGTCCGCGCCAAGCGCGTCGACGTCGACTACGCGTCGCACAGCGCGCACGTGGAGCGCATCCACGAACGCCTGCTCGCCGTGCTGTCCGACCTGGCTCCGCGTACGTCCCGGGTGCCTCTCTACTCGACGGTCACGGGCGGACTCCTGGACACCGCGGGCATGGACGCCGAGTACTGGTACGGAAATCTGCGCCGGACGGTCCGCCTGGAGGAGACCACCCAGGTCCTGATCGGCGCCGGCCACCGGGTGTTCGTCGAGATCAGCCCGCACCCCGTCCTGGCCGTCGGACTCCAGGAGACCCTCGACGAGGCGGGCATCGACGGTGCCGTCCTCGGCTCGCTGCGCCGCGACGAGGGCGGTCCCGACCGGTTCCTCTCCTCGCTCGCCACCGCTCACGTGCACGGGGTGCCCCTCGACTGGACCGCGCTCTTCGCGGGCCGAGACGTCCGCCCGGCCGAACTGCCCACGTACGCATTCCAGAACCAGCGGTACTGGCTGCCGATCCGGAACAGCACGTCCGGCGACCCGGCCTCGATAGGACTCGGCACCGCCGACCACCCGATGCTCGCCGCCGGGGTGGCCCTGGCCGACGCGGACGGCTATCTGTTCACCGGCCGGCTCTCCCCACGGACCCAGCACTGGGTCGGCGACCACGTCGTCATGGAGACCATCCTGCTGCCGGGCACCGGCTTCGTGGAGATGGCACTGCGTGCGGCCCAGCAGGTCGGCTGCGACCTCGTGGAGGAACTCACCCTCGAGGCACCGCTCGTACTGCAGGAACGCGGCGCCATGCACGTGCAGCTGGTCGTCGGCGCACCGGACGCCACGGGCCGCAGGCCGCTGACCGTCCACTCCCGTCCGGCGGACCTGCCGACCGAGGGCGGCCTCGCCGAGACGCCCTGGCGGCGGCACGCGACCGGTGTGCTCGCCACCCGCACCGCGTCCGGCCCGCCGTTCGACTTCACCGCCTGGCCCCCCGCGGGGGCAGCGGAAATCGAACTCGAGGGCGTGTACGAACAGGCCGCCGGGCTCGGCTTCGGATACGGGCCGATGTTCCAGGGCCTGCGCGCCGCCTGGCAGTCCGGCGAGGACATCTACGCGGAGGTGGCCCTCCCGGAGGACGGCCGGGCCGAGGCCGCCGGATTCGCCCTGCACCCCGCCCTGTTCGATGCCGCGCTGCAGGCGATGGGACTCGGCTCGTTCGGTCCCGGCCAGGGGCGCGGGGAGGACGCCGGCAAGCCCAGGCTCCCGTTCGCCTGGCGCGGTGTGAGCGTGTACGCGACCGGGGCTTCCGTCCTCCGGGCGCGGCTCTCCCCGAGCGGTGCGAACGGCATCGCTTTCCAACTGGCCGACGGCACAGGGGCGCCCGTCGCCTCGGTAGACGCCCTCGACATGCGGCCGGTCGACCCCCAGCAGCTGAGGTCGGCCACCCGGGAGGAGAACGATTCCCTCTTCCGGCTCTCCTGGGAGCCGGGGCCCGCCACACCTGCCCAGCCCGCCACCGTCGGCCCGTGGGCCGTCCTGGGCGCCGAACCCGCGCCGCTGTCCGCAGCCGGCGTTCAGGCCGACGGGCACGCGGACCTCGCCGCGCTCCTCGCGGCCGTCGACGGCGGCAGGCAACTGCCGGACACCGTGGTCGCCCGTATCGGGGCGCCCGGGAACGATGGCGCGGCCGCCGGTGCGCACACCGCCGCCCGCGAGGCGCTCGCCCTGCTCCAGAGCTGGCTGGGCGACGAACGCCTCGCCGGAACACGCCTGGTGTTCCACACGTCCGACGCGGTGTCGGCCGCCCCCGGCGACAGCGTCGGCGGCCTGGCCACGGCACCGGTCTGGGGACTCGTCCGCTCGGCGCAGGCCGAGCACCCCGACCGCTTCGTCCTGGTCGACTCCGACGACAGCGAGGCATCCTGGCGCGCACTGCCCGCAGCCCTGGCCCTGCCGGAGACACAACTCGCCCTGCGCGAGGGCGTGGTACTGCTGCCCCGCCTGGTACGCACGGCACCGGCAGCGGACGCCGTCACCGGTGCGGCCTTCGACGCCGCGGGGACGGTCCTGGTCACCGGGGGCACGGGCACATTGGGCAGCCTGCTCGCCCGCCACCTGGTCACCGAACACGGCGTACGCCACCTGCTCCTGCTGAGCCGGCAGGGCGAGGCGGCCGAGGGCGCCACCGGACTGCTGGCCGCACTGCGGGACGCGGGCGCCACGGCACGTGCCGTCGCCTGCGACGCGGCGGACCGGGACCAACTGGCCCGGGTGCTCGGCACCATCGACGAGGCCCACCCGCTCACCGCCGTCGTACACGCGGCAGGAGTCCTGGACGACGGTGTCATCACCTCCCTCACCGGCGACCGGATGGACGCCGTGCTGCGCCCCAAGGTCGACGCGGCGGTCAACCTCCACGAACTGACCCGCGACAGCGGCCTGTCGGCATTCGTGATGTTCTCCTCTGCCGCAGGCACCCTCGGCAGTTCGGGTCAGGGCAACTACGCGGCGGCCAACGCCTACCAGGACGCTCTGGCCCACCACCGCAGGGCCGGCGGCCTTCCCGCCACCACGCTCGCCTGGGGGTTCTGGGCCCAGGCGAGCGGCATGACCGGACACCTCAGTGACGCGGAGGTACGCCGGATGAGCGGGGGCGGTGTCACAGGTCTCTCCACCGAGGAGGGACTCGCTCTCTTCGACCTCGCCACGGCGTCCGACGACGCGCTGCTCCTGCCGGTCCGCCTGGACTTCGCGGCCCTGCGCGCCCAGGCGGCGGCCGGCGCGCTGCCGCCGCTGATGCGACGGCTGGTACGCGCGGCCGCGCCACGTGCGGCCGACTCGGACGGCACCGGCACCGGGGGAGTCGGGCTTGCCCAGCGCCTGGCCGGTCTGTCCGAGGAGGACCGTGACCGCGTGGTCCTGGACCTCGTGCGTAGCCACGCGGCGGCCGTCCTCGGACACGCGTCCGCCGACGCGGTGGAACCGGACATGGCGTTCAAGAAGCTCGGATTCGACTCGCTCATCGCCGTCGACCTGCGCAACCGGCTCAACGCCGCCACCGGACTGCGGCTGCCCGCGACACTCGTCTTCGACTACCCGACACCGACGGAACTGGCCGCGCACCTCCGTGCCGAAGTCGTCCCCGACACCGGTGCGGCCGACGCGCCCGTGCTCGCCGGGATCGACCGGCTGGAGGCTCTCCTCAGCTCCGTCGGCACGGACGACGACCGGCGCACGCGGATCACCCTGCGGCTCAACGCCATGCTCGCCGGCTGGGGCGACATCCGGGTGGCGGCCGAACCGGCCGTACCGCCGCAGGACCTCGACACCGCCAGCGACGAAGAGATCTTCGACTTCCTCGGCAAGGAGTTCGGTATCTCGTGACCAGCCGACCGCAACCGAACGAACCGCTCCGAGGGGGGACCCAGGCCATGACCGAGGCCATGACAGGCGACGACAAGCTGCGCTATTTCCTGCGGCGGGTGACTGCAGACCTCCAGGAGACCAGGGGCAAGCTGCGCGCCGCCGAGGAGAAGGACAACGACCCCATCGCGATCACGGCGATGAGCTGCCGCTTCCCGGGCGGCGTACGCGCCCCCGAGGACCTGTGGCAGATCATGATGTCGCAGGTCGACGCCCTGTCCCCGTTCCCGGAGGACCGCGGCTGGGACTTCGAGGGCCTGTTCTTCCGCGACCCCGACGAACCGGCCCGCAGCTATACGCTCGAGGGCGGATTCGTCTACGACATACCGGACTTCGACCCGGAGTTCTTCGGTATCAGTCCGCGCGAGGCACTGGCCATGGACCCGCAGCAGCGCCTGGTCCTGGAGGCGTCGTGGGAAGCCGTCGAACGGGCCGGCATCGACATGGCGTCCCTGCGCGGCACCCGGACCGGGGTCTTCGTCGGCACGTCCTACCAGGGCTACGGCAGCACGGTGTTCGTCCCACCGGAGGGAACCGAGATCTATCTCGGCGTGGGCAACACCAGCAGCGTCGCTTCCGGCCGCGTGGCCTACACCTTCGGCTTCAACGGGCCGGCCGTGACCGTCGACACCGCGTGCTCGTCCTCGCTGGTTGCCCTGCACATGGCCTGCCAGTCCCTGCGCAGGGACGAATGCTCGATGGCCCTCGTCGGCGGCGTCACCCTGATGTCCAGCCCCGGTGCCTTCACCGAGTTCAGCCGTCAGCGCGGACTGTCGACCAGCGGTCGCTGCAAGGCGTTCTCCGCCGACGCGGACGGCACCGGCTGGGGCGAAGGCATCGGCATGTTCCTCGTGGAGCGGCTCTCCGACGCCCGGCGCAACGGCCATCCGGTCCTGGCCGTCGTACGCGGCTCCGCCATCAACCAGGACGGAGCGAGCAACGGTCTGACCGCGCCCAACGGCCCCGCCCAGCAGCGCGTCATCCGCCAGGCGCTCGCCGACGCGCGGCTGTCGGCCGCCCAGGTCGACCTCGTGGAGGCGCACGGCACCGGCACCACCCTGGGCGACCCCATCGAGGTGCAGGCGCTCGCCGCAACGTACGGGAAGGACCGCCCGGAAGGCCGCCCGGTGTGGCTCGGGTCGGTCAAGTCGAACATCGGCCACACCCAGGCCGCCGCCGGCGCCGCAGGACTGATCAAGATGGTGATGGCGGTGCAACGCGGGGTGCTGCCGCCCACTCTCCACGTGGAGAACCCCACCACCCTCATCGACTGGGTCGACGGGGGCATGGCCCTTGTCACCGAGCCCGCACCCTGGCCGGAGACCGGGCAGCCGCGCCGTGGAGGGGTGTCCTCCTTCGGCGTCAGCGGCACCAACTCCCACGCCATCATCGAACAGGCACCCCCGGTGGAGGAGCAGGCATCTCCGACGGAGGAACAGGAACAAGAGGAGAGCACCCCGGCACTTCGTGCGCCTCTGGACAGTGCGAAGCCGCCGCTGATCGTCTCAGCCCGCACCGAACAGGCCCTGCGCGAACAGGCGAGGCAGCTTCACGCCCACCTGGCACGCCACCCGGACACCTCCACCACCGACGTCGGCCACACGCTCGCCGTCCGGCGGACGAGGTTCAGCCACCGTGCCGCCCTCATGGCCGACGCCTCCGGTGATTACACGGCCGCCCTCACAGCCCTCGCGGAGGGCCGTGAGTCGCCGGACGTCTCCCAGGGCACAGCCGCCCGGACCACCCGCCCGGTGTTCGTGTTTCCCGGG
>NZ_MAPV01000074.1 GCF_001700505.1 Streptomyces mutomycini
GACCACGCGACACAGGGGGAACCGATGGAGATGCCGGCCGTACCGCCGAGACCCAGCAGCGCCCCTCCACCGCCGCCTCTGGCGCAGGCGGTCGATCTGCGGGTCAGCAAGCGGCTGTTGTGGGTGGGGGAGGCCGCGTATCCGCTGCACAACATCGCCCGCGTCTTCACCTTCGTCCTGCGCCCGCGGCGCAAGGAGGCGACAGCGCTCTTCTGCAAGAGGGTGGCGCTGTCCATCTCTGTGGCGACGGGGTTCACCGTACTCATCTGGCTGACGACGTCCCTGGCGTCCTTCGGGCAGCCGGGCGACAGCGGTGGTGGCGGGCTCATCACCTTCGTGTGGATCGTGACGCTGGCCACGCTGGCCTACTTCGTGTCGGAGCTGACCCCCGTCCTGACGGCCCGTTCGCACTTCGTGCTGGCCGTGGAGACATCCGGTCAGTCCACCGCGATGGTGACCAGCGCCGACCCCAACCACTTGCGGCAGCTCGTCGGTCACATCTCGTACGCGATCGACCATCCGGAGGCCGAGTTCACGGTGCGGGTGGAGGGGATCAGCGCGAGTCCGCAGATCTACCACTTCGGGGACAACATCAACATGTACGGGGGTTCGGGGAACGTGGGGATTGCGAATTCATGAGCGGCGACAGCTACCACATCGGCGACCAGGTCAGCATGTACGGCGGGACGGGCAACCAGGGAATCGTGCATAACACGTTCGGTTCCTCCGGTGCCGAGCCGGCGTCCCCGGAGCTGCAGGAGGCGGTGCAGGAACTTCTGCGGCTGCTCGGCGATCTGCGGGAGCAGCTCCCGCCGGTCAGCGCCCGGGTCCTGGACGACAACCTGCCCGCCCTCACCGGCGAGGCCGNNGTCCCGCACGGGCGATCCAGTGGTGCGCCCCGGAGGCGGGTCGGCTGCCTGGTCAGAGGCGCTCGGGCGTCCTGATGCCGAGCAGCTTCATGCCCTGGTGCAGGGTGCGTGCGGTGAGCTCGACGAGGAACAGCCGGTTCTCGACGACCTCGGGCGCGTTGTCGGGGCTGAGCACCTGGCACTGGTCGTAGAACGTGGTGAGGTGCGAGGCCAGCTGGTAGAGGTACGCGGCCAGCTTGTGCGGCTCGTACCCCTCGGCCACCTCGGCCAGGACCTCGCCGAACTGGTCCAGGTGCAGGCCCAGCGCGCGCTCGGCCNNGCCCGCCTTGCGCAGGATGGAGCGGATCCGGGCGTAGGCGTACTGGAGGTACACCGAAGTGTCGCCGTTCAGCGACACCATCTGGTCCAGGTCGAACTTGTAGTCCCGCACGGCGGAGGTCGACAGGTCCGCGTACTTCACGGCGCCGACGCCGACGTACCGGCCGTTCTCGACGATCTCGTCCTCGGTCAGGCCCACCTTCCCGGCCTTCTCCCGGACCACCGCGGTGGCCCGCTCGACCGCCTCGTCCAGCAGGTCCTCCAGCCGGACGGTGGTGCCCTCACGGGTCTTGAACGGCTTGCCGTCCTTGCCGAGGACCGTGCCGAAGGCCAGCTGGTGCGCCTTGACGTCCTCGTTCAGCCAGNNCGGGACCGGGTTGCCGTCCGGGCCCTTCACGTCGTCGAAGAACACGCACAGCGCGCCCTCGGAACGGACGGCGACGCCCGTCTCCTCCAGGATCCGGCAGGTCTCCTCGAGCATGTCGTTGTAGCCGGACTCACCGACGATGTCGGGGTCGGCGATCTCCATGTCGAGCTTGTTGAAGACGGAGTAGAAGTAGATCTTCGACTCGTCGACGAAGCGCTGCCAGTGCGCCAGCGTCTCCGGGTCGCCGGCCTGGAGGGCCACCACCCGGTCGCGGGAGCGCGCCTTGAACTCCTCGTCGGAGTCGAACAGGACCCGCGACGCCTTGTAGACGCGGTTCAGCGACGACATGGCGGCCTCGCCGTCCGCCTCGTCGCCCTCGTGCTTCAGCTCGCCCGGGTGCTCGAAGAGGTACTGGATGAGCATGCCGAACTGGGTGCCCCAGTCGCCGATGTGGTGGCGCCTGACGACGTTCTCACCGGTGAACTCGAGGATCTGGACCATCGCGTCACCGATGACCGCCGACCGCAGGTGGCCTACGTGCATCTCCTTCGCCACGTTCGGCTGGGCGTAGTCGATCACGGTCGTGCCCGGGGCGGGCTTCAGCGGTACGCCGAGCCGGTCGCCGTCGGCGGCNNCACCGGCCGGGAGGGCCGCCGTGACCCGGGAGGCCAGCTCGCGCGGGTTGCCCTTGAGCTTCTTGGCGAGCGCGAGGATGCCGTTGGCCTGGAAATCGGCCCGGTCGCTTCGGCGCAGCAGCGGGTCCGCGGTGCCGGCATCCGGCAGCGCTGCCGTCAGGGCGTCCGCCAGCTGCTGCTGGAGCGTGGAAGCGAGGGAGGGGACCGAAGCCATGAGCCGGCTGCCGTTTCGGTAGAGGACAAGGGATCACCCCAGTATCCCACGGGGTGTAAAGCCGTTTTCGCGCTGCGGGTGGTACCTGGGAGAATGGGGGTGCCCCTGCTGGGGGACGCCCCTACGAGTCCTACACGAGAGAAGGACGTGCCGACCGTGGCTTCGAGTCAGAGCAGCACCGAGACCGACTGGGTCTCCCGCTTCGCGGACGATGTCATCGCCGAGTCGGAGCGACGTGCGCCTGGCAAACCGGTCGTCGTCGCGTCCGGGCTCTCCCCTTCGGGCCCGATCCACCTGGGCAACCTCCGCGAGGTCATGACCCCGCACCTCGTCGCCGACGAGATCCGCCGCCGCGGCCACACCGTGCGCCACCTGATCTCCTGGGACGACTACGACCGCTACCGCAAGGTGCCGAACGGCGTGGAGGGCGTCGACGACTCCTGGCACGCGCACATCGGCAAGC
>NZ_MAPV01000075.1 GCF_001700505.1 Streptomyces mutomycini
TCCTGGACCGGACTGGCCGCCACCATCGGCAGGTTCGACGCCGACATCGAGGTCGTCGGCCCGGCGGAACTGACGGCCGCCTTCGCGCACCTGGCCCGCCGCTACGCCGACGCGGCCTCCCCGGGCCGACCGGCTTTCACCGTCACCCCCACCACCCGTCCGCCTACGCCGCCTACGCCGCCCGGAGCTGACCGGCCCCCTCGGCCGAAGGGCTCAGCCCGCAGCCGCCCGCTCCCCGGCCGGGCGCCTGCGCCAAGCACGTTCGGTGAGTGACGGCGGCTGCCAGGCGCCGTCGGCCTGGTAGAGGTCGGTGCCGGGCGCCACGATCTCGTCGATACGGTCGAGCACCGCATCATCGAGCAGCAGGTCAGCCCCCTTGAGCAGGGAGGTGAGCTGGTCCATGGTGCGCGGGCCGATGATCACCGATGTGACGGCCGGGTGCACCAGCGGGAAGGCGACGGCCAGTTCCGGCAGGGTGCAGCCCACCTCCTCGGCGAGAACGGCGAGCCGCTCGACGGCCGCGAGTTTCGCGGCGTTGCCCGGGACGGCAGGGTCGAAGCGGTGCGGAGTGAGCTTGGCGCGGCCGGTGGTGAGATCGGCAGGCCGGCCCTCGCGGTAGGCGCCGGACAGGAATCCCGAGGCGAGCGGTGACCACGTCAGCACTCCCATGCCCAGGCGCTGCGCGGTGGGCAGCACGGACCGTTCGAGGCCGCGCGCGAGGACCGAGTACGGCGGCTGCTCCGTGCGCAGCCGCATCAGCCCGCGCCGCTCCGCGACGTGGTGGGCCTCGACGATGTCCTCGGCGGGAAACGTGGAGCAGCCGAACGTCCGGATCTTGCCCGCCGTCACCAGGTCACTGAGGACGGACAGCGTCTCCTCGACGTCGGTGGTGTGGTCAGGACGGTGCACCTGGTAGAGGTCGATCCAGTCCGTACCCAGGCGCCGCAGGCTGTCCTCGACGGCCGTGACGATCCAGCGGCGCGAGTTGCCGCCGCGGTTGCGTCCCTCCCCCATCGGGAAGTGCACCTTGGTGGCGAGCACGACCTCGTCGCGTCTGCCCTTGAGCGCCTTGCCGACGATCTCCTCGCATTCGCCGGCCGAGTACATGTCGGCGGTGTCCACGAAGTTGATTCCGGCGTCCAGCGCGGTGTGGATGATGCGTGCGCTGTCCTCGTGGTCGGGGTTGCCGACGGCACCGAACATCATCGTGCCGAGGCAGTGGGTGCTGACCTCGATGCCGGTCTTGCCGAGAGCTCGATAGCGCATGGCCGTACTCCGTCGCAGGCGGGATGAGGAGCGTCAGCCTAGGAGTTGGAGTGCACTCGATGGCAAGGGGCCGGGCTGCTTCAAGAAAGCTCAAAAAAATCGGACGGCGATGTCGAGAACCCGCGTCCAGCTCCGTCCCCGGGGTGAACGCGACCACAATGGGTCGCACCAGCGAGGAGGAACACCATGGCCAAGTACCTGCTGCTCAAGCACTACCGGGGCGCTCCGGCCGCGGTCAACGACGTCCCCATGGACCGGTGGACGCCGGAGGAGATCTCGGCCCACATGCAGTACATGAACGACTTCGCGGCCGGGCTGGAGAAGACGGGCGAGTTCGTCGACGGTCAGGCGCTCGCCCCCGAGGGGGCGTGGGTCCGCTACGACGGGGAGGGGCGCCCGCCGGTCACCGACGGACCGTTCGCGGAGACCAAGGACCTCATCGCCGGCTGGATGATCATCGACGTCGACAGCTACGAGCGCGCCGTCGAGCTGGCCGGGGAACTGTCGGCCGCCCCCGGTGCGGGCGGGAAGCCGATCCACGAGTGGCTGGAGGTGCGCCCGTTCCTGACCGCGCCGCCCACCATCACGGAGTGACCTCATCGATGGACGAGGCCCTGCTGAGGAGCCTCACGCCGAGCGTGCTCGGGATCCTCGTCCGCCGCGGAGCAGACTTCGCGGCGGCCGAGGACGCCGTGCAGGAGGCGCTCGTCGAGGCGCTCCGCGTCTGGCCGGCCGGCCGGCCACGGGATGCGAAGGGCTGGCTCGTCACCGTGGCCTGGCACAAGTTCCTCGACGTGACGCGCGCCGACGCCTCCCGCCGCCGGCGGGAGGACCGCGTCGACGAGGAGCCGCCGCCCGGTCCCGCGCCCACCGTGGACGACACACTCCAGCTCTACTTTTTGTGCGCCCACCCGTCGCTGACGCCGTCGTCCGCGGTCGCGCTCACGCTGCGCGCCGTCGGCGGGCTGACCACCCGCCAGATCTCCCGGGCCTACCTGGTGCCCGAGGCGACCATGGCGCAGCGGATCAGCAGGGCCAAGCGCACCGCCTCCGGTGTGCGTCTCGACCGGCCCGGCGACGTCGCGACCGTGCTGCGCGTCCTCTATCTGGTCTTCAACGAGGGCTACTCCGGTGACGTCGACCTCGCCGCCGAGGCCATCCGGCTCACCCGGCAGCTCGCGGCCGCGATCGACCACCCCGAGGTGGCGGGGCTGCTCGCCCTCATGCTGCTCCACCACGCCCGGCGTGCGGCCAGGACCGCACCCGACGGCAGCCTGGTGCCGCTCGCCGAGCAGGACCGCGGCCGGTGGGACACCGTGTCGATCGCCGAGGGTGTCGGGATCCTCCAGGCGGCTCTCGCGCGTGACCGGCTGGGCGAGTTCCAGGCCCAGGCCGCCATCGCGGCACTCCACGCCGACGCGCCCACCACCGAGGAGACCGACTGGGTGCAGATCGTCGAGTGGTACGACGAGCTCGCACGCCTGACCGACAGCCCGGTCGTCAGGCTCAACCGCGCGGTCGCCGTCGGGGAGGCCGACGGACCCCGCGCCGGTCTGGCGGCGCTCGCGGCGCTGGACGCCTCACTGCCCCGCCACACAGCGGTGGCGGCGTACCTCCACGAGCGCGACGGCGATCCGGCGACGGCGGCACGGCTGTACGCCGAGGCGGCCCGCAAGGCACCCGACCTCTCCGAACGCGACCACCTGACCCGCCAGGCCGCCCGGCTCAACGCCCGGCGACGTCACTGACGGACCGCGCACTGATCTCCGGCGTCAGGCCCTGAGCACGTCGCGCAGCCCGGCGACGCAGATGCGCACATCCCGTTCGGCAGGCAGCCGACGGCGGCTTCCCGCACCTCCTGGCCGGGCAGCCGGCAGAGGCCGCCGGGCAGAGCCTCGGGGCGCCCCGGCACCCCGCACTTGACGCATACGCCGTGATTGACGGGGCACGCGGCAGACACACCTCATCCCAAGGAGCCTTTCATGATGGTTGTCGGCATCGTCGCAGTCTGTGTCGTTCTGGCTGTTCTCGCCTTCCTCGTCCCCCGGCTGTCCCGGCACCCCGAACGCGGCACCCAGCGCACCCTGGGAGCCGGTTCACGCGCCGGAGGCAAAGCCCCCGGAATCCTGGGCCGGATCCTCAGCAAGCCATTCCGCAGCAGCTCCAACGCCGTAAGCCGCAGCGGCTCGGCCGGCCGCCGCACCCGAGGCCGTATGCCCTTCTGACGATGCAACCTCGCCTCAGGCCGTCCACGACCCGAACGGCCGGACCGGATTGCGGCCGGAGGTGATGGGCTCCGGCCGGGTGGAGTGCGGCGGGGAGGGCCGGCCCCGGGCGGCGCCCAGCGCGAGGACGCCGGCGGCGCGCCTGGCCGGCGAGGACGGCCCCGCACCAGGTAGGACGTGGTCCTGGCCGATGGGGCGTACACCTCCCGCGCGATCCCCGGACACCTGCGCAAGCGCGGTATCAGGGCGGTGATTCCCGTTCCGGCCGATCAACGCGGCCACCGCCTGAGGCGCCGAAGCCAGGGGCTGCAGGCCACCAGCCTTCGACCGCGGGGCATACGAACGCTGCATCAACCGACTGAAGCAGCGGCAGGGCGTCGCCACCCGCCACGAGAGGACCGCGACCATCTACCTGGCCGGACTCCACATTGCGGGAACCTTCCTCCGGTCTGTCCGCCGATCCAGACGAAACGGCCCAGCTGGACCGTGCCCCACGTCCGCTCCGCCAGGATTCAGCCCCTCAGCCGCTGCGCGACCTCCGTCGCCCAGTACGTCAGGATCATCCGCGCACCCGCGCGCCGGATGCCCGTCAGGCTCTCCAGGATCGCCGCGTCCCGGTCGATCCAGCCCTTCTCCGCGGCGGCCTCGATCATCGAGTACTCGCCGCTGATCTGGTACGCCGCGACCGGCACGTCCACCGACTCGGCGACCTTCGCCAGGATGTCCAGGTACGGTCCGGCGGGCTTGACCATGACCATGTCGGCGCCCTCCTCGAGGTCGAGCGCCAGCTCGCGCATCGACTCGCGGATGTTCGCCGGGTCCTGCTGGTACGTCTTGCGGTCACCCTGGAGCGAGGAACCGACGGCCTCACGGAACGGGCCGTAGAAGGCCGAGGAGTACTTGGCGGTGTAGGCGAGGATCGACACGTCCTCATGGCCCGTCTGGTCCAGCGCGTCGCGGATCACCCCGACCTGGCCGTCCATCATGCCGCTGGGCCCCACCACATGGGCGCCCGCGTCCGCCTGGACCTGGGCCATCTCGGCGTACCGCTCCAGCGTCGCGTCGTTGTCCACCCGGCCGTCGTCGGTCAGCACCCCGCAGTGGCCGTGATCGGTGTACTCGTCCAGACAGAGGTCGGACATGATCACCAGGTCGTCCCCGACCTCTTCCCGCACCGCCCGCAGAGCCACCTGGAGAATGCCCTCCGGGTCGGTGCCCGCCGTGCCCCGGGCATCCTTCTTCCCGTCCAGCGGGACCCCGAAGAGCATGATCCCCGAGACGCCCGCCGCGACCGCGTCGACCGCGGCCTTCCGCAGCGTGTCCAGGGTGTGCTGCTGCACGCCCGGCATGGCCGAGATGGCGACCGGCGCGTCGATTCCCTCGCGTACGAACGCGGGCAGGATCAGGTTCGCCGGGTCGAGCCGGGTCTCGGCCACCATGCGCCGCATGACGGGGGTCGTCCGCAGCCGGCGGGGCCGCGAGCCGGGGAAGTTTCCGTACTCAGTCATCCTTCGAGACTAGACCCGCACACATCGGCAGTTTACCGACAGCCGGGCCGGAAAAACCGGCCTCGGGGCGACCGGCTCGCTCCCGCTCTTCCCTGAGGCGGGGTGATTACCTCATCGCCGAGCGCCTAAAAATCTATGGCGCCCAGAGTAGACATTGGGTGGTGGCGTGGTTATGGTTTATCTCGTAGCCCAGAGAGACAGCAGGGCCTGGCAGAGATGAACTGCCGGTCAGCAGTACCGCAGTTGCAGTTCGCATGACGGTGCGGTGGTGGAGTTCCGAAGCCAGGGCTTTCGCAGGACGGCGACGGGACTGACGACCGGACCGGGTGGCCCGTAGTGATGAGGGGCCGCCGCCAGCAGTACCGCGGTTCACGAAGTAGCAGTGTGCAAGTGCAGTTCGTCGTACGCAGCAGTGAAGTCAACGAGCAGCACCTCGGTGAAGGCGTCGGCTGCGGACGCGCGCACCGGGAGGTTCGGCAGTGGGGTTCCAAGCCAGAGCAGACGCAGGACGGGCGACGGGGCTGGCTGCCGGAGAGGGGCGCCGACACGGGCCCCGGCAACACCAGCAGTACGAAAGTGATTGATCCCAGAGGGAAGAACGGAGGAGCAGACGCCATCAGGATCGCCCGGGCGGAAAGCCTGAGCCCGGGTACCGCAGGACATCGATAGTGAGGTGGTCTCCGGTCAAGCAACCGCGATCCCCGCAACCCCGACAGCACTCAGGTCGGGCCCGCGGAAACAGAAGGCCGGCGCAGTATCAGGGCCGGCAGATGGTGTAGCAGTTCCTTCGGGGCCCTGGTGCCAATGGCACCAGGGCCCCTCCACGCGTTCCACAGAGAGGTGAGATGACAGCAGACGACTCGTTCGGCCGTCTCGACGACGACGACTACCCCGCCTACACCATGGGCCGGGCCGCGGAGATGCTCGGAACCACCCAGGGCTTCCTGCGCGCCATCGGCGAAGCCCGCCTCATCACCCCGCTCCGCTCCCCCGGCGGCCACCGCCGCTACTCCCGCTACCAACTGCGCATCGCCGCACGCGCCCGAGAACTCGTCGACCAGGGCACGCCCATCGAGTCCGCCTGCCGCATCATCATCCTCGAGGACCAACTCGAAGAAGCGCAGCGCATCAACGCCGAGTTCCGCCGCACCGCGGAATCGACGGACTCCACCACCGCACCCTGAGACGGGCGGACCGACCTCCCTGAGAGCTTGGGGCGGCCCCACCGGCGACCTCACGGACCGGGACCGGGCCCCCACGCAGAGGGCCCGGCCGCTTCACGAAGAAGCGACCGGGCCCCGCACATCCGTCGACGACCCTCAGGTCGTCGTCCTGCGACGCCGCGCACCGGGGCGCCGCTCGCTCGGCCGGGTCACCGGGTCACCGGCCTCCTTGGCCGCGTCCCTGCGCTGCGCGCCGAAGTCCGCCAGCGCCTGCGCCAGCTTGTGGACCGACGGCTCCGGGGACAGGACATCGACCCGCAGGCCGTGCTCCTCGGCGGTCTTCGCCGTGGCCGGACCGATGCACGCGATCACCGTCACGTTGTGCGGCTTGCCCGCGATACCGACCAGGTTTCGGACGGTCGAGGACGAGGTGAAGAGCACCGCGTCGAAACCGCCGCCCTTGATGGCCTCCCGGGTCTCGGCCGGCGGCGGCGAGGCGCGGACCGTGCGGTACGCGGTGACGTCGTCGACCTCCCAGCCCAGCTCGATGAGCCCGGCCACCAGGGTCTCGGTGGCGATGTCCGCACGCGGCAGGAACACCCGGTCGATCGGGTCGAAGACCGGGTCGTACGGCGGCCAGTCCTCCAGCAGACCGGCGGCCGACTGCTCACCCGACGGCACCAGATCCGGCTTCACGCCGAAGTCGATCAGCGCGGCACCGGTCTGCTCGCCGACGGCCGCGACCTTGATCCCGGCGAAGGCACGGGCGTCGAGCCCGTACTCCTCGAACTTCTCCCGCACGGCCTTCACCGCGTTCACCGAGGTGAACGCGATCCACTCGTAGCGGCCCGTGACCAGACCCTTGACCGCGCGCTCCATCTGCTGCGGCGTGCGCGGCGGCTCCACGGCGATCGTCGGAACCTCGTGCGGCACGGCGCCGTACGAACGCAGCTGGTCGGAGAGCGACGCCGCCTGCTCCTTCGTACGCGGCACGAGCACCTTCCAGCCGAACAGCGGCTTGGACTCGAACCACGCGAGCTGGTCGCGCTGTGCGGCGGAGCTGCGCTCCCCGACCACGGCTATCACCGGCTGGTGCCCGTCCGGCGACGGGAGGACCTTGGCCTGCTTCAGGACCTGGGCGATCGTCCCGAGGGTCGCCGTCCAGGTGCGCTGGCGGGTCGTCGTCCCGGCGATCGTCACCGTGAGCGGGGTGTCGGGCTTGCGCCCGGCCGAGACCAGCTCACCGGCGGCCGCGGCCACCGAGTCGAGCGACGCGGACACGACGGCCGTCGCGTCACTCGCGCCGACCTCGGACCAGCAGCGGTCCGAAGCGGTACGCGCGTCGACGAAACGCACATCAGCGCCCTGGGCGTCGCGCAGCGGCACACCGGCGTACGCGGGTACACCGACCGCGTTCGCGATGCCGGGCACGACCTCGAAAGGCACACCCGCGGCAGCGCAGGCGAGCATCTCCGCGCCCGTGTTGCCGTCCAGGCCGGGGTCGCCCGTGACGGCACGCACCACCCGCCTGCCGCCCTTCGCTGCCTCCATGACAAGATTGGCGGCGTCCCTGAGGACAGGTACTCCCGCGGGTGCTGACGCCACGTCAACAACCGCCATCTCAGGCGTGCTTACCCCTGCCCGCGCATGGCAGCGAACGACGTCGAGGACGTCCGGTTCGGCTACAAGGACGTCCGCGCTCGCAAGCGCCTCGACAGCGCGAAGAGTCAGCAGTCCGGGGTCGCCGGGACCGGCGCCGAGGAAGGTGACATGCCCTGAGGACAGGACAGGGAAGTCGGATACGACAGGGCCGGTGGGGCTCAAAGTGCTCGCTCCCCCATAAGACCGGCCGCACCCTTGGCGAGCATCTCGGCCGCGAGCTCGCGACCGAGGGCCGCCGCGTCGTCGTGCGACGTGGGGACGGGACCGGTGATGGACAGCTGCACCAGGGAAGTACCGTCGGTCGAACCGACGACACCGCGCAGGCGCAGTTCGTTGACAACCTGCCCTTCGGCCAGGAGGTCGGCCAGCGCACCCACAGGTGCGGAGCATCCGGCCTCCAGGGCGTTGAGCAGGGCACGCTCGGCGGTCACGGCGACCCGGGTGTACGGGTCGTCGAGCTCGGCGAGCGCTGCGGCGAGGTCCGCGCTGCTTTCAGCGCATTCGATCGCCAGTGCTCCCTGGCCGGGAGCGGGCAGGACGGTGTCGGCCGGCAGGAAGTCGGTGACCTCGTCCGTGCGTCCGAGGCGGCTGAGCCCGGCGGCGGCGAGTACCACCGCGTCCAGCTCCCCGCTTCGTACAAAACCAATACGCGTATCGACGTTGCCGCGAATCGCGACGGTCTCTATCTCGAGGCCGTGCGAGCGGGCGTACGCGTTGAGCTGCGCCATGCGGCGCGGCGAACCGGTCCCGATGCGGGCACCGGGCGGCAGCTGCGCGAAGGTCAGCCCGTCCCGCGCCACCAGTGCGTCGCGCGGATCCTCGCGCTCCGGCACGGCGGCCAGGACGAGGCCCTCCGGCTGTGTGGTCGGCAGGTCCTTGAGCGAGTGGACGGCGAAGTCCACCTCGCCGCTCAGCAGCGCCTCGCGCAGAGCCGCGACGAACACGCCGGTCCCGCCGATCTGCGCCAGGTGCTCCCGGGAGACGTCCCCGTACGTGGTGATCTCGACGAGCTCCACGGCACGCCCGGTCACCTCGCGGACGGCGTCGGCCACCATGCCGGACTGCGCCATGGCGAGCTTGCTGCGCCGGGTGCCTAGCCGGAGCGGTGTGGTGGTCTCCCCGCCCAGGGGTGAGTTGTCGGTCATGACCGCCCTCTATTCGGGTCGTTCAGGTCTGCCCGTGAGACGGCGGCCACCGTCTGCGGGTCGAGGTCGAAGAGTTCCCGCAGCGCATCGGCGTACCCGGCGCCGCCGGGCTCGCTGGCGAGCTGCTTGACCCGCACGGTGGGCGCGTGCAGGAGCTTGTCGACGACGCGGCGCACGGTCTGCGTGATCTCGGCGCGCTGCTTCTCGTCCAGATCGGGGAGGCGCCCGTCGAGCCGCGCGATCTCGCCGGCCACCACATCGGCGGCCATGGTGCGCAGGGCGACGACGGTCGGAGTGATGTGGGCGGCGCGCTGCGCGGCTCCGAAGGCGGCGACCTCGTCGACGACGATGGTGCGCACCTGGTCCACATCGGCGGCCATCGGGGCGTCAGCGGACGCCTCGGCGAGCGACTCGATGTCGACGAGGCGCACACCGGCGACGCGGTGGGCCGCACCGTCGATGTCACGCGGCATCGCGAGGTCGAGCAGGTGGAGGCGGGCGGGGCCGGTGACGGCCGGCCGCGCGGGCACCCGGCCCACGGCCCGGTCCTGTGCGGCAGCCGTGGCGGACCCGTTCTCCACCCACGCGGCGTGCTGGTCCAGGTCGTCGGGCGCTGGGGTGACCGGGGCCCGGGGCGCCGGGACCGCGGCGTCGAAGTCGACGCCGAGCGCATCCGCCACGGCCTCCGCCGTCAGCACGAGCCCCGTCGCGCCCGTACAGGACACGACGACATCGGCACGTGTCAGTTCGTCGGCGACCGCGGCCATCAGCACGGCGCGCGCCCTCGGGACACCGGCCTGGCCGAGGATCTCCACGAGCCGGTCGGCACGTGCCCGGGTCCGGTTGGCGACGACGATCTCCTCGACGCCCGCACGGGCCAGGGTGGCGGCGGCGAGCGAGGACATCGAGCCCGCGCCGATCACCAGGGCACGCTTGCCGGCCGCCCACTCCGTCACCTCGGCACCGTCGGCCAGCTGCTCGAGACCGAAGGAGACGAGCGACTGCCCGGCCCTGTCGATCCCGGTCTCGCTGTGGGCGCGCTTGCCGACCCGCAGGGCCTGCTGGAAGAGGTCGTTCAGCAGCCGGCCCGCCGTGTGGAGCTCCTGCCCCAGCGCGAGCGCGTCCTTGATCTGGCCGAGGATCTGGCCCTCGCCGACGACCATCGAGTCCAGCCCGCACGCCACCGAGAAGAGGTGGTGGACGGCACGGTCCTCGTAGTGCACATAGAGATAAGGAGTGAGCTCGTCCAGCCCGACCCCGCTGTGCTGCGCGAGGAGGGTGGACAGCTCGGCGACACCCGCGTGGAACTTGTCCACGTCCGCGTACAGCTCGATGCGGTTGCAGGTGGCCAGGACGGTGGCCTCGGTCGCGGGCTCCGCGGCGAGGGTGTCTGCGAGCAGCTTCGTCCGGGCATCGGCCGCCAGGGACGCCCGCTCCAGCACGGAGACGGGGGCACTGCGGTGGCTCAGACCTACGACCAGGAGACTCATGCCGGCATCACGGCGGGCATGTCCCCGTCAGGTCCCTTCCGGCCGGCGGGGGTGGCCCGCATCGGCGGCGCATCGGTGTCGGCGTCGCCGTCCACACCAGCCCTGCCGTCGGCAGCGGCCTCTTCGCCGGCCTTGCGCTGCTCGTGGAAGGCGAGGATCTGCAGCTCGATCGAGAGGTCGACCTTGCGCACGTCGACGCCGTCGGGCACGGAGAGCACCGTCGGCGCGAAGTTCAGGATGGATGTGACACCGGCGGCGACGAGACGGTCGCAGACCTGCTGGGCCGCGCCGGGCGGGGTGGTGATGACACCGATGGACACACCGTTGTCGCTGATGATGCGGTCCAGGTCATCGGTGTGCTGGACGGCGATCCCGGCCACGGGCGTACCCGCCATGGCGGGGTCGGCGTCGATCAGCGCGGCCACCCGGAAGCCACGGGAGGCGAAGCCGCCGTAGTTGGCGAGCGCGGCGCCGAGGTTACCGATACCGACGATCGCGACCGGCCAGTCCTGGGTGAGCCCCAGCTCACGGGAGATCTGGTAGACGAGGTACTCGACGTCGTAGCCGACCCCGCGGGTGCCGTAGGAGCCCAGATAGCTGAAGTCCTTGCGCAGCTTCGCGGAGTTGACTCCCGCCGCCGCGGCGAGTTCCTCGGAGGAGACCGTGGGAACCGAGCGCTCGGAGAGCGCCGTCAGTGCGCGGAGATACAGCGGAAGTCGGGCGACGGTGGCCTCGGGAATTCCTCGGCTACGGGTCGCCGGTCGGTGAGTTCGGCCAGTTGCCACGGTGCTCCTGCGGGATGAGCGGGGCTGCAGGCGGCCGTATGTCCTATGACCGCCCCGTCCACTGCAGGCTATGTCTTTGTGAACGCGTGCACAAAGATAGTGTCCGTTTTGTCTGGTCAAAGTGACCGGGGTCACGCATATTCCCCGCGCGCTCCCGGAACCGGGGACGCCGTCAGTCCGTTGCGGGCCCGAAGGGGGCAAGACGGTACACACTCCTCATGTCCACGCCCCCGAGACCACTCAAAACGCCCATGATGTTAACCGTCTTTCTCCCAGGAAGCCCCCTCACGTCCGCAGCGCCGTGCGCAGCCTGGCCGGGTCCACCCGCCAGAAGGTGTGCTGTTCGCCGTCGACCAGGACCACCGGGATCTGCTCCCAGTACTCCTTGTGCAGCGCCTCGTCCTGCGTGATGTCCCGCTCCACCCAGGACGCCCCGGTCTCCTCGCACACCGCGCTCACCACCAGCCGCGCATCGTCACAGAGGTGACACCCCGGCTTCCCCACGAGGGTCACCACCCGGTCCGCGGGCTTCTTCTTCGTACGACGCAGCAGAGCACTCATACCCTCATTCTGCGCCCCTCGCCGGACACCGCGGGGCACGGCCGGGGCTCGGCCGGGGCGCGGCCGGGGCGCGGCCGGGGCACGGAATCACCCGTTTAACGCCCCGGTCCCGGAGAGTTCACGCCGCCGCATCCCGCCGCGTCGGGAACAGCCGAACGGAATGGCTATGCTCACGACATGGCCGCTCTTGGATGGCTCACCCCCCGCAGGCGCCCCGCCACGGCACGCAGCGTGCTCGCAGGCGAGGCCGCAGCCGAGGCCGCGCAGAAGGCGGCGCTCCCGACCGGCACGGGAGAGCTGCCGGCCACCATCGAAGAGGCCCTGGAACCGGCGTTCCCGGTGGCCGGGGACACCCGCGCCGCCGCCTTCTTCGACCTCGACAACACCGTCATGCAGGGCGCCGCGATCTTCCACTTCGGGCGCGGCCTCTACAAGCGGAAGTTCTTCGAGCGCCGCGAACTGACCAGGTTCGCCTGGCAGCAGGCCTGGTTCAGGCTGGCCGGCGTCGAGGACCCGGAACACATGCAGGACGCCCGCGACAGCGCCCTGTCCATCGTCAAGGGCCACCGCGTCTCCGAGCTGATGTCCATCGGCGAGGAGATCTACGACGAGTACATGGCCGACCGCATCTGGCCCGGCACCCGCGCCCTCGCCCAGGCCCACCTCGACGCCGGGCAGAGGGTCTGGCTGGTCACCGCCGCCCCGGTGGAGACCGCCACGATCATCGCCCGCCGCCTGGGCCTCACCGGCGCCCTGGGCACGGTCGCCGAATCGGTCGACGGCGTCTACACCGGCCGGCTGGTCGGCGAGCCCCTGCACGGCCCGGCGAAGGCCGAGGCGGTCCGCGCACTGGCGGCGGCCGAGAGCCTGGACCTCGAGCGCTGCGCGGCCTACAGCGACTCGCACAACGACATCCCGATGCTCTCCCTGGTCGGCCACCCGTACGCGATCAACCCCGACTCCAAGCTGCGCAAGCACGCCCGCTCCCTGGACTGGCGGCTCCGCGACTACCGCACCGGCCGCAAGGCGGCCAAGGTCGGCATCCCGGCCGCGGCGGGCGTCGGCGCCCTGGCCGGCGGCACAGCCGCGGCCGTCGCACTCCACCGCCGCCGCCGCTGACCCCTCCCCCCTCGGCTCCCCCGCGCGTTCCCGCCTGCACGTGTGTACGGCGCGGGAGCGGCACGCCCGGGACGTACGCCCATTCGGGAGCGGAACAGAGTGCACGGGCACCCATCGCTCCGGCCAGTCGCGTTGCATCCGGACGACCACAACCCGTCGCCGCCGCAGGCACTTCTCGAAGCCATTCGATCAATATCCGGTCACGATGTGCCACCTGAACCGTCACTTAGAGGTTAAGGAAGCGACGTAATCGATGATTTGAGCAACTGGGTGTAGCACCGCCTGTACGAAGCGTTATTCTCCTCAGACGCACAAAGAGCCCGCCACCCGCTACCACGAGTGACGGTTTTCGAACTGCACGTGATGGAAGCTCTGCCTCTGGGAGTCCCGTGTACCCACACGTCGGGGTTGGCACCTCGGGCCTGGCTACGCTGCGCGCAACGGTCCTCGACCACTTGCGCGGCTTCGTCCCCACCGCGTACGCCGTCCCCCAATTCGCCACCCCTGTACCTGCCGGTCCTTGTTACGCCTTGGCCGAACGCAGCGCGGCCGTCGGAAGACGCACCACCCGCGGCGCCGCGGCCACGCCTGCCGTCCGCCGGCCCACAGCCGACAGCGACAGCGCGCGCATGATGGATCTCGTCGAGCGTGCGCAGGCCGGTGAGGCCGATGCCTTCGGCCGCCTGTACGACCAGTACAGCGACACCGTGTACCGGTACATCTACTACCGCGTGGGAGGCAAGGCGACAGCGGAGGACCTCACCAGCGAGACGTTTCTCCGCGCACTGCGCCGCATCTCCACCTTCACCTGGCAGGGCCGCGACTTTGGCGCCTGGCTGGTCACGATCGCTCGGAACCTGGTCGCCGACCACTTCAAATCCAGTCGTTTCCGGTTGGAAGTGACCACCGGCGAAATGCTCGACGCCAACGAGGTCGCGCGGAGCCCGGAGGACTCCGTCCTGGAATCCCTCTCCAACGCAGCCCTGCTGCAAGCCGTACGCCGGCTCAACCCACAGCAGCAGGAGTGCGTGACCCTGAGATTCCTGCAGGGCCTCTCGGTCGCCGAGACCGCGCGGGTCATGGGAAAGAACGAGGGCGCGATCAAAACCTTGCAGTACCGGGCCGTGCGGACACTCGCCCGACTCCTGCCGGACGACGCCCGCTGACGTCACCATCTGTGACGTGTCCGTGACACACCGATCGGTTCATTCTCGGTCCGTAACCCAACTGCCGAGCCACTCGTTGTGCCGGATGCAGGCCCCCTGTCGCCGTACCTGAACGTTTCCACTCGCTCGATCGTGTGGAAACGCCTCGGGTCGGCAACCGTCCGGACCCCCAGGGGAGTCGACCGTCATGACGAGAGGAGGTGCCGCCAGTGATCGCAAACGTCTCGGCACACCGGCGGGCGAACGCCTTCGCCCAGGCCCTGGAGGAGCAGTCCCCCAAGGGTGCGGCGGCCGTACAGCCCGAGGACCCGGCCCAACCGGCCGACCACGGAAAGCTGTTGGCCCTGGCGAACGGCCTCGGCGAGCTACCGGAGCCGGAATTCGATCCCGAGGTCAAAGTGGTGCAGCGAGCCCAGCTCGTCGCGGCCATGGAGACCATGTTCGCCGAAGGCGGTGCGTCCACGGGCCCTACGGTGCCCGAACAGCGGAGCAAGGGAGCCCACCGGGCGTCCCCGATCCGGAGGCTGCGCCCCCGCTCCCGCTGGGCGAAGGGCCTCACCGCGGGCGGGCTCACGGTCGGTGTGGCGGCGGGAGCGTTCGGCGGAGTGGCCGCTGCCAGTTCCGACGCCCTGCCGGGTGATTCCCTCTACCCGCTCAAGCGCGGCATGGAGGACATCAGCCTCGGCCTGGCCAACGGCGACGCCGACCGGGGCGAGGCCTACCTCGACCAGGCTTCGACACGCCTCAGCGAAGCCCGCCGGCTGATGGAGCGGGGCCGCTCCGGCGATATGGACCACGAATCGATCGGTGAGGTCAGACGCGCCCTCGACGGCATGACGCACGACGCCACCGAGGGCCACCGCCTGCTCCACACCGCCTACCGGCACAACGGGTCCCTCGGCCCGATCCAGACACTGGAGTCCTTCTCCAGCTCGCACCGCGCGAGCTGGAGCAGCCTTCGTGACCGGCTGCCCGTCCAGCTGACCGACATCAGCGACAGGGTCAGCTCCGTCTTCGAGGCCATGGACCAGGAAGTCGCGCCCCTGAAGTCCCTGCTGCCCCGCGCACAGGGCACCGGAGAAGACGCGCCTCCCGCCGTCTCCACGCAGAAGGACCGCGACTCATCCGCCACGGACCGCAGGGCTCCTTCGCCCTCCGCGGCACCGGACGACAGCGCGTCCGACAGCACCTCTCCGAAGCCCTCCGGCTCCGACAGCAGCCCGGCCGACGGCCTGCTCGACGGCGGCACGGACGGCCTGCTCGACGACCTCCCGACGGACGGCACCACCCCGTCGTCCCCGGGCGGCACGTCCGGCTCGAAACCCGCACCGGACGTCACCCTCCCGCCGCTGCTCCCGGGCCTGCTGCCCGGCCTGGGGGTCGAGGACGAGGACGTCGAACCGTAGGGAACCCGCACGTGGGAGGGGCCGTCCGGATCGGACGGCCCCTCTCACGCGTACCGCACGGAGTACGTTCCGCATGGCGTACGTACGCATGCGGTACGTACGTCAGAAGAAGACCGACCGGCGCTGCACCAGCAGCTTGTACAGCGTGTGCTGGATCTGCTCCCGCACCTGGTCCGTCAGGTTGAACATCAGCATCGGGTCCTCCGCCGCCTCCGGCGGATACCCGTCCGTGGGGATCGGCTCCCCGAACTGGATCGTCCACTTCGTCGGCAACGGCAGCATGCCCAGCGGCCCCAGCCACGGAAAAGTCGGCGTGACCGGGAAGTACGGGATGCCCAGGACCCGTGCCAGCGTCTTCGAGTTGCCGATCATCGGGTAGATCTCCTCCGCGCCCACGATCGAGCACGGCACGATCGGCACCCCGGCCCGCAGGGCCGTCGACACGAACCCGCCCCGCCCGAAGCGCTGCAGTTTGTACCGCTCGCTGAAAGGCTTCCCGATGCCCTTGAAGCCCTCGGGCATCACCCCGACGACCTCACCGGCCTGCAGCAGCCGCTCCGCGTCCTCCGCGCAGGCGAGGGTGTGCCCGGCCTTCCTGGCCAGCTCGTTGACCACCGGGAGCATGAAGACGAGATCGGCCGCGAGCAGCCGCAGATGCCGCTCGGCCGGGTGGTTGTCGTGCACCGCGACCTGGAGCATCAGCCCGTCCAGCGGCAGCGTCCCGGAGTGGTTGGCCACGATGAGCGCCCCGCCGTCGGACGGGATGTTCTCGATGCCCTTCACCTCGACACGGAAGTACTTGTCCGCGAGCGGCCTCAGCACCGACATGAGGACCTGGTCGGTCAGCTCCTCGTCGTAGCCGAACTCGTCGACGTCGTAATCACCCGTGAGCCGGCGCCGCAGAAACGCGAGTCCGCCCGCGATCCGCCGGTCCCAGCCGCTCCCAGGGCCCTTTCCACCGTCCTGGGCGGCGCCTGCGGCCTCGGCGGCCCCTTCCGGCACCTGACCGCCCGGCAGGGCGCTCACGGGCGCGGGGCCGGCCGACGAGGGCCCCTGGACCCGGCCGCCGCCCGGCAGCGCACCTCTGCGCCGGCCCGCGCCGGAGCGCGAACGGTCGTCGTCGAAGGGAATGACCTTGGCGTCCGCCATCGTCGGTCGCACTCCTCTACCTGGCCCCGTGCGTCGAATGTGTCGTGTCGGCCGGCCCCCCGGCCATCGGCAGCTCGGCCAGCCGCCCGACCGCCCTGCCCACCCGCTCGGGAGGCAGCAGCCCCGGCCCCCGGCTCCGCGCGAACTCCGCGAACGTGCCCGCCGTGGTGAACTTCGGCCGGAAGCCCAGTGTCTCGCGCATCTGCACGGTCGAGACCACCCTGCCGTGGGTCAGCAGCCGGATCTGCTCCGGCGAGAAGTCCGTCATCCCGACCGTACGCAGCGCCGTCCCCACCCAGGTGACGGCGGGCAGCAGCAGCGGCACGGTCGGCCGCCCCAGCCTGCGCGAGCACTGCGAGAGCAGCAGCACGCCGTCGCCCGCGATGTTGAACGTGCCGCTGTTCAGCGTGCCGCGCCGTGGTTCGCGGGCGGCGATCTCCAGCACGTCGACGACGTCGTCCTCGTGGACGAACTGCAGCCGGGGGTCGTACCCGAGGACCGTCGGCAGGACCGGCAGCGCGAGATAGTCGGCGAGCGGCGAGTCCGGATCGGGGCCCAGGATGTTCGCGAACCTCAGCACACACACGGCCACGTCCGGCCTGCGGCGCGCGAAGCCGCGGACATATCCCTCGACCTCCACCGCGTCCTTCGCGAAGCCGCCGCTCGGCAGGGACTTCGGCGGCGTCGTCTCGGTGAAGACCGCGGGGTCGCGCGGGGCGGAGCCGTACACACTGGTACTGGACTTGACCACGAGCCGCTGCACCGACGGGGACTTCTGGCAGGCACCGAGCAGCTGCATCGTGCCGATGACGTTGGTCTCCTTGGCGGTCGTCCGCCCGCCCGCGCCGAGCGCCTTCGCGGACACGTCGAGATGGACCACCGTGTCGACGGAGTGCTCGGCGAGGACCCTGGCGATCGCCGACTGGCGGATGTCCGCCAGGACGAACTCCGCGTCGCCCAGCTGATGCCCGGGCGAGACCGCGTCCACCGCGATCACCCGGTCCACACCGGGGTCGCGCTGGATACGCCGCACGAAGCGGCCTGAGAGCTGCCGGGCCGCGCCTGTGACGAGCACGATCTTCCCCAAGATCAGCGCCTTCCCTCGATCGTCCGTCGAGCGGGGTCTTCCCCTGGCGTCACCGTAGTCGGTGGATGTTGCCCTGTGATGACCCCAGGCGGGCTTTACCGAACCGATGGCGGGAATTCCACCGGATCCGCCCTACGGCTCCACAGCCGGGAACACGGGACAGGAACACGGCCCGGGAAACGCACCGAGGCCCTCCCACCAGAACGGCGGAAGGGCCTCGGACTCACGAACTGCGTTCGCTTACTTCTTGTTGCGACGCTGAACGCGCGTGCGCTTGAGCAGCTTGCGGTGCTTCTTCTTGGCCATCCGCTTGCGCCGCTTCTTGATAACAGAGCCCACGACTACCCTCGCTCACTTCATCTTCACTGGTGCGGGGCGTCTGGGCCCACACGACCTACGTCGGCCTAGCCTACCCGCCACTGGGTGAGGGGCGTAATCCGAGGGCAACCTCAGGCCGACTCCACCCCCACGAAGGACTCGCGAAGATACTCGTGAACCGCTTGCTCCGGGACCCGGAAGGACCTTCCCACCCTGATCGCCGGCAGATGACCGCTGTGCACCAAGCGGTACACGGTCATCTTCGACACCCTCATGACCGAGGCGACTTCCGCCACGGTCAGAAACTTGACCTCGGAAAGAGGCCTCTCACTGCCAGCAGCCATGACCCACCTGTACCTTCCGCACGAGACGCGCACCGGCTTCCCCTCCGGTGACTCTTCGTCGTTGTGCGCTCACTCCCCAGATTAGGGGCGGGTGATGCGAGTGGGGAAGAGGTGAGGCGATCGGCCGCCTACTGTGACAGACGCGCCCGATTGAGCACATACCGGGTCAGCGGCCGGTAGTAGTCCGGCCTCACACCGTCATCAAGCGGAACGGCCACGGACACCCGCCCCTCGGCCTCACCCACGAACAGCGCGGGGTCATCCGTGTCCGCCAGCCCGATGGCCTCGATCCCCAGCTGACCTGCACCGCAGACCCAGCCGTGGTCCCCGACGACCAGCTCGGGCAGCACTCCCCGAGCCTCCACCGCCTCCTCCAGCACAGCTCGAACCGGCAGCGGCGAATGGGTGTGTGCGCCGGTCGCACTCCCGGGCACCCGCACGCCCGGTTCGCGCACCAGCGCGACACCCCGTACGTAGTCGAGGTAGTACGTACGTACGCCGAACCGGGTCGTCATGTCGACACTTCGGCCCTGCGCGGGGGTGAGCACCGCACATCCGGCCGCCGACAAAGCGTCTGCCAGACCGGCGTAGAACCCGAGCAGCCGGTGCGGATGCCCGGTGCCGAACAGCACCGGAGCCCGCCTCTCCGCGGCACCGGCGATGCACTGCGCGAACGCGTCCAGAGCGGCCAGGGTCCGCTCGGGATCGATCACGTCCGGACCTGACACATGACCAGGATCGTCCGAGACCCCGCACTTGTCGGCCATCAGCCGCAGGAGGTCGCGCTCGCCCCACGCACGGTCCGGATCGAGTCCGAGCAGCACCCGGGGGTCCCTCGCCGCGAAAAGCCGATAACTCCGCAGGCTGGTCTCCCGCGGCGTGGCCACGGGCCCGGCGATCCGGGCCGCCAGCAGATGGGCGCGCAGCGCTCCGGTGCTCAACACCCTCCCGATGCTCCCGCACGGGAAGCACCCCCGGGCCGGAACCCGGATACCGCACCACCGTTGGCGTAACGGGATCAGGTCAGCAGGCCCCGCAACGGGAACACCGAACGCCGGGTCGCCAGCACCGCCTGGTCCAGCCGGTCCGCCGGGTCGTACCCGTCCTCCCACGGCTTCCACGAAGGCGTACGCCCGTCCGTCATACGAGCCGGGCCCAACTGCCGTGTACGGGCGTAGACCTCGTCCCGCCACGACGACGGGATCACCGACTCCGGATCCACCGGGGCGTGCGCGGCGATCCCCACGAGATGCGTCCAGGACCGCGGCACCACATCCACCACCGCGTAACCGCCGCCGCCCAGCGCCACCCAGCGCCCGTCCTCGGCGTAGGCGTGGGCGAGATCATGGCAGGCCGTCATGACGGCCCGCTGGGCGTCGAGCGACACCGCGAGGTGCGCCAGCGGGTCCTCGAAGTGCGTATCGGCGCCGTGCTGCGTCACCAGCACCTGCGGCCGGAAGTCCTCCAGCAGCTCGGGAACCACCGCGTGGAACGCCCGCAGCCACCCGGCGTCACCCGTACCCGCCGGAAGCGCCACGTTCACCGCACCGCCCTCACCCGCCCCGGCGCCGGTCTCCTCCGGCCAGCCCGTCTGCGGGAACAGCGTGCGCGGGTGCTCGTGCAGCGACACGGTCAGTACCCGGGGGTCCTCCCAGAACGCCGCCTGCACCCCGTCGCCGTGGTGCACGTCCACATCGACGTACGCCACCCGTTCCGCACCCAGCTCCAGCAGCCGGGCGATGGCGAGCGCCGGATCGTTGTACACACAGAAACCCGAGGCGGCCCCCGGCATCGCGTGGTGCAGTCCGCCCGTGAAATTCACGGCGTGCCGGCTCTCCCCGCGCCACACCGCCTCCGCGGCCCCCACCGAGAGCCCGGCGATGAGCGCCGACGCCTCGTGCATCCCGGCGAACGCCGGATCATCGACGGTCCCGAGCCCGTACGCCTGGTCGGCGGTGCCGGGAGCCGCCGACGCCGCACGCACGGCCGCCACGTAGTCCTCACGGTGCACGAGCCGCAGCGTGGAGTCCCCCGCGGACTTCGCCGACCGGACGTCCACCGACCCGTCGAGGCCGAACGCCCGGACCAGCCCCATCGTCAGGGCGAGTCTGACCGGGTCCATGGGGTGACTGGACCCGAAGTCGTATCCCGTTACTGCCTCATCCCACATCAGCTGCGCGCGCCCGCTCATGCCCGCCACCGTATCGGGCGGGTACCGTACCGAACGACCGGGCGTACACCAGCGTCGCGAGGACCAGCACCATGGGCACGAGCATCGCTCCGCGGTAGCTCCACGCGTCGCCGAGCGCCCCCACGAGCGGCGACCCCACGAGGAACCCCACGTAGTTGAAGACGTTCAGCCGGGCCACGGCCACATCACTCGCCCCGGGGAACATCCGCCCCGCCGCGGCGAAGGTCTGCGGCACGATCACACAGAGCCCCAGCCCCAGCAGGGTGAAGCCGAACATCCCCCACCAGGCCCCGGGCGCCACCGCCACCACGGCGAACCCCGCGGCGGCCAGCACACTGCCGCCCCGCACCACGGCCACCGCCCCGAACCGCCGCACCCCGAGGTCACCGACGGCCCGCCCCAGCAGCGTCGTCACCATGTAGACGTTGTACGGAACCGTCGCCAGCTGCTCCGAGCTGCCCAGCACGTCCTGCAGATACTTCGCGCTCCAGTTGGAGACCGTCGAGTCACCGATGTACGCGAAGGACATCACCAGGCAGAGCGGCAGCAGCAGCCTGAACGGCACGGACGCCCCCTGACCGGCCCCCTCCACGAGCACGTCCCCGCCGGTCCGCCCCTCCGCGTACCACCGGCTCCCGATCAGAGCCGCGGGCAGCAGGACTGCCACCGCCGGCAGATAGGACACCAGCAGCGACAGATCCCAGTGCGCACCGGCCCACGCCATCGACGCCCCGGCGATGCCGCCCAGGCTGTACGCGGCGTGGAAGCCGAGCATGATGCTGCGCCCGTACGCGCGCTGGAGGCTGACGCCCATCATGTTCATCGAGGCGTCCAGGGCCCCGACCGCCAGCCCGAAGAGGCCGAGCGCGAGCACCGCCTGCCAGACCTCGCTGCCGGCACCCACCCCGAGGAGGGCCAGCAGTACGACGGGCTGCGCCCACCGGAGCACGATGCCCGGCCGCACACGCGCGACCACCTTCTCGGTGGCCACGCTGCCGGCCCCCGCCAGCACGGGCACCGCTGCCAGGAAGACGGGCAGCAGCCCGTCGGATATCCCGTAACGGTCCTGAATGGCGGGGATGCGGGTCACCAGCAGGGCGAAGGTCACCCCCTGCACCAGGAAGCTGAACGCCAGGGAGGCTCTGCCGTACCGCGACCGCGCATCCGTCATGGCCGCGAGCGTAGAGCCCCGGTCCACCGCTGGGTAGATCGGTCAGGCGAGCAGTTTGGGGAGCTGCGACATGTCGGAGAAGTGTCCGGTGACCCCGCCGAGCCGGTCCGCCGGCATCATCGAGGTGAAGCCGTACACCTCCATGCCCGCCGCCCGGGCCGCTTCGACGCCGAGCGGACTGTCCTCGATCACGACGCACCGGTCCGGAGCGACGCCCATCCGTTCCGCGGCGTGGAGGAACAGGTCCGGGGCCGGCTTCCCTCTCCCGACGTCCTCGGAGCTGAAGATCCACTCCTCCTCAAACCACTGGTCGAGCCCGGTCCTGCGGTGCCCGGCCGCGATCTTCTGGTGGCTGCCGGACGAGGCGACGCAGTACGCCACCCCGTCGGCGACGAGCTCGCCCAGCAGGTCCTCGACCCCGTCGACCGCGGCCAGCTGCTCCTCCTGGAACGCGGCGAGTGTCCGGCGGTGCAGCTCCTCGTCGAAGTCCGCGGGGAGCTTCTGACTCGTCCGCTCGTCCACCAGGTCGTGCACCCGGTGGATGGCGGCCCCCATGTAGTCGCGGAGGGACTCCTCGTACGAGGTGGGGTGGCCGAGCTCCGTGAGGTAGCCGGCCAGGACCGTGTTGGAGATCGGCTCACTGTCGACGAGCACGCCGTCGTTGTCGAAGATGACCAGTTCGTAGCGCATGGTTCGACCCTAGACGCTCTGAACGCAGAAAAGCCCCGTG
>NZ_MAPV01000076.1 GCF_001700505.1 Streptomyces mutomycini
GCCGACCGGCTGCACAACATGCGCACCATGCGCTACCTCAAGCGGGAGAAGCAGGAGAAGAAGGCCCGCGAGACCCTCGAGATCTACGCGCCGCTGGCTCACCGCCTGGGCATGAACACCATCAAGTGGGAGCTGGAGGACCTCGCCTTCGCGATCCTCTACCCCAAGATGTACGACGAGATCGTCCGCCTCGTCGCCGAGCGTGCGCCCAAGCGTGACGAGTACCTCGCCATAGTGACCGACGAGGTTCAGGCGGATCTGCGCGCCGCGAGGATCAAGGCCACCGTCACCGGACGGCCGAAGCACTACTACAGCGTCTACCAGAAGATGATCGTGCGAGGCCGCGACTTCGCCGAGATCTACGACCTGGTGGGCATCCGCGTCCTCGTCGACACCGTCCGCGACTGCTACGCGGCGCTCGGCACCGTCCACGCCCGGTGGAATCCGGTGCCGGGGCGGTTCAAGGACTACATCGCGATGCCCAAGTTCAACATGTACCAGTCACTGCACACCACGGTGATCGGTCCCAGCGGCAAGCCCGTAGAGCTCCAGATCCGCACGTTCGACATGCACCGCCGCGCCGAGTACGGCATCGCCGCGCACTGGAAGTACAAGCAGGAGGCGGTCGCGGGCGCCTCCAAGGTGCGTACGGACGTTCCCAGGAATACGGGCGGCGGCCGCGGCCAGGACACCGTCAACGACATGGCGTGGCTGCGCCAGCTGCTGGACTGGCAGAAGGAGACCGAGGACCCCAGCGAGTTCCTGGAGTCCCTGCGCTTCGACCTGTCGCGCAACGAGGTCTTCGTCTTCACACCGAAGGGCGACGTGATAGCGCTGCCCGCCGGTGCGACGCCGGTCGACTTCGCGTACGCGGTCCACACGGAGGTCGGCCACCGGACCATAGGAGCTCGCGTCAACGGGCGGCTCGTCCCTCTGGAGTCGACTCTCGACAACGGTGACCTGGTGGAGGTCTTCACCTCGAAGGCGGCCGGCGCCGGGCCCTCCCGTGACTGGCTGCAGTTCGTCAAGTCGCCCCGGGCACGCAACAAGATCCGCGCCTGGTTCTCCAAGGAGCGGCGCGACGAGGCGATCGAGCAGGGCAAGGACGCCATCGCGCGGGCCATGCGCAAGCAGAACCTGCCGATCCAGAGGATCCTCACCGGCGACTCCCTCGTCACGCTGGCGCACGAGATGCGCTACCCGGACATCTCGTCGCTGTACGCGGCGATCGGCGAGGGCCATGTCGCCGCGGCGGGCGTCGTCCAGAAGCTGGTGCAGGCCCTCGGCGGCCACGACGAGGCCAACGAGGATCTCGCCGAGAGCACCCCGCCCTCCCACGGCCGCAGCAAGCGCCGTGCCAACGCGGATCCCGGCGTGGTCGTCAAGGGCGTCGAGGACGTCTGGGTCAAGCTGGCCCGCTGCTGTACCCCCGTGCCCGGTGACCCGATCATCGGATTCGTCACCCGGGGCAGCGGCGTCTCCGTGCACCGTGCGGACTGCGTCAACGTCGACTCGCTCTCGCAGCAGCCGGAGCGGATCCTCGAGGTCGAGTGGGCGCCCACCCAGTCGTCGGTCTTCCTCGTCGCCATCCAGGTCGAGGCGCTGGACCGGTCGCGGCTCCTCTCCGACGTCACACGCGTCCTGTCGGACCAGCACGTGAACATCCTGTCGGCGGCCGTGCAGACCTCCCGGGACCGGGTGGCCACCTCGCGCTTCACCTTCGAGATGGGCGACCCGAAGCACCTGGGCCACGTCCTGAAGGCCGTACGCGGCGTGGAGGGCGTCTACGACGTCTACCGCGTCACCTCGGCGCGGCGGCCCTGACGGTGCCGTCAGGGCGGTCAGTACCGCCCTGACGGCACCTGGGTGCGTCAGCCGCCGATCTCGTACTGCCCGTACTCCAGGAAGTACCGCATCTCCTCCGGTGTGCCGTCGATCGCCTCACCGGCCGCGGCGCGGAGCGCGTCGCTGATGTCCGGGCGGGCGAGGATCCGGAAGAGGGCGACACGGTCGTCCTCGGCCTGCGCGAGCCGGTAGCCGGTCTCCAGCCACTGCCGGATGTCCTGCGGGGTGCCGCTGTCGAGCAGCGCGTTGACCTCTTCGGTGACCCGCTTCCCGGAGTCCGGGTCGCCGAGTATGCGGAACAGGGCGACGTGGTCGTCCTCGGCCCGGGCGAGCGGGTAGCCGGTCTCAAGGAAGTACCGCATGGCTTCCGTGGTGCCGTTGTCGAGGGCTGCGTTCGCCTCCCGGATGACCCTCGTGCCGCTGTCCTCGTCCGCCAGGATGCGCAGAATCGCGACACGGAGGTCGTCGTCGGACGTCTCGTTCACCGGTGCGGCGGGGCTTTCGGCGACCGCCGTCGCGGCAGCCGGCGGCGGGGACGCCGGTGCGGCGGCGAACGCCGGTCCGGCGAGAACGAGGGCCGGGAACAGAGCGGTGGCGGTGACGGTCAGAACGGCACGAGTCGGTCTCACGGGTGGCCTGCCTCAAGGACGTAGTGGTTTCAAGCGGTCCGGCGGACGCACTGCTTCCCGCCGGTTCGAGCATCCTCGCGCTCCGCAGGCCCGGGTTCACTGCGCGATCCCGGCAGTCATGGCGCCCCTTCACTGCCGTCCGCACGCGTCCTGCCGCTGTATGCGCTCCCTTCCGGCCGTCCCGCACGTGGAGGAGGGGCTCCCGNNCGGGAGCCCCTCCTCCACGTGGCCAGGCGGAAACGTCAGCCGCCGAACTCCTCCAGGCCCTTCAGCGCCTGGTCCAGCAGCGCCTGCCGGCCCTCGAGTTCGCGGGAGAGCTTGTCGGCCCTGGCGTTGTTGCCCGAGGCGCGCGCCGTGTCGATCTGCGTGCGCAGCTTGTCGACGGCCGCCTGGAGCTGACCGGTCAGACCCTCGGCACGGGCCCGCGCCTCCGGGTTCGTCCGGCGCCACTCGGACTCCTCGGCCTCCTGGAGCGCCCGCTCCACCGCCTGAATCCGGCCCTCGACCTTCGGGCGGGCGTCACGCGGGACGTGGCCGATGGCCTCCCAGCGCTCGTTGACGGAACGGAACGCGGCCCTGGCCGCCTTCAGGTCCTTCACGGGGACCAGCTTCTCGGCCTCGGCGGCGAGCTCCTCCTTGAGCTTGAGATTCTCGCCCTGCTCCACGTCCCGCTCGGCGAAGACACCGCTGCGCGCCGCGAAGAACACGTCCTGGGCGCCGCGGAAGCGGTTCCACAGATCGTCCTCGGATTCGCGCTGGGCGCGTCCCGCCGCCTTCCACTCCGTCATCAGGTCGCGGTAACGCGCGGCCGTCGCACCCCAGTCGGTCGAGCCGGAGAGCGACTCGGCCTCGGTGACCAGCCTCTCCTTGACCTTGCGGGCGTCCTCGCGCTGGGCGTCCAGCGCCGCGAAGTGGGCCTTGCGGCGCTTGGAGAAGGCGGAACGGGCATGCGAGAAGCGGTGCCACAGCTCGTCGTCGGACTTGCGGTCCAGACGGGGCAGCCCCTTCCACGTGTCGACGAGCGCCCTCAGACGCTCACCCGCCGACCGCCACTGCTCGCTCTGCGCCAGCTCCTCGGCCTCGACGACGAGCGCCTCCTTGGCCTGACGGGCCTCGTCGGTCTGCTTCGCCTTCTGGACCTTGCGCTCCTCGCGGCGCGAGTCGACCGTCGCGACGAGCGCGTCCAGCCGATTGCCGAGCGCGGCCAGGTCACCGACGGCGTGGTGCTCGTCGACCTGCTGACGCAGGTGATCGATCGCCGCCGTGGCGTCCTTCGCCGAGAGGTCGGTGGTCTTCACCCGCCGCTCGAGAAGGCCGATCTCGACCACCAGACCGTCGTACTTGCGCTCGAAATAGGCCAGGGCCTCCTCGGGGGAACCGGCCTGCCACGATCCGACGACCTGCTCGCCCCCGGCCGTACGCACGTACACGGTGCCCGTCTCGTCGACACGGCCCCACGGGTCGCTGCTCACAGCGCCTCCTCCACCTGATGCATCGAGGGGGTTCGCCCCCCGTGCATCGTCCACAGTTTCCTGGGGCGGGCTGCGCCCGCCCTGCACAACGCCAATCTAGGCGACCGGCCGCCCGGCTGTCCGCACTCAGCGCGGCTGAAATTCTCCGCTCCGGCCGGGTGACCGGTCGCAGGCCCGCCGGCCGAGGGGTCAGGCCTTGTCGACCGTCGCCTTCTCGACCGTGACGGCCTTCTTCGGCGCACCGTCGCCGGCCCCGCCTTCGACGCCCGCCTCGGCGACCTTCTTGACGGCCTTCAGACCCGCGCCGTCCATGGTGCCGAACGGCGTGTAGCTCGGCGGCAGTTTGGTGTCCTTGTAGACCAGGAAGAACTGGCTGCCGCCCGTGCCCGGCTGACCGGTGTTCGCCATCGCGACGGTGCCCGCCGGATAGGTCACCGACCCGTCGTCGCCCGGCTTGCCCAGCGCCGTCAGGTTCTCGTCCGGGATCGTGTAACCGGGGCCGCCCGAGCCGTCGCCCTTCGGGTCGCCGCACTGCAGGACGAAGATGCCCTGCGTGGTCAGCCGGTGACACTTCGTGCTGTCGAAGTACCCCTTGTCCGCGAGGGCCTTGAACGAGTTCGTGGTGTGCGGGGTCTTCGCCGCGTCCATCGCGATGCCGATGTCGCCCTGGCTCGTCTTCAGCGACATCGCGTACTTCGACTTCTTGTCGATCTTCATCGCGGGCTCGGGAACACTGCTCTCGCTCGCCGAGGGCGAGGGCGACGGGCTGGCGTCCGCGGCGGCGTCCGTCTTCGAGTCGTCGTCGCCGAGCGAGACATAGGCGCCGGCACCGATGACCGCCACCACGGCCACCGACGAGGCGATGATCACCGCGAGGCGCCTGGTCCTCCGGCGCGCTTCCTCCCGGCGCTGCTGCTGCCGCTCGAACTTCTCCCGGGCGAGCTGCCGCCGCCGCTGATCGCTGCTGACCACCGGATGGTCTCCTTGTACGTCGTGTGATCGGACCTGGAATGCCCGTACGGTATATGGGTTGGCTGTGGAATGAGGAGCGCCGGTAGTCTCTGATCTGCCGCATTTCCCTCCGCGGCCCTCCTCGTCGGACGAACACTAAGGACGATCGTGCTCATTGCCGGGTTCCCCGCCGGGGCCTGGGGGACCAATTGCTACCTGGTCGCCCCCGCCGCCGGCGAGGAGTGCGTGATCATCGACCCGGGCCACCAGGCCGCCCAGGGCGTCGAGGAAACGCTGAAGAAGCATCGGCTCAAGCCCGTCGCCGTCGTCCTCACCCATGGTCACATCGACCACGTCGCCTCGGTCGTCCCGGTGTGCGGCGCCCATGACGTCCCAGCCTGGATCCACCCCGACGACCGCTTCATGATGAGCGACCCGGAGAAGGCGCTCGGCCGTTCCATCGGGATGCCGCTGATGGGCGAGCTCACCGTGGGTGAGCCGGACGACGTCAGGGAACTGACCGACGGCGCCGTGCTGAAGCTGGCAGGCATGGAGTTCGGCGTCGCGCACGCGCCCGGCCATACGAAGGGGTCGGTGACGTTCCGGATGCCCGAGGCCGCGGATGTACCGCAGGTCCTCTTCTCGGGCGACCTGCTCTTCGCCGGCTCCGTCGGACGCACCGACCTGCCCGGTGGCGACCACGCCGAGCTGCTCGAGTCGCTGGCCCGCGTGTGCCTGCCGCTCGACGACTCGACCGTGGTGCTGTCCGGCCACGGACCCCAGACGACCATCGGCCGCGAGCGCGCCTCCAACCCGTATCTGCACGGACTGGACGCGCCCCGCCGAGGAATGTGACGAGAGAAAAAAGCTGTGAGCACCTTCCAGGCCCCCAAGGGCACGTACGACCTGATTCCGCCGGACTCCGCGACGTACCTCGCGGTGCGTGCGGCGCTCGCCGAGCCCCTGAAGAACTCCGGCTACGGCTACATCGAGACGCCCGGTTTCGAGGACGTCGCCCTGTTCGCGCGGGGCGTCGGCGAGTCCACCGACATCGTGTCCAAGGAGATGTACGCCTTCGAGACCAAGGGCGGCGACAAGCTCGCGCTGCGCCCCGAGGGCACCGCGTCCGTGCTGCGCGCCGCCCTGGAGGCCAACCTGCACAAGGCGGGCAACCTCCCCGTCAAGCTCTGGTACTCCGGCTCGTACTACCGCTACGAGCGCCCGCAGAAGGGCCGCTACCGCCACTTCTCGCAGGTTGGTGCCGAGGCCATCGGCACCGAGGACCCCGCGCTGGACGCCGAGCTGATCATCCTCGCCGACCAGGCCTATCGCTCGCTCGGCCTCAGCCAGTTCCGCATCCTGCTGAACTCGCTGGGCGACAAGGAGTGCCGCCCCGTCTACCGGGAGGCCCTCCAGACGTTCCTGCGTGACCTCGACCTCGACGACGAGACCCGCCGGCGCATCGAGATCAACCCGCTGCGGGTTCTCGACGACAAGCGGCCCGACGTCCAGAAGCAGCTGACCGGTGCCCCGATGCTGCGCGACTTCCTCTGCGACGCCTGCAAGGCGTACCACGAGGAGGTCCGAGATCTGCTGACGGCGGCCGGTGTGGTCTACGAGGATGACGAGAAGCTGGTACGCGGTCTCGACTACTACACGCGCACCACGTTCGAGTTCGTCCACGACGGTCTGGGCTCGCAGTCCGCGGTGGGCGGCGGCGGCCGGTACGACGGGCTGTCCGAGATGATCGGCGGCCCCGCGCTGCCGTCCGTCGGCTGGGCGCTCGGCGTGGACCGCACGGTGCTCGCGCTGGAGGCCGAGGGGATCGGGCTCGACATCCCCGCCACCACCAGTGTCTACGCGGTGCCGCTCGGCGAAGAGGCGCGGCGGGTGCTCTTCGGCCTGGTCACCGATCTGCGCAAGGCCGGTGTCGCCACCGACTTCGCGTTCGGCGGCCGCGGTCTGAAGGGCGCGATGAAGAGCGCGAACCGCTCGGGCGCCCGCTACACCGTCGTGGCCGGTGAGCGGGACCTCGCCGAGGGCAACGTCCAGCTCAAGGACATGGAGTCCGGCGAGCAGGAGGCAGTGGCGGTCGGGGACCTGGTGACCGTGGTCCAGGCCAAGCTGGCCTGAACCACGGCATCCGTCCGCACCTGTGCCCGCCCGGTCCTCCGGGCGGGCACAGGTGCGTCCCGGCACAGGGTCCCGCCTCCGGGCCGACCGGCCGGCCCCCTCCTCCGGGCCGACCGGGGGTTGGTCAACTCGGCGGGAGCCGATTCATCCTGACGGAGACCGCGATCCTGGAACGCCGCCGGTGGCCGGTGGTGGCCGCCCCGGCCCCGGGCGCGCGGAACGCGCCCGCGGTGCCCCCGCGGCCGGGCTCCTCCCGGCACCGTCCGGCCCGGGGACACCGGACACCTCCGCGACACTGATCCGCAGGTCGAGACCCTTCCCGGCGCTCGGACCGCCGTACCCCTCGCGAAGTCCCAGCACCTCAACCGCTGTTCCCACCGCAGGGCGAGGACCTTCCGTACCTCTGCGCCCCGGCTCAGGTCCGGAAAACCTTTATGTCCATCGAACGGATGGCCGTGCCGGTGGTGCGGCACAATGACCGTGCCCGGCTGACTACTCGGTGATGGAACGGCGATATGACGATGGCAGCGGTAGACCACCCCTCCTCCCGGCAGGACGAGGACAACGGCGCGAGGACCTTCGGCGGCAGTCGCGCGCTCGCGCTGCTGCTGGTGATCACGGGAGCGGCCGGGCTGCTCGCCGCCTGGGTGATCACCATCGACAAGTTCAAGCTGCTCGAGGACCCGGGCTTCGTCCCGGGCTGCAGCCTGAACCCGGTGGTCGCGTGCGGCAACATCATGAAGAGCGAGCAGGCGGCCGCCTTCGGCTTCCCCAACCCCATGCTCGGCATCGCCACCTACTCGGTGGTCATCGGCATCGGGATGGCGCTCCTCGCCGGTGCCCGCTTCCGCGCCTGGTACTGGCTGGGCCTCAACGCGGGCACGCTGTTCGGCGTCGGTTTCTGCACCTGGCTGCAGTACCAGTCGCTGTACAACATCAACTCGCTCTGCCTGTGGTGCTGCCTGGCCTGGGTCGCCACCATCTTCATGTTCTGCTACGTGACCACGCACAACATCAAGCACGGCATCCTGCCCGCCCCCGCCTGGCTGCGGAACGCCCTCACCGAATTCCACTGGGTGCCGCCGGTGCTGTGGACCGGGATCATCGGCATGCTGATCCTGACCCGCTGGTGGGACTTCTGGACCAGCTGACGCCAGGCGGTCCTGTCAGTGGGGTGACATAGGCTTTCGCGTGTGGAGCCCGACCTCTTTACCGCAGCAGCCGAAGACCGCCAGGAGAAGGACCCGTCCAGCAGCCCCCTCGCTGTCCGGATGCGCCCTCGTACGCTGGACGAGGTGGTCGGCCAGCAGCATCTGCTCAAGCCGGGCTCACCGCTGCGCCGCCTCGTCGGCGAGGGCGGGGGAGGCCCCGCGGGTCCCTCGTCGGTGATCCTCTGGGGCCCGCCCGGCACGGGCAAGACGACCCTGGCGTACGTGGTCAGCAAGGCCACCAACAAGCGTTTCGTCGAGCTCTCCGCCATCACCGCGGGTGTCAAGGAGGTCCGGGCCGTCATCGAGGGCGCCCGCCGTGCCACCGGTGGTTTCGGCAAGGAGACCGTCCTCTTCCTCGACGAGATCCACCGCTTCTCCAAGGCGCAGCAGGACTCACTGCTTCCCGCCGTGGAGAACCGCTGGGTCACCCTGATCGCGGCCACGACGGAGAATCCGTACTTCTCGATCATCTCTCCGCTGCTGTCGCGCTCCCTGCTCCTCACCCTGGAGCCGCTCACCGACGAGGACCTGCGCGCGCTCCTGCGCCGGGCGCTGACCGACGAGCGCGGGCTGGGCGGCGCGGTGACCCTGCCCGAGGACGCCGAGGCACATCTGCTGCGCATCGCCGGCGGCGACGCGCGGCGTGCGCTGACCGCGCTGGAGGCGGCCGCCGGAGCGGCCCTCACCACGCACGAGGCGGAGATCACGCTCACGACTCTCGAGGAGACCGTCGACCGGGCCGCCGTGAAGTACGACCGCGACGGCGACCAGCACTACGACGTCGCGAGCGCCCTGATCAAATCGATCCGCGGCTCCGACGTGGACGCCGCACTGCACTACCTCGCCCGGATGATCGAGGCGGGGGAGGACCCGCGCTTCATCGCGCGGCGGCTGATGATCTCCGCCAGTGAGGACATCGGGCTCGCCGATCCGACGGCGCTGCCCACGGCGGTCGCGGCCGCGCAGGCGGTCGCCATGATCGGCTTCCCCGAGGCGGCGCTCACGCTCAGCCACGCCACGATCGCGCTGGCGCTCGCCCCCAAGTCGAACGCGGCGACGCTGGCGATCTCCGCAGCGCAGGAGGACGTGCGCCGGGGTTTCGCGGGACCGGTCCCGGCCCATCTGCGGGACGGCCACTACAAGGGCGCCGCCAAGCTGGGCCATGCCCAGGGTTATGTCTACCCGCACGACGTGCCCGGCGGAATCGCCGCCCAGGAGTACGCCCCGGACGCCGTCCGCGGCAGGCGTTACTACGAGCCCACGCGCTACGGCGCGGAGGCGCGTTACGCCGACGTGGCGGACCGGGTCCGCGAGCGGCTCGGCCGCGGTGAGCAGGGCGGTTCCGGGTCCTCGTGACCGCGCCTCAGCAGGACGCGGCTTCGAAGAGGGTGTGCATCGCACGGCGCAGCTCGCCGATGTCGCGTACGGGATCGGGGAATTCGAACCTGGCGTCGAAGCAGGCGCTGCCGTCTGTGACGAAGCGGACCCGGAGGCCGAAGCGGTCGAGTGCGACCGGGACGGCGTCGAGCCGGTGCTCGGCACATCCGCACCTGGCCCGGTCACCGAGCAGCGCGGACAGTGTGGCCATCTGCTCGCCGTGGGCGGCGTGCAGGTGCTGGAGCAGCTCGGCCTCATGGGCGACCAGCGGATCGGCCGGGGCGTCCCGGAAGGCATCCGGCTCCACCTCCTCGAATCCCCACAGATCGTCGACGGACGCCTCTCCGGTCTCCAGCCGCAGCATCATCCGGCCGGGCTCCGCGAGCCCCGGTACGGCGGTGAGCCAGCCGGCGATCCGGGCGCGGCCGCGGATCCGGTGCGGGACGGAGACCGGAGCGACATCGGTGATCTCCAGCACAGCGGTCAGTTCGTCGCCCTGGGCGCGCGTCGCGGCCCGCACGACCGGGGAATCGGCGGGGAACTCGAGGAACACATCCCCCTCGGGGCCCATGCTCCTGCTGTCGGGCATCAGCTGGTCGGGGTGGACCACCGACAGCCCCGGTACGAGCAGCACCGCGGAGCAGGTACTCTGTACGAGAGTTCGTGTGCGTTCGGCTGCTGACGGCATCCGAGTGTTTTCAAGCCCGCTGGGACGCGGCTGACCACGATCAGATCGGCCTTCCGTCGTAGCAGCACCTTCTGGTGTGCTGCCGCTGTCTGTGCTGTCCGTGACGTGTGTGGTGTTCCCAGGGCGAGACATGCGATCTCCTTGAGTAAGGTAAGCCTAACCTAACCTACAACGGAGGTCTGGAGAACGTGCCTAACCAGTCGCGTCCCAAGGTCAAGAAGTCGCGTGCCCTCGGCATCGCCCTGACGCCCAAGGCTGTCAAGTACTTCGAAGCCCGCCCCTACCCGCCGGGCGAGCACGGCCGTGGCCGCAAGCAGAACTCGGACTACAAGGTCCGTCTGCTCGAGAAGCAGCGTCTGCGTGCGCAGTACGACATCAGCGAGCGCCAGATGGCGCGTGCCTACGACCGCGCCCGCAAGGCCGAGGGCAAGACGGGCGAGGCGCTGGTCGTCGAGCTCGAGCGCCGTCTCGACGCCCTGGTCCTGCGTTCGGGCATCGCCCGCACCATCTACCAGGCCCGTCAGATGGTCGTCCACGGCCACATCGAGGTCAACGGTGGCAAGGTCGACAAGCCGTCCTTCCGCGTGCGCCCCGACGACGTCGTGCAGGTCCGCGAGCGCAGCCGCACCAAGGTCCCCTTCCAGGTGGCCCGTGAGGGTGGCTACGACACGGACGGCGAGACCCCGCGCTACCTCCAGGTGAACCTGAAGGCCCTGGCCTTCCGCCTGGACCGTGACCCGAACCGCAAGGAAATCCCGGTCATCTGCGACGAGCAGCTCGTCGTCGAGTACTACGCCCGCTGATCCAGGCGTAGCTCTCAACCGAGCTCGGGCCCGCCCCTCCCTGTCGTACGGGAGGCGGCGGGCCTTCGCGTTTCCCCGGCTGCGCCTGCCCCGCCGGTTGTCCCTTCACCCGGCGCCCGTTCCCCGGCCGCGCCGTCTTCCGCGCAGCCCTCGTCACCGTCCTCCTCGCCGGCACGGACTGCCCGGGCCACCGCGGCCTTCGGGTCCAGCCGGCGCCCCGAGCGCCGCTCCGCGTCGTAGCGCTCACCGCCGAGCTCCGCCCTGGCCCGCTCCTCGCACTCGGCCCGCGGCCTGCCGTAGTGGGCGGAGCCGAACAGGCGCAGGCCCACCGAGGGCCAGATCCGGTCCGCCGCTCCCTGCAGCACCGCCGCCTCCGCCGCGTCGCCCTCGGTCACCGTGACCAGCGCCAGCAGCTCCAGCGCGAGGGCCGTGCCGAGCAGATCGTGGAAGGCGTGCGCGATGGAGAGGGACTCCCCGAGCATCCGGCGAGCCCGCCGGCCCAGCCCGGACCGCAGCGCCGCGTAGCCCAGGACGTACAGTGCGTAGGCCAGCGCCCACCGCTCACCGTGGTCCTCGCAGATCTCCCTGACCTCGTCGCAGATCGCCGCGGCCTCGTCCAGATCGCCGCGGAACGCCACGGCCATACCCAGTTCGACCTGGGCCATCAGCACGTTGCTGTTCATCTCGCCGATCTCCCGGTAGCGCCCGAGCGCCTCGCGGAGCAGCTCCTCGGCGCGGGCCGGATCGTCCGTGACGATCGAGAGGCAGCCCGTGCGGTGCACGGCGTAGGCCACGGCGGTGGAGTCCCCGGTGCGCTCACCCTCCTCGCGGCACTCCTGAAGGGCCGACACCGCGCCGGCCGGGTCCCCCTGCAGCACCGCGACGTAGCCGAGTACCCACAGGGCCTTCAGCCGCGAGTGGTCGTAGGGGGAGTCCTCCTCCAGCACGTGGTCCAGCCAGTGGCGCCCCTCGGAGAGGCGCCCGCAGCCCACCCAGTAGAACCAGAGCGTGCCCGCCAGGTACTGGGCGAGATGGACCTCCTCGGGGTTCTCCATCGAGCACTCCATCGCGCGGCGGAGGTTGGGCAGTTCACCGTCGATCCGCGCTGCGGCCTCCGCCTGCCGCGGGCTGAACCAGTCGAGTTCGCACCACGTCGCGAGGCCCAGGTACCAGTCCCGGTGCCGGCGGCGCAGCCGCTCGGCGTCCCCGGTCGCCCGCAGCCACTCGGCGCCGTACTCCCGCACGGTGTCCAGCAGCCGGTAGCGGCTGCCGGCGGCCGCGTCCTCGCGCAGCACCAGGGACTGCGCCAGCAGTTCGTCCAGCACGTCCAGCACGGAGCCGGCCGGGAGGCCGGGGCCGCTGCAGATGTACTCGACGGCCTCCAGGTCGAACTGCCCGGCGAACACCGAGAGCCGCGCCCACAGCAGCCGCTGCTCGGGAGCGCACAGCTCATGGCTCCAGCCGATCGCCGTACGCAGCGTCTGGTGACGGGGGAGTGCGCTCGGACTGCCGCCGGTCAGCAGCCGGAAACGGTCGTCGAGACGCTGCAGCACCTGCTCCGTCGTCAGGGCCCGCAGCCGTCCCGCGGCGAGTTCCAGCGCGAGCGGGATGCCGTCGAGCCTGCGGCAGAGCTCCCGTGCGGTCTCCAGGTCGCCGTCCGTCAGCCGGAACCCCGGGCGCACCGCGGCGGCGCGCCGGGCGAACAGTTCCAGCCCGTCGTCCTCGCTCATCGGCGCCAGAGGGAAGGTGAGTTCACCGTCCACCCGCAGCGGGCGGCGGCCGGCCGCGAGCACCTGCAGACGCGGCGACCGGCGCAGCAGTTCCCGTACGAGTTCGGCACAGGGCCCGGCGAGATGCTCGAAGCCGTCGACCACGAGCAGGAGCCGGCGCTCGGCACAGTGTTCGACCAGCATGGCGCGGGGCGGCCTGCTGGTGTGGTCGGTGAGCCCCAGCGCGTCCACCAGTGCGTGCTCCAGCAGCGCGGGGTCATGGACGTCCGACAGTTCGGCCATCCACACACCGTCGCAGTACCGTTTCTCCATCAGGGCCGCGAACCGGGTCACGAACCGGGTCTTGCCGACCCCGGCCACCCCGGCGACGGTGACGAGCCGCGACTCACGCAGGAGCGGCTCGAGTTCGGCCAGTTCGTCGTCGCGTCCCACGAAGGCGTCCAGCTCCGCCGGGAGATTTCCGCGCACGGGGGAGGGCTCCGCGTCGTCGGGCG
>NZ_MAPV01000077.1:0-752 GCF_001700505.1 Streptomyces mutomycini
CAGGCCGGTGCGGTCCTTGAACCGCCGGAAGACCGTGCCCTTGCCGACTCCGGCCGCGGCGGCCACGGATTCCATCGTGAGGTTCGCCGCTCCGCAGTGAGCCAGGAGGCGGGATGCGGCGTCCAGCAGGAGCGCCCGGTTGCGTGCCGCGTCCGCCCGTAGCTGCTCGGGTTCGCCGGCGGCGGCGAGCGTGAGGTCCGCCCGCATCTCACCGAGGGCTGCCGGCCCGGGCGGCGGGGGAGGGGAAGCGGTCATGACCTCAGGGTAGCGCCGTGCCACACAAGTGGACCACGGTCCGTTTAGGTGGTACAACTTTAAACGGACCCTGGTCCGCTTACTTCCGCAGTCCTCGTCTCCCGGGAGCTTCCCCATGTCTGTACGCATCCTCGCCCTCGTCGGCAGCCTCCGCGCCGGCTCGCACAACCGCCAGCTCGCCGAGGCGGCCGTCAAGCACGCCCCCGAGGGTGTCGACGTCGANNCAACGAGGACATCGACGTCGAGGGTGACGTCCCCGCTGCCGCCGCGCAGCTGCGAGCGGCGGCCGGCCGGTCCGACGCGTTCCTGCTGTTCTCGCCCGAGTACAACGGCACCATGCCGGCCGTGCTGAAGAACGCGATCGACTGGCTGTCCCGCCCGTACGGCGCCGGCGCCCTGAGCGCCAAGCCCGTCGCCGTGGTCGGCACCGCCTTCGGGCAGTTCGGCGGCGTGTGGGCGCAGGACGAGGCCCGTAAGGCGGCCGGAGTCGCGGGTGG
>NZ_MAPV01000077.1:790-52894 GCF_001700505.1 Streptomyces mutomycini
CCCCTCTCCCGGGAGAGGGGCCGGACCCACATGTCGTGGTACGGACGTGAGCGCAGTCGGCCCAGTCGCAGGCGCGGCATTATGGAACAAAATTGTTGACAATCCCGTTGACCTGGTTTTAGGTTCTACATGCACTCACTCGGGTGACGGCGAGGCCGAAGCGAGTCGGTCCGGCCCAGGGGAGCAGGCCGGTCAGCCGCCCCTGACTCCACTGCGCCAGGCGGTTCTGCGCGGCTCCGCGCCGGCGCACCGCGCGCAGGGCCGCGCCGGTGGGTGTGAAGCCCTGCCCAGCAAGGAGAGTTCAGTCATGAGAACCGACACGGCGCTGATCGCGGAGCGGCCGGCATGAGCGCGGCGCCGACGGCCGAGAGGCGCGCGGCCTCCCTGGAGGGTCAATTCGGCCCGCACCTGAACGGACTGCGGGAGAGCGCGCGGTACTCCTCGTACGAGGACCACGTCCGGGAGGCCGGGGCGTGACCGGGGGGCCGGCGGAGGTGCGCTGCCTCCTGATGCGGGGCGGTACATCGAAGGGCGCCTACTTCCTGGCCGACGACCTGCCGCGGGACCCGGCAGCCCGTGACGATCTGCTCCTTCGGACCATGGGCAGCCCCGATCCGCGCCAGATCGACGGACTGGGCGGGGCGCACCCGCTCACCAGCAAGGTCGCGGTGGTGTCCGTACCGGACGACCCGGACGTCGATGTGGACTACCTCTTCCTCCAGGTCGCCGTCGACGCCGCGGAGGTGTCCGACCGTCAGAACTGCGGCAACCTGCTCGCAGCCGTCGGCCCCTTCGCCGTCGAGCGGGGGCTGGTCGCCGCCGGGGACGGGCACACCTCCGTACGCATCCGGATGGTCAACACCGGTGACCTGGCCACGGCGACCTTCCCCACTCCGGACGGGCGCGTCGACTACACGGGGACGGCGCGGATCTCCGGGGTGCCGGGGACCGCCGCACCGGTGGTGATCGAGTTCGAGCAGGGCGCCGCGCCGCTGCTGCCGACCGGCCGGGCCCGCGAGGTCATCGCTGGTACGACGGTGACCTGCGTCGACAACGGAATGCCGACCGTACTCATCCCGGCGGACGCCCTGGGCGTCACGGGCTACGAGACTCCACAGGAACTGGAGGACAACGCCGCCCTGCGCGACCGCGTCGAGAGGATCCGGCTCGAAGCGGGACCTCTCATGGGCCTCGGCGACGTCCGGGACGCGACGGTGCCCAAACTCAGTCTGCTGGCCCCGCCCGCCCGTGACGGCGCGGTGACGACCCGTACCTTCATCCCGCACCGCTGCCACACCTCCATAGGCGTCCTCGGTGCGGCCGGTGTCGCCGCCGGGCTGCTCGTGTCCGGCAGTGTCGCCGAGGGCATCGCCCGGCTCCCCGCCCACGGCGCCCGGCTGCGCATCGAGCACCCCACCGGATTCCTCGACATCGAGGCCGCCGTCGGAGCCGGTGCGGACGGCGCCCCTGCGGCCGGCCGCACCGCCGTGGTGCGTACCGCGCGGAAGATCTTCGACGGCACCGTCTTCCCCCGGCCCGGGCGGACAGCCCCGGTACTCGATCCCTCCTCGTGAGGAGCCGCAGCCGACTCCCCCTTCGCGGTGGCGTCGCCCACGCCGGGTGCTGACCCGGCGTGGGCGGGAATGTCGCCGACGCCGGAGCGGGCTGCTGCGTGGAAAGCGCCGGGAAAGCCTGAGCACTGCCCCATCGCGGCCGCCCCCGGAAGCCCCGCTTTCGAATCGGACTTCATATGGGCACCGAAGAGCCGGCAAACAAATACCAAACAAACATTGATTCCCCGTCGGTGGGCCGACGGGGAATTTTGATTCCTGGACCAGGCGTCCGGTCTCGGCCAAGCCGGCTCGTCGAAATTGGATCGAATTCCCGGCGGTGTGATGTTTGAAGACGTCAATCACACCGGATCAAAGCGGGACACTACGGAGGCTAACGCCTCAAATGGTCAACCCGGCTAACATGCGCCTCGCTCGACGGCAAGAGTGCAATCGCCATCCGCTGTTACATGATTGATGAACAGTGAACACAATCGCTTCAGGCCGAAACTAGATCGTTGACCCTCCCGGAGGCGCGCCGCTACCTTCGATGGCAGCCCCGTTCAGCAGGAGAGATGCCGTCGGGGAGTTGTGCATTCACAGGAATGACAATCAACGAGGGGCGGCCGGGGGCGCATTCGTTTCCGCCCACCGCCCGGGTGCAGCCTTGCAAGAGGACACATTTCGTCGCGCCGTCGTGTGCGTTTCACGACCCCGGCCGGCCATGCGAATTCGCCTGCGGTCGGGACAGAGATGAGGGTGATGCACGTGGTGAATTCTGTCTTTGTCATGCCCGGTACGGTGGCCGCCCCACGTGGGGGGATCCTGCGTGATTTCCACAACCGCTACGAGACCGTGCGCGAAACTCTGTCCCGCATCGACAAGGCGGCCCGGGAAATGGGGCTGCCCAACATCAGTGCGCGGCTGATCGAGGAGAACGGGACGAGCGACCAGCGCGGCCCGGAGGTGCAATATCTGGAGATATTCGCGGTCAGCATCGCGACGCACGACATGCTGATCGCCGAAGGGGCCCGGCCCGTCGCCGTCGTCGGGCAGAGCATCGGGGAGCTGTGGGCTCTGGCCGCCGCGGGGCACCTGTCCGTGGAGGACGCCGCGCGCCTGGCCGTGGCCCGGTCCCAGGTACTGACCCGGCAGAGCTGGGACGGAAAGATGCTGGCGGTCGGCGTGGACGGCCCCAGGGCGGAGTCGCTCGCCGGACTGATCAACCATCCCCACCTGGTGCTCGCCTGCGAGAACGCCCCCCGGCAGAGCGTCATCAGCGGCCCCGAAGCGCTGATCGAGCACGTGGAACGGGTGGCCGACGCACTGGGCTGGCCGAGTTTCCCCCTGGGCGTCCCGCATCCGACCCACTCCCCGGCGATGGCGCAGGCCGCACGCGACCTGCGGGCGACCGCGCCCCGTGTTCCGTACGGCGCCGGGCGCTGGCGCGTGTGCTCACCCTGGCTGGGGCGGGACATCGGCGACGACGACCCGGTCGACCTGGTCGCCGGCGCGCTCACCGCCCGCGTCCGGATGCTGCACACGATCCGTGACCTGCACGCGGCGGGCGCGGACGTCTTCGTGGAGTGCGGGGAGTGGCCCGTCGTCACCAAGTTCGTCGAGGCGTCGGTCCCGGGCGTGCGGTGTGTCGTCCCGCTGAGCGAGAGCGATCCGGCCGGAGCCGTCCGGGCGCTGGTCACCGAGCCCGCCGCGGGTGGCCCGTTCTCCCGCGTGCCGGCGTCGCCGGGCAACGGGCACGGTCCCGTCGCGCGGGCAAGCGTACCCGTGGCGGCCGAGCCGGTTCCGGTGCTCCCCGCCGTTCCGCTGCCCGACGGGCCCGCACCGGCGGCCCCCGTGTCCTACGTGGCCCCCGCCGCCTCTCCGGTGCCCGCGGCCGTCGCCCCGGCTGCGGTCGCACCCGTCGCCGTCGCCCCGGTCGTGGTCGCCGCAGCCCCCGTCACCACACCCACGTCCGTAGGGTTGGACTACGAGTCGGTGCTGGACGAGTTACAGACTCTGTACGGGGAGTTCCTCGGCTATCCGCCGGACCTCCTCGGTGAGGACGACGGTCTGGAGTCCGATCTGGGTGTGGAGTCGCTCAAGCAGGTCGTCCTGCTGGGGCGGGTGTCCGACCGGTTCGACCTGCCCGGTCTCCGGGCGAACTCCTCCCTGCTGACCGTCGGCACCCTGCGCCGGATCGCGGAGACTGTCGTAGAGGCGCGGGCGGAGGCTGCCGGGCGATGAGCTCCACAGACAGTCTGCGAGGCCGGGTCGCACTGGTGACCGGAGCCGCGAAGAGCCTCGGTGCGGACATCGTCCGCCGCCTGGCACGGGGCGGCGCCCATGTGATCGTCAACTACTTTCACTCGGTCGAGCAGGCGGAGCTGCTGCGGGCCGAGCTGGAGCGCGCTGGTCACAGCTGCGAGTTCATCCGTGCCTCGGTGGCCAAGACCAGCGAGATCGACCGGATGTTCGACCTGATCCGGGAGCGCCACGGCGGCCTGGACATCCTGATCAACAACGCCGCGGGCGGGGCCTTCCTGCCGCTCTTCGACATCGACGACACCTACTGGCAGCGGGCGTGGTCCACCAATGTGATGGGCGCCTATCACTGTTCACGCCGGGCGGCCGAGCTGATGAAGGGCAGGGAGGGCGCGAGCATCCTCTGCCTGTCCAGCGTCGGTGCGCACCAGCCGGTTCCTGGTTACGGGCCCGGCGGGGTCACCAAGGCGGCCCTGGAGTCACTGGTCCGCTACCTGGCGCTCGAACTGGCCGGTCAGGGCGTCCGGGTCAACACCGTGCTGCTGGGCTCCGTCGACAGCGAGATCGTCGTCAATCTCGACGACCCGGCGGCGGTGCACACCGATCCGGCGGGGACCAGCGAGCTGATGCGACGTACCCTCTCGACGCCGGCCGCGGCCAAGTTGATCTGCCATCTCCTGCACGAGGACACCGGCTTCATCACCGGTCAGACCATCGTCGCCGACGGCGGCATCAGCATCGGCGGGATGCAGGGCATGCGGCTGCACAGCAGGCTCGCGGACCAGGTGAGTGTGCCCGCCCGGAACCAACCGGCCCCCTCGGCGGCGGCGGTGACGGCAGCGGTGACGACGCCGACGTCCGAGGCTCACCGGCCCGCCCCCGAGCGGCCGGCGGCCCCGGTCCCGGTTCCGGTACGGACACCGGAACCGCGACCCGCGCCGGCCGCTGCCCTGCCGGCACCCCCACCGGCGCCCGAACCCCCACCGGCAGCATCCGCGCCCACGCCTGCACCAACGGCGGCGGCCCCTACGCCGGACGAGGCGCCGGACGAGGCCCCGGACGAAGCGACGGAGACGGACCCCGGCGCCGTCGCGGTGGTCGGCCTCGGCCTGGCCCTGGCCGGTGCGAACAACACGGCCGAGTTCTGGGACCGACTGCGGGAGGGCGTCCTGCTCTCCAGCGAACCGTCCGCCTTCGACCTGAAGCACTTCTGGGCTCCCACCCGTGAGGAGACCGACGCCTTCTACGTCCGTGAGGCCGGCTACCTCCACGACTTCGTCCCCGACCCCGCCTCGATCGCCGAACCGGACGGTGACGCCGACCACCCCGGCCGGCCGCGGACCACCCGCTGGCTGCGGCACTGCGCCGTCCAGGCGCTGGCAGGCGTCAGCCGACGCCCGACGGACCGGTGGCTCGCCGCGACGACCGGTATCCACGACCAGACCGGGCTCGGCCCCCAGGGTGTCGTCCTGGGCGACGAGTACCGGCGGATGGTGCGCGACGCCGTCCCGGCCGGGTCGGACGGTGACTGGCTGGCCGAGATGGCCGACCACGCGATCAGCGCGTACTACGGTGGCGACGGCGGGGATCCGAAGGCGTACCTGCCCGCGTCCGTCTCCCGTGACGCGCTACGCGGGCTTATCCCCGCCGGTTCCCAGCACCTGACCCTCGACGCGGCCTGCGCCAGTGGGCTGTTCGCCCTGGACGCCGCGGTCAAGGCGCTGCGTGAAGGCTCCTGCGACGTGGCGCTGGCCGGCGGGACCTCGGTGATCGAGCCGATCGGGTTCACGCTCTTCTGCCGCGCCCAGGGCATCTCGATGAGCGGCAGGGTGCGCCCCTTCGACCAGGCGGCCGACGGCACCCTGATCGGTGAGGGCGCCGTCGTGCTCACCCTCAAGACGTACGCGCGGGCCGTGGCCGACGGCGACCCGGTGCTCGGTGTCATCCGGGGCACCGGTCTCGCCGCCGACGGCCGGGGCAAGGGCATTCACGCTCCGGCCACGCGCGGACAGGAACTGGCGATAGCCCGGGCCTGGGCGGACGCGGGCGTCGAGGCCGACGACGTGGACTGGGTCGTGGCGCACGGCACCGGCACGCCGGTGGGCGACGAGATCGAACTGCGCTCGCTGCTCTCCCGGCTGGGGCCGCGGGAGCGGGCATGCCTGCTGACGTCGAACAAGCAGGTCTTCGGGCACACCGGTGTGCTGGCGGGCCTGGTGTCGGTCGCGCACGCGCTGGTCGCCCTGGAACGCGGAGCGGTCCCGGGTCAGCCCGTGGTCACCGACCCGCACCCGCTGCTGGGGGACGGCACCCATCTGACTGTTCCGGTCGAGGACGCGCCCTGGACGGCGGACGGGGCACGACCGCGTGTGGTCGGGGTGTCGTCGTTCGGCCTCGGTGGAGCGGACGCGCACGTGGTCCTGTCCGACCGCGTGCCGCAGGCCGCCCCCGCGCACCGGCGAGGCGGTGACGCGGTCGCCGACACCGAGGACCTGGTCGTCGTGGGCTGGAACACCCACCTGCCCGGTCTGGACGCCGCCCGGGTTCCCGCCTGGCTGGCCGGTGACGGCCCGCTCCCGGCATCCGGCTTCGGTACGCCGTATCCACTGCCGTCCCCACGGGACGTGCGCATCCCGCCGCTGACGATGCGTCATATGGACGCCGCGCACCTGATGATGCTCGAGGCCCTCGGACCGCTGCTGGACCGGCTCGGGGAGCCGGGCGCCGGTCTGCGGCCCAGCACGGCGGTGATGGTGGGATCGACGCTGCCGACCACGCACAACACCCAGGCGGCGCTGCGGGTGCACGCCCGCGAGGCCGCCACCACGTTCGACATCCTGCCCGACCCGGTACAGGCGCGGACGCTGAGGGAGTACCTGGCGAAGGGGATGGCCGAGGCGAAGGGGGTGATCCCCGGCGACCTGAACGAGGACGACTTCACAGGCGCGGTCTCCTGCATCCTGTCGGGCCGGGCCGCCAACTACTACGACTTCCAGGCCATGGGAGTCAGCCTCTACTCCCAGCGGGACTCGACCCACACGGCCGTCGACCTGGCCCTGCGCCAGCTCCGGCACCGGGCGTGCGACCTGGCCCTCGTCGGAGCCGTGTGCCTGCGGCCGATCAGCGGCTGGGACCGCTACCTCGACGGTCTGGTGCCGGAGGGCCGGTCCATCGCCGAAGGTGCCGCCGTGCTGGCGGTCACCCGGCGCTCGACCGCGCTGGAGCATCAGCTGCCCGTCCTGGGCACGCTCTCCACCGCGGTCGACGGTGCCGGTCCCGGACACCCGGCCACGCCCGCGCACGCCCTGCCCGTGCTGGTCGGCGCCGGACACACCTATCTGTCGCTGGACGCCCTGCTGGCGGTCCTCAAGGGCGTTGTCACCGCGACGGACACCGTGGTGACGCCCGCCGCCGCCGGATCACCGCTGATCCGGTTCACCCGGCCGTCCGACGACCCGCCCCGCCGCACCCCGGAGGCCGCCGTGCACACCGGGCCGGAGGAGTCCGCGCGTACGGAGCCGCTTCACCCCGCACGGACCGGGCCGGAGGAGTCCGTACGTACGGAGCCGCTTCACCCCGCACGGACCGGGCCGGTACCCGCCGAGCCCGGACGGACGGAGGAGTTCACCGGCCGACGCCAGACCCTCCGGCTCGTCCCGACGCCCCCGCCGCCCGGAGACCCGGCCACGGCGCCGATCCCGCCGGGCACCATCGTCCTCACCGACGCCCCGGATCTCGCGGCTGCGGTCACCGGCCCGGACACCGCCGTCTGGTCGCCGCGAGCGGGCGTCGGGGGCGCCGATCACGTACCGGCCGAGGAGGCACCCGGCACCCTGGCCGGCCTGCCGTTCGTGCCCCGTCACATCCGGGTCCTGTCCCGGCTGCCCGTCCACGACGACGTGGCCGACGAGGCCGAGGCCACCCGGCTGGAAGATCTCCAGGACCTCACCTTCACCACCCTCCAGGCGGCGCTGCCGGCGCTGCGCACCGGCGGCACGCTCAGCGCGGTCCTGCTCGGGGCGGTGCCGCACGACCTGCCGCCCCCGCTGAGCGGCCTGTTCACCGGCCTCATCCGCTCCGTCCGCGCCGAGGTCCCGCAGTGCGGCGGGGTGACCCTGCTCAGCGACGCACCGGACGCCGCCACCGCCCTGGACCAGCTGGCGCGGGCCGGCACGGCCCAGGTGCCGACGCACACGCTCGTCCACCGCGCGGACGGCTGGCTGACCCTGGCCGTCGCCGACGACCACGCGGCACCGCCCCCCGCGGGAGAGGCCACACTGCCGCCCGGCGCGGTCGTGGTCGCCTTCGGCGGCGCCCGGGGCATCACGCCCGAGCTTCTCCACGCCCTCGCCCGCACCAGCGAACGGCCGCATGTGTACGTCATAGGCCGCACCCCGCTGCCGGAGGACGGTGAAGCGCTCCCCCCGCAGGCCGAGTTCATCGCCGCCGAACGCCGCAGGCGCCCCGACGCGCCGGTGCGTGAGCTGAGAGCCGCGTACGAGAAGGCCGAGGCGCGCCTGGAAGTGCTCCGTACGGTGGAACGGCTGGCGGAGCTGTGCGGCCGGGACCGTGTCCATCACCGGGCGTGCGACATCCTGGACGCCGGGCGCACCACCGCCGTCCTCGCCGAGGTCCTCGACCGGCACGGACAGATCGACCTGCTCGTCAACACCGTCCTCGATCTGCGTTCGCGTGCGCTGCACGCCAAGACCCTGACCGATTTCCGGGCGGTCCGTACCACCAAGGCGACCGGCTACCGCAACCTCAAACGGGCCCTGGCCGGGCGCCCGCCCCGGATCTGGTGCAACTTCAGCACCCTGGCCACCCTCGCCCCCGCGCCCGGTGACATCGACTACTGCGCCGTCAACGAGTACCTCGCGTTCGCCGGCGCCCAGGCCCAGCGGCAGGCACCGGACGGCCACCGGGAGGTCGCGGTCCTGTGGAGCGGCTGGCGGGAGGTCGGTGTCGCCAGCAGCGTCAGCATGCGCGAGACCCTCAAGCGCAACCAGATGGACGCCTACATCAGCACCGCACAGGGACAGGCGCAGTTCCTGTCCGCCGTCACCCGGCCACCGGCCGGCGGGGTGTCGTTCTTCATCCGGGAGGAAGAACGCCGGCTGCTGGCCCTGCGCGGGATCAGCACCTACGGTGCCGCCGCCGATCCGCGTCCCCCCGCCCCGGACGCGCCACCGCCCGCCCCGCCGGATCCGGCGCTGACGACGCCACTGCTCGACGGTGTCCAGTACCGGGGCGAGGACTGGGCCGTCTTCACCAAGACCTGGGATCCGCTCACGCTGGCCGAGGAGGACGGCCGGTGGATGCGCCACCACCGGGTCAACGGCGCGTACACACTGCCCGGCACGTTCACCCTCGAGGCGGCGGCCGGCGCGGCCGTGGCCCTGTGCCCCGGTCTCGTGGTCACCGGGTTCCGCGGCCTCTCCTGCCGGACGTCGATCACGGTCAGGCTCGGCGGACCGCTGCGTACCGTCGCGGTGGAGGCCCGGGTCACCCGCCGCGAGCGCGACCGCGCCGAGGTGTCCGTCAGGATGACCGCCCACCGGCTCGGCAAGAACGGCAAGGTGCTGCGCTTCAACGACCTGCTGTGCGAGACGAAGGTCCTGCTGGCGGATCGCTACCCCGCGCTCGCCGGCCCTCCCGACTGCTCGTCCCACGAGCCCGAACCTGATTTCGCGATGCCGGTCTACTCCCCCGATCCGCCGATCTCGCTCACAGGCCCGTTCGCCGGCACCGGCGACTACGCCCGCGGCCCGGACGGGAACAGCGCCAGGTTCGGCCTGGACCACGCCGCCTGGGCTCCGGCCCTGGACGGGATGGCCGTGCCGACGATCCTGCTGGACGCCATGGTGCACCTGTTGTTGCTGCCGCCGCGTGGTGACAGCCCTCCACTGGTGGGCCCGATGGCCGGCCTCGACGAGGTCGATCTCGGCGGGCCGGGCAACGACTGCCGGCTCAGCGCGGACCATCCGGCCATCCGGCTGCACTGCGACTACGCCACCGGGGACCTGACCGCCACGACCGGTGACGGCCGGGTGCTGGCCCGGATCGCCGGGGTCACCGCACACCCCCTGGACCACAGCGGAGAAGTGATCAGGCCCCGCGCACGCGTTCCCCAGTCGCCCCTTACGTGACAGCCGAGGAGACAGCAGTGTTGTGGCAGGAGATCACGATCGCCGGGACCGGAGCGTGGGTACCCCCCATCAGGCCCGCCGAGCAGGAGCCGCAGGGCGGGCCGGGCACCCGGCAGCCCTCCACCCGGCAGCCCTCCACCCTGGCGCTCAACGGGTTCACCTCGGCCGCCGTCTCGACGGACGACACGGCGACGCGGATGGCGGCCCGTGCGGGCCTCAAGGCGCTGCGCCACGCCGACGTCCCCAGCGCCGACCTGAGTCTGCTCGTGCACGCCGGCTTCCAGGACGGGGACCACTACACGCCCGCGGCCTACCTGACGCGGGTGCTGGGCGGGAAGGACACCGCCGGGATCGAGGTGGGCGCGGCCAGTGACGGCGGGGCCGCCGCACTCGTCGCCGCGGCCGAACACCTCACCGCCCGGCCGGCCGCGAAAGCCGCGCTGGTCACGACCGGTGCCCGGTTCCCGGACGAACGATGGGGATATTCGAAGGAGTTGGGTTACGTCGCCGGTGACGCCGGTGCCGCCGCCGTCCTCACGCGCGGTACGGGCTTCGCCCGTCTGGTGGCGACCGCCCACGCCACCGAGCCGCAACTGGAGGCGCAGACCCGGGCCAGGGAGGGGTACACGGGTGCCGCCCGGCGGTTCCCGGTCGAGGAGACCGGGTTCATGCCCCACATCGAGGTGCTGCAACGGGCCACCCACCGCTGCATCCGGACCGTCCTCGACGAGGCCGCCGTGAAGCCGGCGGACATCTCGCACGTGGTGCCCATCGCGATCGGGTCGGTCGTCCTCGACCTGCTGCTTTCGGGCTCGCCGCTCGGCCTGCGTGCCGACGACACCAGCTGGACCTACGGCCGGCACCTCGGCCACGCAGGCCCGTCCGACGTCCTACTCGCCCTCGACCGGACGTTCCGCTCCGGCACCCTGCGGGCCGGGGACCGCGTCCTCGTCGTGAGTTTCGGGGTCGGCTTCCGCTGGACCACCGTGCTGATCGAGATCACCCGCGACTCCGCCACGGCGGCATTCGCCGGTGGTTCAGAGACAGAATGAGGTTTGTCCATGACAGACACGAGTACCGCGACCGCGGCGTCGGTTCCGCTCGCGCCCCGGGCCCTGCCGCTGCTGGGCCACGCGCTGCCCCTGCTCCGTGATCCGCTGGCGTTCATCATGTCCCTTTCCGGGTACCGCGAGTTGGTCCGGGTGCGGCTCGGCCCGAGTACCGCCGTGATGGTCTGTGACCCTGCCCTGACCCGGCAGGTGTTCCTGAACGACCGCGTCTACGACAAGGGCGGCCCGATCTACGACCGGATCCGCGAGGTCATCGGTGACGGCCTGTCCACCTGCTCGTACACCCTGCACCGGCGGCAACGGCGGCTGTGCCAGCCCTCTTTCCACCCCACCCGGCTCCCCGGGTACGGCGCGGTGTTCGCCCGCGCGGCGGAGCTGAAGTCCAGGTCCTGGCGCGACGGCGACGTCCTGGACGTCACCCAGGAAATGATGACGCTGACGACGCGGGCCACCATGGAGACGATGTTCAGCGGCGCGCTGCCGGAGGAGACCATGCGGCGCGCCCTGGCCGACACCGCCACCATCGTGAGTGCGTTCTTCCGCCGGATGATGACGCCGGCCCTGCTGCGTCGGCTGCCGACCCGGCAGAAACGCCGGTACGACCAGGCACGGCACCGGCTGTCGGACACCATCGCGGAGATCATCGCCGAGCGGCGTGCCGATCCCACGGACCGTGCCGATCTGCTCTCGACACTGGTCGGGGCGGTCGACGAGGAGAGCGAGGACGGCCGGAGGCAGCTGAGCGACGCCGAGTTGGCGGACGAGGCACTCACGTTCTTCCTCGGGGGGATGGAGACCACGGCCATCACCCTGGCCTGGGCGCTGCACCTGCTCGCCACGAACCCGGACGTCCAGCACCGCCTCCAGGCCGAGACCGACAGCGTCCTGGCGGGCGGAAGGCTCGATGCAGCGCACCTGCCGTCCCTCGGCCTGGCCTCCCGGGTCGTGACGGAGACGCTGCGGCTGTATCCGCCCGCCTGGATGATGACCCGCACCGTCAGGCAGGACGCCGAACTCGGCGGGGTACGCCTCAAGAGCGGCAGCACCCTGGTGCTCAGCGCGTACCTCCTGCACCGGCGGTCCGATCTCTTCGCCGACCCCGACCGGTTCGACCCGGACCGCTGGCTGGGCGTCCAGCCCGACCGGGCCTCCTACATCCCCTTCGGCGCCGGCCCCCGCAAGTGCATCGGGGACCAGTTCGCCCTCACCGAGGCCATCCTGGCCCTGACCGCGATCGTCTCCCGCTGGGAGCTGACCCCGGCCGGCGAGCAGCCGTTCAAGCCCAAGGTGGAGACCAGTCTGAGTTCGCGCGGACTGACCCTGCGGCTCAGCGCGCGGCGGACGGGCAGCGCCGACGGCGCCGGGCTGCACGCCGCCTCTTCGCGGTCCGCGCCTGCCCAGCCGTCCACCCCGGCGGGCGCCCCCGTCTGCCCGGTGCAGCACCAGGAGTGACGCCATGAAGCCTCACCTGAAACCCCTAGTGAAGCAGCTTCTCAGCTCCCGGGAGGCCGGCCGGCCCGGCGCGGCCCCGGCCGACACCCTGCACGCTCCCTCCCGTCCGTACCCGAACGGATGGTTCTGCCTGGCCTTCAGCGACGAGCTGGGGCGCGGGTCCGTCACCACGCGTCCGCTCGCGGGCACGGAGGTCGTCCTCTACCGGACGACCCGTGGTCTGCTGAGAGCCGTCCGGCCGCGGTGCCCGCACCTGGGGGCGCATCTCGGGGTCGGGGGATCGGTCGAGGGCGAGGACATCGTCTGCCCCTTCCACCGCTTCGCCTTCGACCCGGCCGGCGTCTGCGTGCGCACCGGTTACGACAAGCCGCCGCCGAAGGCGTCGCTGTCGCAGTACCCGGTGTGCGAGGTCAACGGCTCGGTCTACGTGTGGTGGCACGCCCTCGGTCTGCCCCCGGAGTGGGACGTCCCGGCGCTGCCCATGGATGAGCGGCAGCCGTACAGCCACGACACCTTCGACATCGCCGGCCACCCGCAGGACGTCATCGAGAACGCGTTCGACTGGGGTCATCTGCCCGCACTGCACGGTCTCAAGGATCTGGAGATCGGGGGCAACCCGGTGGCCGGGAAACCGATCAGCACCGTCACCGCCACCGCACGCGGCACCATGATGCGCGGGTCCCGCCAGTCGTACACGCTCACCGTGATCGGACTGGGCACCATCGCGGCGAGGACGGTCCTGCCCCGGGGTGCGGGCAACCTGTACGTGATGCTCCACGCGACCGCCACCGGCGCGGGACGCATACATCTCCGGTTCGGTACGAAGCTGGAGCTGACCGGCATCCCCGGCCTGCCCGAGCGGATCGGGCGCGCGGCGGCGCTGCCCGCCGCCCGGCTGCTCAGCGCCGTCCTCCAGCGGGTGGCGAGCGTCGACACCGGCGCGGACCTGCTGATGTGGCACCACCAGGAGCACGTCGAACACCCGAAGCTCGCCAAGGGCGACGGACCGATCGGCCGTTACCGGCAGTGGGCGCAGCAGTTCTACACGGAACCCACGGGGGTCGCACCACCTCAGCCTTCCCGGACCGAAGCGGGCCGCCCGGAGAAGTGACCGGGGGCGGCGGTCCGGGTCCTCCCGTGGCCGCCGTCGGCGATCACCGTGATTCGACGTAGCCCGGGAGCCTCCCGGCCGGGCCGGGACCGAAAGAGGGACGACATGGCAGCGGAGAGCGGTACGCCCGGCGCCGGGCTGCGACTGGCTGTGCTCGGAGCGGGGGTGATGGGGTCGGGCATCGCCGCGCTGGCCGTCGGGCACGGGATCGCGGTGTCGCTGGTCGACCTGGACCGGCGCCGGCTGGACGAGGCACCGGCGAGGATCGGCCACCAGGTGCGGACGGCGCAGCTGATGGGCGCCCTGCCGGACGGGGTGGCCCCCGGCGCTCTCGGCACCTGCCTGTCGCTCGCCGATCTGGTGACGGCCGGCGACGCGGCGCCCACCGCGGTGATCGAGGCGGTCACCGAGGACGCCGACGCGAAGGCGAAGGTCCTCGCGGACGTGTCCGCCCTGGTCGCGCCCGGCACCCCCATCATCTCGAACACGTCGGCGATCCCCATCGACGAGCTGGCCCGGGCGGCGGCAAGGCCGGAGGACCTCATCGGCACCCACTTCATGAATCCGCCCTACCTGATCCGGACGGTCGAGGTCATCCGGGGTACGCGGACCGGCGAGGCGACCCTGGACGCGCTGCGGGCGCTGCTCGCCGCGCTGCGCCGGGAGCCGGTCGTCGTCGCGGACGCGCCGGGTTTCGTCACCAGCAGGATCCTGCATCCCATGATCAACGATGCGGTCCGGGTGGTGGCGGCGGGCACCGCCGACGCCGAGTCGGTCGACCGGCTCATGCAGGGATGTCTGGGTCATCCGACGGGGCCGCTGCGCACCGCCGATCTCATCGGGCTGGACAACCTGGTCGACTCGCTGTGGGTGCTGCACGGCCGGACCGGCGACGAAGGCTGCCGCCCCTGCGACGTGCTGCTGGAGATGGTGCGGGCCGGCCACCTCGGCCGCAAGAGCGGGCGCGGCTTCTACGAGTACGAGGGAGAAAAGACATGACCACGTCACCCGACCATCCGGTGCCGGAACCCGCCGGCGACGCCGGCAGGGTCCGGACGGACCTGCTGCGATTCCTGGCGAAGCACACGGGGAGGGACTGGGCGACCGACGCGGACGTCTTCGGTAACGGGGGCCTGTCCTCGATCTTCGCCATGGAGCTGGTGGTGCATCTGGAGAGGACGTACGGCATCGCCATCCGCGGCGCCGACCTGCGGATGGACAACTTCCGCACCGTCCAGCGGATGGGCGCACTGGTCGAACGGCTCCGGCAGCCGGCCGGCGGTCCCGGTGCGTGACGCCGTCGCCGCGGCGGCCGCGGCGGTCACCGAACTGGTCGGCGACCGGGCGTCCGGCTGGGACCGGGCGGGCCGGCTGCCCGAAGACGTGGTGCGGGAACTCGGTGCGGCCGGACACCTCACCGCCCAGGTTCCGGCGAGGTACGGCGGACCTGGATGGAGCAGCGCGGACAGCGGCGAGTTCACCGCTCATGTCGGCAGCCTGTGCAGCTCGCTGCGGAGCGTCATGACCTCGCAGGGCATGGCCGCGTGGACCGTCGAACGGCTCGGTGACCCGGATCAGGCGTCGGATCTGCTGCCCCGGCTGACCTCGGGTGACACGGCGGCCGTGGCCTTCAGCGAACCGCAGGCGGGCAGCGACCTGTCGGCCATCGCGACCAGCGTCACCGTCGACGGCGACACCCTGTCGCTCACCGGCCGGAAGAAGTGGGTGACCGCAGCCGAGTACGCCGATCTCTTCCTCGTCGCCGCCCGGATGGGCGAGGACGGTGCCGTGGTGGTGGTGCCCCGCAACGCCCCCGGCGTCCAGGTGCGGCCGGTGCCGGATCCTCTGGGCTGCCGGGCTGCCGGGCACGCGGAGGTCCTGCTCGACGACGTGCGGTTGCCGCTCGACAGCCTGCTGGGTGGCGGGCGGCAGCCGCTGTCCCTGCTGGTGACGACGGCCCTGGCGTACGGCCGGATCTCGGTCGCGTGGGGGTGTGCCGGAATCCTGCGGGCCTGCGTGAGCGCGGCCGTCGGCCACGCCCGCTCCCGCCACCAGTTCGGCCGACCGCTGGGGCAGCACCAGCTCGTCGCCCGGCACCTGGCCGACCTGTGGACCGCCGAACAGGTCGCCACCCGGGCCTGCGAGTACGCAAGCCGCTGCTGGGACGAGAACGCCCCGGACCTGGTCACCGCCGTCGTACTGGCGAAGTACGTCAGTGCCGGGCACGCGGCCAGGGGCGCGGCCACCGCGGTGCAGGTGCTCGCGTCGGCCGGGGCGCGGGACGGTCACCTCGTCGCGCGGGCGTACCGCGACGCCAAGCTCATGGAGATCATCGAGGGCAGCGACGAGATGTGCCAGCTGATCCTGGCCGACCACGCGCTCAGCCGCCGGTGACCTCACCCGTGGCCACCGAACGTCATCACCGGGACGTCACGCACCACGACGTCGACACCAGGACGTCATCACAAGGAGCCGAACATGAGCGACACCGCGCCGGCGGTCCCGCCCGGGACCGTGAAGTGCCTGGTCTGGGACCTCGACAACACGCTCTGGCACGGCACGCTGCTGGAGGACGAGAACGTCGTCCTGTCCGAGGCGAACCGTGAGGTGATCGTCGGCCTGGACGCCCGGGGTGTTCTGCAGTCGGTGTGCAGCCGCAACGACCATGACATCGCCTGGGCACGGCTGGAGGCCCTCGGCATCGCCGACTACTTCGTCGTCCCGGAGATCGGCTGGGGGCCCAAGTCGGACGCGGTACGCCGGATCGCCGACCGGCTGGATTTCGCTCCCGGCACCCTCGCGTTCATCGACGACCAGCCGGCCGAGCGGGCTGAGGTCGCCTTCCACCTGCCCGAGGTGCGCTGTTACGCGGCACAGGACGCGACGACACTGCTGTCCCTGCCCGAGTTCAGCCCGAGGTCGGTGACCGTCGACTCGCGACAGCGCCGGACGATGTACCAGGCCGGCTTCCGGCGTACGGATGAGCGGGAGCGGTTCGCCGGTTCGTCCGAGGACTTCCTCCGCTCGCTGGACATGGTGATGCGCATCGGGCGGGCCACGGACGAGGAACTGTCACGGGTCGAGGAACTGACCCTGCGCACCAGCCAGATGAACGCGACCGGGGTGCATTACCCGGACGAGGTGCTGCGCGCGCTCCTCACCCTCCCGAGCCATGAGGTTCTGGTCACGACACTCACCGACCGCTTCGGGCCGCACGGCGCAGTGGGCGTGGTGCTGCTCGAGAAGCACGGACGGGCGTGGCACCTCAAGCTGCTCGCCACCTCGTGCCGTGTGGTGGCGTTCGGCGCCGGCACGATCATCCTGAACTGGCTGGTCGACCAGGCCGCCCTGGCCGGTGTCCATCTGCTGGCGGACTTCCGCGCCACCGACCGCAACCGGGTGATGGAGATCGCCTACCGGTTCGCGGGCTTCGACGAGCAGTCCTGCGACTGCCGGGACGAGATCCCGGAGAGTTCCGGTGAGGACGTCCTGCTGCTGCACCTCACCGCCGAGCGGCGGGAGCCTCCGACGACGGTCCGGCTGATCGCTCCGGACATGACCGACCTGGCGCCGACCCGGGCGGGACTCCCGGACTGAGTGCTGACGGTGCCTGGCCCGGGCCGGCCGGTGGGCCCGGTCCCGCAGCCACCGGCAGTGATCACCTGCGGCGGACCAGAGTGATGCCGTCGGCCATCGGGAGCATGCAGACATCGACCCGCCGGTCGTCGCGGATCGTGGCATTGACCTCACGGACACCGGTGGTGTCCGCGTCGTCGGCGAGAGGGTCGATGACCCGGCCGAAGAAAAGCGTGTTGTCCACCACCACCATTCCGCCCGGCCGCACAAGCCGCAGTGCCAGTTCGTAATACCGAGGATAATTCGCTTTGTCGGCATCGATGAAAACGAGACCGAAGCGGTCGGAATAACCGTCGGCGAGCATTTTCTCAAGAAGGTCGGCCGCCGCGCCGATGCGAAGATCTATACGCCCGGAAACGCCCGCGCGCCGCCAGTGATCGGCGCCGATCTCCGGCCATCGGTCGGTGATGTCACAGGTGATCAACCGCCCGTGCGGCGGAAGGGCGCGGGCCATGCACAGGGTGCTGTAGCCGGTGAAGGTGCCGAGTTCCAGCACGTCGACGACCCCGGCCGACGCGATCAGGAACGCGAGGAGCTGTCCTTCTTCCGGCATGACCTGCATCGCTTCGCCATGGGGTAACTCCGCGGTCAACTGCCGCAGGTCGCGCAGAATGTCGTCCTCCCTGAGAGAGAACTCCCTGACGTATTCCAGAAGCTTCGGACCGGTTGCAATCTGATTCGCCATGATGGCAACCCTAGATGATGCGCCAAAGAAATTGAATAGTGCATTGCGAGGGCCGCGCCGAGGCCGTGACCGGGACCCGGAATCGCGTCCCGGTGATGCTCCGCCGCTTGCGGACAGAGGCTCCGGAGCGAGCCGCGGTAGCCACTTCGGCGCGACCTGCGGCGGGCTACTCTTCTTCCGGGCGAGAGGGACCCGGGTGGCGAAACTGTTCCGGCCTGATCCCGGCGGTAGCAGCCTGATGTCCGGGTGGTCCGGAAGGGGCTCGGGGAGCGGTTCGGCTCCCGGACGGGCTCCCGGAATCCTCAGCGGCTCCCGGGCGGGCTGAGCCGTTCGCCGCCGTTCTGCTGCGTGGGAGACGCCTCCAGGAACGAGTCAGGGGCCCGACCCGCTAAGCGGATCAGGCCCCTGACCTGGTGTTTCAGCTGTCGGGGTGGCGGGATTTGAACCCACGACCTCTTCGTCCCGAACGAAGCGCGCTGCCAAGCTGCGCTACACCCCGATGTCCACCGGTTGTCCCGGCGACACCGATTACTTTAGCCCACCGGCGCCCGGAGGCGAAATCCGGTTTTGTGCAGGGCAGGGGCTTCAGTCGCGGGGCGTGAGCGTCAGCAGGGTCGCCTCGGGCGGGCAGGCGAAGCGCACCGGGGTGTAGCGGTTCGTGCCGCAGCCCGCCGAGACGTGGAGGTAGGCGCGACGGTCGCCGACCGTGTGGCTGGAGAGGCCCTTCACCCGGTCCGTGTCCAGGTCGCAGTTGGTGACGAGAGCGCCGTAGAAGGGGATGCAGAGCTGCCCGCCGTGGGTGTGACCGGCCAGGACCAGGGGGTAACCGTCCGCCGTGAAGGCGTCCAGGGAGCGCAGGTACGGGGCGTGGACCACGCCGACCGAGAGGTCGGCGTCCGCCTCGGGGCCACCGGCGACCTCGGCGTAACGGTCCCGCTTGATGTGGGGGTCGTCAAGGCCGGTGAAGGCGATCTCCAGCCCGTCGGCCTTGATCCGGCCCCTGGTGTTGGAGAGGTTCAGCCAGCCGGCCTCGTCGAAGGCGTCCCGCATCGGCTCCCACGGGTTGTGGACGACGTCGACCGCCGGCGCGTTCCCGTTGAGCCCGTGCTTGCCCTGGGTCTTCTCCAGGAGATAGCGGACCGGGTTGCGCAGCTTCGGGCCGTAGTAGTCGTTGGAACCGAAGACGTAGACCCCGGGGTACTCCATCAGCGGGCCGAGCGCGTCGAGCAGCTCGGGCACCGCCTCCGGGTCGGAGAGGTTGTCGCCGGTGTTCACCACGAAGTCCGGGCGCAGGCCCGCCAGCGACTGCAGCCAGGCGCGCTTCTTGCGCTGGCCGCTCACCATGTGGACGTCGGAGATCTGGAGTACGCGCAACGGGCGTGCTCCTTGGGGGAGTACGGGAACCGCGATCCGGCGGAGGCGGAACGAGCGTGCCTCGAATCCGGCCGCGTAGACGAGGCCGGCGGCACCGACCGCTGCGCCGACTGCCGTGACTTTCAGGGGTACTCCGTAGCGTGCGCGCATGGGCCCATCGTCGCAGAAACGATGCGGTGGGACGAAAACAGGCGGGCGACGGGTGCCCCGTACCTGTCACAATCACCGCATGACCACGCTCAAGTCCAAGCTCAAGGAAGACCTCACCACGGCCATGAAGGCGCGTGACGAGCTCACCTCGTCCACCCTCCGGCTCACCCTGACCGCGATCACCAAGGAAGAGGTCAGCGGCAAGACGTCGCGCGAGCTCTCCGACGACGAGGTGCAGAAGGTGATCGCCAAGGAGGCGAAGAAGCGCCGCGAGGCGGCCGAGGCCTTCGCACAGGGCGGCCGGACGGAGCAGGCCGAGCGGGAGAGGGCCGAGGGTGAGCTGCTCGACGCGTACTTGCCCAAGCAGCTGTCCGACGACGAGCTGAACGCGATCGTCGCGCAGGCTGTCGGGGAGGCGAAGGCCGCCGGTGCCGAGGGGCCGCGCGCGATGGGCGCCGTCATGAAGATCGTCAACCCGAAGGTGGCAGGGCTCGCCGAGGGCGGCCGGGTCGCCGCCACGGTGAAGAAGCTGCTCGCGGGCTGAGAGGCCGATGCGTGAAGTGAAGGAGGGGCGCCCCCGGCCGGGGGCGCCCCTCCTTCACTTATGACGTCGTCCGGGTGGACCGTACGGTCAGCGGCCGTTGCCGCCGCCGCGCCCGCCGTCGTTCCCGCCGATGAAGCCGGGCGGCAGGGTGATGCCGCCGATGGGGTCGCCGCCGGGCTTGTCGTTCTCGTTCCCGCCGCCCGTGTCCCCGCCGCGGCCCTTGTCCTTGGCCTTCTCCTTGGCGCGCGGCACCGAGATCGGGTTGAAGGCCGGGGTCTCCGAGGCGGTCAGTGCCCCGGTCATCGCCGTCTTCCAGATGGGACCGGGAAGGCAGCCACCGCAGACCTTGTCGTAGTACTGGCCGCCGATGGTGATGTTGTACATCGGCACCTTCTTGCCGACGTCCGCACCCACCCACACGGCCGTGGACAGGTTCGGCGTGTAGCCGACGAACCATGCGTCCACGCGGTCGTTGGTGGTACCGGTCTTGCCCGCGTTGTCGCGGTCCGTCAAGCCGGCCTGGGTGCCGGTCCCGTCCTCCACGACGCCCTTGAGCATCTGGTTGAGGGTGTCGGCCGTCTTCTCGCTCATCGCCCGCGAGCACGAGGACTTGGGTACGCCGAGCTTCTTGCCGTTCGCGTCGGTGATGGCCTCGATGGCGATCGGCGTGCAGAACGTGCCGCGGTTGGCGAACGCCGCGTACGAGGCGGCCATGCCGAGCGGAGTGCTCTCCGTGCCGCCCAGGGTGATCGACGGGTTGTTGTCCGAGACGGGCTTGCCGTCGCCCCGCTCGTAGCCGAGCTTCTTCGCCATGGTGACCGTCTCGCACAGCCCGGCCTGCTGTTCCAGTTTGGCGAAGTAGGTGTTGATCGACTTGCCGAGCGCGCTCGTCATGTCGAAGGCGCCCTTCTCGGACTCCATCTCGTTCTGGAGGTCCCAGTTCCCGCTTCCGACAGGCGATCCCGCGCAGTTCCGATAGGAGTTCATCGGCACCGAGATCTTCCAGTCGGAGCTGTAGCTCTGCGCCGGGCTGATGCCCTTCTCCAGTGCCGCGGCGGCCGTGATCGGCTTGAAGGTCGAGCCGACCTGGAAGCCGTAGGTGCTGCCGCCCAGCTTGTTGCTGACGGCGAGGTTCAGCACCGTCTCGTTCTTCTTCTGGTCCAGGCCGTAGGGCCTGGACTGGCCCATCGAGAGGATCTTGCCGGTACCGGGCTCGACCTGCACCACCGAGGCGGCGACCTTGTCGTCCTTGTGGACCTTCGAGGTCGCGGCCTCGTTGGCCGCCTTCTGCGCGCGCGGCGAGAGAGTGGTCTTGACGGTCAGACCGCCGAGGGCCCAGAGCTTCGAGCGCTCCTCCGGCGTCTTCCCGAAGGACGGGTCGGTCAGGACGGTCTTGCGCACGTAGTCGCAGAAGAACCCGGCGCCGCTGACGGCTGTGATGCAGCCGCTGTTCGGCTTGCTGACCTTCAGCTCGATGGGGGCCGCGACAGCCTTGTCGGCCTCGTCCTGCGAGATGTTGCCGACGGCCGCCATGCGCTGGAGCACGATGTTGCGGCGCTTGGTCGCCTCCTCCGCGTCGTTGACCGGGTCGTACCGGGTCGGCGACTGGACGAGGCCGGCCAGCATCGCCGCCTCCTCCAGCTTGAGGTCCTTGGCGTGCTTGGAGAAGTAACGCTGCGAGGCGGCCTCGACGCCGTAGGCCTGCTGCCCGAAGAACGTGATGTTGAGGTAGTTCTCCAGGATCTTCTTCTTGCCGAGCTCTTCCTCGACCTGGATCGCGTACTTCAGCTCACGGACCTTGCGGCCCAGGGTCTGCTGGGTGGCCTCGGCGACCTTGTCCGGGTCGTCGCCCGCCTCCTCCACGAAGACGTTCTTCACGTACTGCTGAGTGAGCGTCGAGGCGCCCTGCGCGGCACCGCCCTCCTGCACGTTGCGGTTCATCGCGCGCAGGATGCCCTTGAGGTCCACCGCGCCGTGCTGGTAGAACCGCGAGTCCTCGATCGCGACGATCGCGTCCTGCATGTACGGCGAGATGTCCTTGAGCGGGACGACGGTCCGGTCGCGCGAGTAGTCCGTCGCGATCAGCCCGCCCTCGTTGTCCAGGATCTTGATCCTCTGGCTCAGTGGCGGGGTCTTGAGGTTCGAAGGGATCTCGTCGAATCCCTCGACCGTTCCCTTGGCTGCGAGCCCCAGTGCGCCTGCGGCCGGCAGTGCGATGCCGGCCAGTACAGCTCCGGAGAGTGCGGCGACACCGAGGAACTTGGCGGCCTGCTGGGTCGTCGTGAGACCCCCGCCTGAGCGCTTCTTTGGCATGGGGGCAGCCTACGTTCTCATTCGCCGGACACGCGTATAGGCCTTGGCCTAAGCTGCTCTCAACTGTCACAGCAGTCCGAATTTGCATCAACCCCCCTGCACGGCCCTCAACGGAATTCAGCCAGCTGTCGTGGCGCTCCCGAATTCGCCTCGTGTGTAACTGAATGTCCGTTGCGACTTGGGGTTTCTGTCCCGATTCCGTCGGGAAGGTCCCGCATGTCCTCCCGTCACTCCTCTGGGTGATCTGCCGCGTACGCATAGTCCGTTCGGGCCATCCAAGATTGGGCCCGAAGGGGGTGTTGTGCTGTCGCCACCTTCCGTAACGTCCTCAACTGGCAACGGTGAATATGCCGCTGTCGCCGTGGGGGAGCCTCGATTCGGGAGAGGACGGCGCCGGGATGGGCTGGGTAACCGACTGGAGTGCGCAGGCAGCCTGCCGCACTACCGATCCGGATGAATTGTTCGTACAAGGGGCAGCGCAGAACAGGGCCAAGGCGGTGTGCACCGGATGCCCGGTGCGGACCGAATGCCTGGCCGACGCGCTGGACCATCGCGTCGAGTTCGGCGTGTGGGGCGGGATGACAGAGCGGGAGCGCCGCGCGTTGCTGCGCCGTCGGCCCACCGTCACGTCCTGGCGCCGCCTGCTGGAGACCGCCCGCAGTGAGTACGAGCGGTCCACAGGCATGCTGCCCGCAGCGGCGGGCCTGGACGACGGCCTGCGTGCCGACGGACTGCACGATGACGAACTGCACGAGACGTTCGCCGCCGTGGGGTAGCCGCGAGGGCTGCCCGCGGGCGTCCTGTCGGTGCTACGAAGCTCCGGCCGGGGTGGAAGCGGAACCGGTCGCCAGCAGTTCCCCTACGGCCCTGAGGCCTGCCAGGTCGTGCACGTCACCGGGCAGCGCGGCCACCTCGGTCACCAGGACCTCGGGGTGGAGCGTGGTGAAGCTGTCGCGGGTGTGCTGCTCGCGCGCGACGACCTGCATCCGCTCGGCGTGCAGCCGCAGCAGACCTGCGGTCAGCTGCTCGACGGACACCTCGACGGATACCTGGACGGACGCGGTGTCCGTGGCAGGTGTGTCGTGCCTGTCTGCTTCCGTGTGCGTGGGTGGCCCGGACGGGTCAGAGGACTTGTCGCCACGGCCGTGAGGCGCGGGGGTGTCTGAGGTCCGGTCGTGCTCGTGCGGCTCCTGCTGTGGTGGCTCGTGCGTGGAGGGCTCGTTGCCGTGCTCGGGGGAGAGCGGCGACTCCGGCGTTTCGGGAGAGGTGGCGGCCACCGGGTCCGCCGGGTCACCAAGGCCAGCCTTCCCGGCCGCCTGATCCACAATGCCGACGCTTTCAAGATTTTCTGCGGCTGCCAGCGCCCGCTCCTCGGAGAGCCGTGCGGCCTCGCTGCCGTGCACCCGGTTGAGGACCAGGCCGGCCAGCGGCATCTCCTCGGCGGCCAGCCGTTCCACGAAGTACGCGGCTTCGCGCAGCGCGTCCCGCTCAGGCGTCGCCACCACGAGGAATGCCGTGCCGGGCGCCTGGAGCAGCTTGTACGTCGCGTCGGCCCGGGTACGGAATCCGCCGAACATCGAGTCCATCGCCGCGACGAAGGTCTGTACGTCGCGCAGGAACTGTCCGCCGAGCAGCTTGCCGAGGGTCCCCGTCATCATCGACATGCCGACGTTGAGGAATTTCATCCCGGCCCGTCCGCCGATCTTCGCCGGGGCGATCAGCAGCCGGATGAACTTGCCGTCCAGGAAGGAGCCGAGACGTTTCGGCGCGTCCAGGAAGTCCAGTGCGGAACGGGACGGCGGGGTGTCGACGATGATCAGGTCCCACTCGTCGCGCGCCCGCAGCTGTCCGAGCTTCTCCATCGCCATGTATTCCTGCGTGCCCGCGAAACCGGCCGAGAGCGACTGGTAGAAGGGGTTGTCCAGGATCGCTCGTGCCCGCTCGGCGTCCGTGTGCGCCTCGACGGTCTCGTCGAAGGTGCGCTTCATGTCGAGCATCATGGCGTGCAGCTCGCCGTCGCCCTCGATGTCCTCGACCCGGCGCGGGATGTTGTCCAGCCGGTCGATGCCCATGGACTGGGCGAGCCGGCGGGCCGGGTCGATCGTGAGGACGACGACCTTGCGGCCCCGCTCGGCCGCCCGCACCCCGAGCGCCGCCGCGGTCGTGGTCTTGCCCACGCCGCCGGATCCGCAGCACACGACGATACGGATCTCGGGGTCGTCCAGGAGCGCGTCGGTCTCCAGACCCGCTGCGACGTCCGTGCTCGGCGTCATGACCCCACCCCTCGTCCGGAGCCGCGTGGCCTGCCGCCCCGGGGCGTCTGCCCCGCCGCGTCCGCGGTCTCGTCGCCGACTCCCTGCTTGCGGAACTCCTCCGCCAGCTCGTGCAGCGCGGACAGGCCCACTCCCTCGCCCATCAGCGGGAGCTCGGCCATGGGAAGTCCCAGCCCGGCCAGCACCGCGCGCTGCTCACGCTCCAGGCCGACCCGCTGGGCATGCTCGGCGGCCTGCGTGACCAGCGGCCGGACCAGCCCGGCGGAACCCGTCACACCGGCCCTGGTGAGCGCCTTCGCGATCTCCTTGCGCCGGCCCCCCGACGCCGTACGCAGTGCGTCCTCGTCCAGCAGGTGGGGCCGGACCATGTTGACCACGACCCGGCCCACGGGCAGTTCGGCGGCCCGCAGCTCGGCGATGCCGTCCGCGGTCTCCTGGACCGGCATCTCCTCCAGGAGCGTCACCAGGTGGACGGCGGTCTCGGGGGACTTCAGGACCCGCATCACGGCCTGCGCCTGATTGTGTATCGGGCCGATCCTGGCCAGGCCCGCCACCTCGTCGTTCACGTTGAGGAAGCGGGTGATGCGGCCGGTGGGGGGCGCGTCCATGATCACGTAGTCGTAGACGAAGCTGCCCTGCTTGTCCTTGCGGCGTACGGCCTCGCAGGCCTTGCCGGTCAGCAGGACGTCCCGGACCCCCGGAGCGATGGTGGTGGCGAAGTCGATCGCGCCGAGCTTCTTGAGCGCCCGGCCCGCACTCCCCAGCTTGTAGAACATCTGGAGGTAGTCCAGGAGCGCGCGCTCGGCGTCGATCGCCAGCGCGTGGACCTCGCCGCCGCCGGGAGCCACGGCGATCCTGCGTTCCTCGTAGGGGAGGGCATCGGTCTCGAAGAGCTGGGCGATGCCCTGCCTGCCCTCGACCTCGACGAGGAGAGTGCGCCTGCCCTCGGTCGCGAGGGCGAGCGCGAGTGCGGCGGCGACCGTGGTCTTACCGGTCCCGCCCTTGCCGCTGACGACCTGGAACCTGCTCACGCCTTCGAGCCTAACCAGTCAGCGGGCAGGCTACGCACGGGACCGTGTGTGCCAGGCATTACAGTCGGCTCATGACCAAGTGGGAATACGCGACTGTGCCCCTTCTCGTGCACGCGACCAAGCAGATCCTGGACACCTGGGGCGAGGACGGCTGGGAGCTCGTCCAGGTCGTTCCGGGCCCGAACAACCCCGAGCAGCTGGTGGCCTACCTGAAGCGGGAGAAGCCGTAGTGGCGGGCGCCGTCGAGGCGAAGCTCGCCGAACTCGGCCTCGCCCTGCCGGACGTCGTACCGCCGCTCGCCTCCTACCAGCCGGCCGTGCGGTCCGGGGTGTACGTCTACACCTCCGGTCAGCTCCCGATGGTCGACGGCAAGCTCGCGGTGACCGGCAAGGTCGGCGCCGAGGTGACGCCCGACGAGGCCAAGGAGCTGGCGAAGACCTGCGCGCTGAACGCCCTGGCGGCAGTGAAGTCGGTCGCCGGCGACCTGGACCGGATCGCGCGGGTCGTGAAGGTCGTGGGCTTCGTCGCCTCCGCCTCCGACTTCACCGGGCAGCCCGGAGTGATCAACGGCGCGAGCGAGCTGCTGGGCGCGGTGCTGGGCGACAAGGGCGTGCACGCCCGCAGCGCCGTGGGCGTGGCGGTGCTGCCGCTCGACGCACCTGTCGAGGTCGAGGTCCAGGTCGAGCTCGTCGACGCCTGATCCGCGTGCCTCCACGATGCCGCCCGGTCCCACGACCGGGCGGCATCGTGCGTTCGGGGCGGTCGCGCCGGGCCATGCGTGTAAGGGGCAGACACCGATGCCGGGGCCCCTCGAACATCGGCGCGGTTCCGGATAGCCTCCGGCCATGTCGAACGGTCAGTGGTACCCACCGGAATGGCCCGCCCGGATCAGGGCTCTCGCCAGCGGCGAGTTGTCAGCCGTGACCCCGAAGCGGGCGGCCACGGTGATGCTGCTCCGGGACGCCACGACAGGGGAAGGCGCCACCGGTCCCGCCGTCCACATGCTGCGCCGGAGCACCTCCATGGCATTTGCCGGCGGCGCGTACGCCTATCCGGGTGGCGGGGTCGACCCGCGGGACGACGACCACCTCGTGGGCTGGGCGGGACCGTCCCTGGACACCTGGGCCGGCCGCCTGGGCGTCGACACGGCCGCCGAGGCGCAGGCGGTCGTCTGCGCGGCGGTGCGTGAGACGTACGAGGAGGCGGGCGTCCTGCTCGCCGGGCCGACCGCCGACACCGTCGTGAGCGACACGACGGGTGCCGACTGGGAGGCCGACCGCGAGGCGCTCGTAGCCCGGGAACTGTCCTTCGCCGGCTTCCTGGACCGCCGGGGACTGGTCCTGCGCTCCGACCTCCTGGCGGCATGGGCGCGCTGGATCACCCCGGCCTTCGAACCGCGCCGTTACGACACCTGGTTCTTCGTGGCCGCCCTCCCGGAGGGCCAGCGGACCCGGAACGCCTCCACCGAGGCCGACCGGACGGTCTGGATCCGCCCCGGTGACGCCGCCGACGGCTACGACAGGGGCGAACTCCTGATGATGCCGCCCACCGTGGCCACCCTGCGGGCGCTGAGGCCGTACGGGACGGCTGCGGAGGCATTGGGGGCAGCGGACTCCCAGGACCTGGCTCCCGTGCTGGCAGAGGCCCGTATGGAGGGTGACGAGCTGGTGCTGAGCTGGCCGGGACACGATGAGTTCACCAAGCACATTCCCCCGGCCGCGTCTCCTCCCACGGCCGACGGCACGGACGGGAACCTCTCGTGAGCGACGCGGCCGCACTGCCCGGACAGCCCCGCGGCGGTGTCCTCCCGGGACCCGCCACCACCCGTACGGTCAACGTCCTGGCCCCCAACGCCTCGCCGATGACGCTGGACGGCACGAACACCTGGATCGTCGCGGAACCGGACTCCGACCTCGCGGTCGTGATCGACCCCGGACCGCTGGACGACGTACATCTGCGGGCAGTCGTCGACACGGTGGAGAGGGCGGGCAGGCGCGTCGGCCTCACCCTCCTCACGCACGGACACCCCGACCACGCGGAGGGCGCCGCCCGGTTCGCCGGGCTCACGCGGACGAAGGTGCGTGCTCTGGACGTGGCGCTGCGCCTGGGCGACGAGGGGCTGACCGCCGGCGACGTGATCACGACGGGAGGGCTCGAACTCCGTGTCGTCCCCACCCCGGGGCACACGGCGGACTCGCTGTCCTTCCATCTGCCCGCAGACCGGGCCGTGCTGACGGGCGACACGATCCTGGGGCGCGGCACGACCCTCGTCGCCCACCCGGACGGCAGGCTCGGCGACTACCTGGACACCCTGCGGCGGCTGCGCTCGCTGACGGTCGACGACGGGGTGCACACGGTGCTCCCGGGGCACGGGCCGGTGCTGGAGGACGCACAGGGCGCCGTCGAGTTCTACCTGGCCCATCGCGCGCACCGCCTGGCTCAGGTCGAGACGGCCGTGGAGGCGGGGCACCGGACGCCCGCCGGGGTGGTGGCCGCGGTGTACGCGGATGTGGACCGTTCCCTCTGGCCGGCGGCGGAGCTGTCGGTGCGGGCCCAGCTGGAGTACCTGACCGAGCACGGCCTGATCTGACCCGGGCCGGTCCCGTGACGCAAGGGAAAGGCCCCACCGGCGGGTGGGGCCTTTTCCGCTGCCGCTCACGCGGCCGAGGCGTCAGCGGGAACGCTTGGCCAGCCGCTCCACGTCCAGCAGGATCACGGCGCGCGCTTCGAGGCGCAGCCAGCCGCGGCCCGCGAAGTCCGCGAGTGCCTTGTTGACGGTCTCGCGGGAGGCACCGACCAGCTGGGCCAGCTCTTCCTGCGTCAGGTCGTGCACCACGTGGATGCCCTCCTCCGACTGCACGCCGAAGCGGCGCGACAGGTCGAGGAGTGCTCGGGCGACACGGCCCGGCACGTCGGAGAAGACCAGATCGGACATCTGGTCGTTGGTCTTGCGCAGGCGCCGGGCGACGGCGCGCAGCAGCGCGGTGGCCACCTCGGGGCGCGCGTTCAGCCAGGGCTGGAGGTCTCCGTGCCCGAGACCGAGGAGCTTGACCTCGGTGAGCGCGCTCGCGGTCGCGGTGCGCGGGCCCGGGTCGAAGAGCGACAGTTCCCCGATCAGCTCGCCGGGGCCGAGGACGGCCAGCATGTTCTCCCGCCCGTCGGGCGAGGTGCGGTGGAGCTTCACCTTGCCCTCGGTGACCACGTACAGGCGGTCGCCCGGGTCGCCCTCGTGGAACAGCGCGTCGCCGCGTGCGAGGGTCACCTCACTCATCGAGGCGCGGAGCTCCGCGGCCTGCTCGTCATCGAGCGCCGCGAAAAGCGGGGCGCGCCGCAGAACGTCGTCCACGAGTTCTCTCCTTGTCGGCCTGTTCAGGGAAGCGTGGTTTCCATGATGCCGGACGGTAAAACAGTGCGATCGATCACAAACCAGTTTGACGTACGGGCGTGCCGGACCCTACGGCAGGGGGCCGATCGGGCGTGGATACGCGGTGACCGGGGCGGATGTCAGTCCGTAGCTCTAGGCTGGCCGAGTGTCCAGAACGCCGGTGAGAGCGCAGGCCGAGGGGGCTGATGGGGTGTCGGGAGACAGGAATTCCGCTGTGGGCGAACAGGCCGCACGAAGTACGAGAAACGCCGCAAAGCGGTCGGCGGGAGCGGCACCGGGCAAGCCCGCGAAGCCGGAATCGCATCTCGCGATGGTCCGCCGCGCCCGCCGGATCAACCGAGAGCTCGCCGAGGTCTATCCGTATGCCCACCCCGAGCTGGATTTCCGTAATCCCTTCGAACTCCTGGTGGCCACGGTCCTCTCGGCCCAGACCACCGACCTGAGGGTCAACCAGACGACCCCGGCGCTGTTCGCCGCCTACCCGACGCCAGAGGACATGGCCGCCGCCGTTCCCGAGAGGCTGGAGGAGATCATCCGGCCGACCGGCTTCTTCCGGGCGAAGGCGCGGTCCCTGATGGGCCTGTCCGCCGCCCTGAGGGACGACTTCGGCGGAGAGGTCCCCGGCCGGCTGGCGGATCTCGTGAAGCTGCCCGGCGTCGGGCGCAAGACGGCCAACGTCGTCCTCGGCAACGCCTTCGGTGTGCCGGGCATCACGGTGGACACCCACTTCGGGCGGCTGGTCCGCCGCTGGAAGTGGACCGAGCAGGAGGATCCGGAGAAGGTCGAGGCGGAGATCGCCGAGATCTTCCCGAAGAGCGAATGGACGATGCTGTCGCACCGCGTGGTCTTCCACGGCCGCCGCATCTGCCACTCCCGCAAGCCCGCCTGCGGCGCCTGCCCGATCGCCTCCCTCTGTCCCGCCTACGGAGAGGGGGAGACGGATCCCGAGAAGGCGAAGAAGCTCCTGAAGTACGAGATGGGCGGCCATCCGGGCCAGCGTCTCAGCCCGCCCCCGGACTATCCGGGCAGCCCGGCCCCGCCGCTGGGAGCCGGGTGAGCGGCCGTCGCGCGGCGCTGTTCACGGTCTCGGGTGCGGCGCTGTTCCGCGCCCCGGGTGCGCCGCTGTTCCGCGCCCCGGGTGCGCCGCTGATCAGCGCTTCCGGGGCCGGGGCGTCATCGGTGGCCTGCAGGGGCGAGGCGCGAGCGGTTCCTTCCCGGCCCGCGGACCGGGCCAGGACGGAACGAAATGGCCGACGAAAGGCGTTGGAACGACGGGGGTGCCCATGACGCACGCACAGAGCACACGGGCCGCGGCCGACGCGGCCGACGCCGGGACGGGCGCGCTGCACGACGACGCCCTCACCGTCTCCGCCGACGGCCTGCCCGCCTGGCTCGAGCCCGTGGCCCGGGCGGCGCGGACCGTGCAGGCCCGGCAGCTCAGCCGCTTCCTGCCGCCCGAGAGCGGTGCAGGGCGGCAGTCAGCCGTCCTGGTGCTCTTCGGTGAGGGCGAGCGCGGTCCGGAGCTGCTCCTGATGGAGCGTTCCGGCTCCCTGCGTTCCCACCCCGGACAGCCGTCCTTCCCCGGAGGCTCACTCGATCCCGAGGACGGCGACCACACGACCACCGGGCCGCTCAGGGCCGCGCTGCGGGAGGCCGAGGAGGAGACGGGTCTTGATCCGGGCGGTGTCCAGCTCTTCGGCGTGCTGCCCCGGCTCTACATTCCGGTGAGCGGCTTCGTCGTCACGCCGGTGCTGGGCTGGTGGCGGACCCCGAGCCCGGTGGGCGTCGTCGATCCGGCCGAGACCGCGCGGGTCTTCACCGCCCCCGTGGCGGATCTCACGGACCCGGCAAACCGGGCGACAGCCGTCCACCCGAGCGGACACCAAGGGCCCGCATTTCTGGTCGAATCCGCCCTGGTCTGGGGATTCACCGCCGGTGTGATCGACAGGATTGTGCACTTCGCGGGGTGGGAACGCCCCTGGGACAGGACCAGGCAGGTGCCGCTCGACTGGCGCGCATGACAGGGTGACTCCCGTGCTGCGCTGTTCCGGGCCTGGCCCGGACCCCGTCGAACCGGACGGGCCAGGTGACGAATCTGCGAGGCTATAGACGGTGAACGTGCTGGACATCCTGCTGCTCGTCGGCGCCGTGTGGTTCGCGGTGATCGGCTACCGCCAGGGTTTCGTCGTTGGCATCCTGTCCGTGATCGGCTTCCTGGGCGGCGGCCTCGTGGCCGTGTACCTGCTGCCGGTCATCTGGGACCGGGCGACCGACGGATCGGAAGTCTCCTCCGCCGCCGCCATCGTCGCGGTCGTGATCGTGATCGTGTGCGCCTCCGTGGGTCAGGCGTTCACCACCCACCTCGGCAACAGACTCCGCCGGTACATCACCTGGTCGCCCGCACGTGCCCTGGACGCCACCGGCGGCTCCCTGGTCAACGTGGTGGCCATGCTTCTGGTGGCCTGGCTGATCGGCTCAGCGCTGGCCGGTACGTCGCTGCCGACGCTGGGTAAGGCGGTCCGCAGTTCCTCGGTACTGCTCGGGGTCTCCCGGGTGATGCCCGATCAGGCCTCCAACTGGTTCACGGACTTCTCCTCCGTCCTGGCGCAGAACGGCTTCCCGCAGGTCTTCAGCCCCTTCGCCAACGAGCCCATCACCGAGGTCGAACCTCCGGATCCGGCGCTCGCCGGCAGCCCCGTCGCCACCCGTGCCAAGAAGTCCATCGTCAAGGTGGTCGGCATGGCGCCCAGCTGCGGCAAGGTCCTCGAAGGGACGGGTTTCGTCTTTTCCGACCGCCGTGTGATGACCAACGCCCATGTGGTCGGCGGCGTCGACGAACCGACCGTCCAGATCGGTGGAGAGGGCCGGCTCTACGACGCCAAGGTGGTCCTCTACGACTGGCAGCGCGACATCGCCGTACTGGACGTCCCGGACCTGGACGCCGAGCCGCTGCGCTTCACGGACACCGAAAAGGACGCGGAGACCGGTGACAGCGCCATCGTCGCCGGCTTCCCGGAGAACGGCGCCTACGACGTACGCTCCGCCCGCATCCGGGGACGTATCGATGCCAACGGCCCGGACATCTACCACCGGGGCACCGTGCGCCGTGACGTGTACTCGCTGTTCGCGACCGTCCGCCAGGGCAACTCCGGTGGCCCGCTGCTCACTCCGGACGGCAAGGTGTACGGAGTGGTGTTCGCCAAGTCGCTCGACGACCCGGACACGGGTTACGCGCTGACGGCGGACGAGATCCGCGAGGACATCGAGCTCGGCAGGTCAACGGCCCAGGAGGTCGACAGCGAGGGCTGCGCGCTCTGAGGTCCTGCGCCCGGCTCATGGCCGGGCGCGGCGCGGGCGACGCAGGCCTCCGCCCCAAGGAGCCACGTGCGGACCCCTGGGCCTCAACAGCCCGGGGAGGCCCCGCGCGTGGCTTGTATCTCTGCGGTCCCCGGGTCACCCACGGGGATGGCGCAGGCGCGCCGAGACCCAGCGGGCCCGGCGGTGGAGGATGCGCGGAATGCCCAGCCGAAGATCATGGAAAGCGCTCACGTCGCTCACATCGTGCACCCGGCTCCGGGAGCCGTCCCCCTCGTGAATGCTCGGACCGGCGGCAGCGGTCGAGCGGCGATTACGTGCTGTGTCATTGCGTGCTGCGTCATTGAAGTCGCGCGTCCAGCCCATACCCGACGTCTGCCCCTGACCCAAGGTCGGTAATCGTGCGCGAGTCAGCCAATTGGCTTATGCGGCGGGCAATTGGCTGTTCGTCGGACACCTGTGCCCCACGGTTACCGGTCGGGCTCGGGGTCCTTGAGCCAGTTGATGAGTTCGGTCGAGAAGCCGGCCGGATCCTCCTCGTGGGGGAAGTGCCCCAGACCGTCGAAAAGTCGCCACCTGTACGGCGCTTCGACGTACTCGCCGGACCCCGCGGAGCTACGGGTCCGGATCGCCGGGTCGAGTGAGCCGTGAAGGTGCAGCGTCGGTACGCGCACCGGGCGTTTCATCCGCCGGTTGAACTGCACGCCGTCCGGACGCGCCAGCGAACGCACCATCCAGCGGTACGGCTCGATCGAGCAGTGTGCCGTCGACGGGATGCACATCGCGCGCCGGTAGACGTCCACGGTCCGGTCGTCGGGGAAGTCAGCGGTGCGCGGCCCCGACCAGTCGCGGATCAGACGGCCCACCAGGGCCGCTTCGTCCGCCACGAGCTGACGCTCCGGAACCCACGGCCGCTGGAAGCCCCAGATGTGTGAGCCGGCCCGGGACTGCGCGAGGTCCGAGAGCATCGACGAGCGCCAGCGGCGCGGATGCGGCATCGACGACACGACGAGCCGCCGTACGAGCTTGGGCCGCATGACCGCAGCGGTCCAGGCGAGATAGCCGCCCATGTCATGCCCCACGAGAGCCGCGTCCGGTTCGCCGAGCGAGCGGATGACGCCGGTGACGTCGAGCGCCAGGTTCGCGGGGTCGTAGCCCCGGGGCGTGCGGTCGCTTCCGCCGACCCCGCGGAGGTCCATCGCGACCGCGCGGTATCCGGCGTCGGCCAGGGCGGTCAGCTGATGGCGCCACGTCCACCAGAACTGCGGGAAACCGTGCAGCAGCAGCACCAGCGGCCCGTCGCCGAGCTCGGCGATGTGGAAGCGCGCGCCGTTGGCCGCGACATCACGGTGGGTCCAAGGCCCGTCGAGTCGGACAGGGCTGCCGGAACCGGCAGCCGGTCCCAGCTGCCCCGCCGGGCCGGATGCGCTGAAATCGGGGTCGGTCATGTGGACGAGCGTGTCACAGGAACCGCCTTGTCCTGGACAGGCCGGCTCTCGATGGCCCTGTCCGCGAGCGTGCTGCCCTGTGCCTGCTCGATCGCACGCGCGCCGGTGACGGGGCGGGGGTGCGGCTTGACGCCCTGCAGGACCGCCGCGGTCTGCTTGGCCGAAGCGATGGACTTCTCCGGCGGCTTGACCTTCTTGAACTTGGCGAGCCCGAAGAGGGCGAGCAGGATCCCCAGAAGGATGAACGCACCGCCGACGATCAGGAACGACCAGGCGAGACCGAGCCCGAGATTGTGGATCCCGTAGGCCGCGGCGAAACTCAGCACCGGGATCGCGAACAGGATCAGCACGCCCGTGACGATGAACGCCACGCTTCCGGTCACGCCGCGCTTGACGTCCTGGCGCACCTCGGCCTTGGCCAGGGCGATCTCGTCGTGCACCAGGGCGGACATCTCGGCAGTGGCCGAGGCGAACAGTTGTCCGAGACTACGGTCGGTGCTGCCCGCGTAGTTGCCGGGGTCGCTCATCCCTGACTCCCTCTTCTCTTCCGTACATCCGATGTCAGATCATGCCGGACTGTCCGGCTTGCTGCTCGCTGCCCCCGCCCGTTCGGCAAGGCGACGGTGCTCAGCAGCCTTCCTCTCGTAGATCGCTGCCATACGCAGGTGGTACTCGGGGTCGTCCTGCTCGTAGACGTCGGGCACGCCCGATTCATCCGCGTCGAGTTCCTCGGCCTCGTACAGCGTCCTGTATCTGCGTACCCGCAGTTTGAGCAGTACACCGGAGAGTACGGCGGCAATCAGGGAACCGACGAGGACCGCGGCCTTGACCTCGTTGATCATGTCCTCGTCGCCGGCGAAGGCGAGCTCCCCGATGAGCAGGGAGACGGTGAAGCCGATACCGGCGAGCGTCGCCACCGCGAAGACATCGGCCCAGGCCAGGTCCTTGTTCAGTTCGGCCCTGGTGAAGCGGGTGACGAGCCAGGTGCCCCCGAAGATGCCGACGGTCTTGCCGACGACCAGACCGAGTACCACCCCGAGCGTTTCGGGCCGGGTGAAGACGCCGGCCAGTGCGTCGCCCTTGAGGGTGACACCGGCCGAGAAGAGGGCGAACAGTGGTACCGCGATGCCGGCCGACAGTGGGCGCACCAGGTGCTCGATGTGTTCGCCCGGGGAACTCGTCTCGCTCTCACGCTTGGTGCAGCGCAGCATGAGGCCCATGGCGACGCCGGCGATCGTCGCGTGGACGCCGCTGTTGTACATCAGCCCCCAGATGGCCAGGGCGAGCGGCAGGTAGATGTACCAGCCGCGCACTCCCGTGCGCAGCAGCACGTAGAACACGGCCAGACCGGCGAAGGCGCCGCCGAGTGCCAGGAAGTCGATGCTCTCGGTGAAGAAGACCGCGATGATGAGAATGGCGAAGAGGTCGTCGACGACGGCGAGTGTCAGCAGGAAGGCCCGCAGCGCTGCCGGCAGCGACGTGCCGATGACCGCGAGGACCGCGAGCGCGAAAGCGATGTCGGTGGCGGTGGGGACCGCCCAGCCGTCGAGGGACCCTCCACGGAGCACGGCGGTCAGCGCGTAGACGACGGCGGGGACGGCCATGCCGCAGAGCGCGGCGGCGACGGGCAGAGCCGCGGCCCGGGGGTCACGGAGTTCGCCGGCGACCAGCTCACGCTTGAGTTCGACGCCCGCGACGAAGAAGAAGACGGCGAGCAGACCGTCCGCGGCCCAGTGGGACACCGAGAGGTGGAGCCCGAGAGCTTCGGGGCCGAAGTGGAAATCACTCACGGAGGCGTAGGCGGAGCCGAAGGTGTTGGCCCAGATCAGCGCGGCAACGGCCGCGGCCAGCAGAAGCACTCCACCGACCGTCTCGGTGCGCAGGGCCTCGGCGACGTAATTGCGCTCGGGGAGCGAGAGCCGGCCGAGCACGGTGCGGCGGCCGGAAGGGGGCAGGGGCGGGGTCACGAGGGAGACCTCCGGGTCGGTTTACGGCAGTGGTCGGCATGGCGGATACACATGCCGACCAGACTTCCCGGCGCCCCTGTGGAGATTTCTATGTCGTTGTGTTCGGTACTCGTGCCGACGCACCGGAGACCTCTCAGTGCGCTACCGCACTCTGACGAAACGCGATCACCACTCTACCTGGGCTGTCGCAAACGTATCCGGATCCGACGGCCGCTGCCCGGCGGTGTGCGCCGCATCCGCCCATTTCTGCTCCGCGCCCCGGCTGTGCTGACACTGTCGGACTCGCGGCGCGGCGGGAGAGTCCACGGGGCGGCAGGACCACGTGCGGGACATGATCGACGGGTGGACGAGGTCGGACGGCTCTGGCTGCGTGACGTCCCTCTTGTCGGGCACAGCTACTCCGGCCTACCTGTCGGGTCCGGCCTATTATCGGGCAGCAGCCCAGCAGCCCAGCAGCCCAGCAGCCCAGCAGCCCAGCAGCCCAGCGGAACGGCGGTGGGCCGGCACGGGACCGGACGCAGGTCGGCGGCGAACAGAGGGGGCCGGGAGGGTGTGACACCGACGCTGTGTCGCTGTGCCCCCTGCCCGGCCCCTGCCTGAATCACTTGTTCAGATCGTCCATGATGCGACGCACGCTGTCCGTATCCGTGAGCGTGGTGACATCGCCCAGCTCGCGGTTCTCGGCGACATCGCGCAGGAGCCGGCGCATGATCTTGCCGGACCGGGTCTTCGGAAGCTCGGCCACCGGCAGGACCCGCTTGGGCTTGGCGATCGGTCCGAGTGTGGTGCCGACGTGGTTGCGCAGCTCGGCGACCAGTTCCTCGGAGGCGGTTGCCGTGCCACGCAGGATGACGAAGGCGACGATGGCCTGGCCGGTCGTCTCGTCGTTGGCACCGACGACGGCTGCCTCGGCGACTGAGGGGTGGGACACGAGGGCCGACTCGACCTCGGTGGTGGAGATGTTGTGCCCGGACACGAGCATGACGTCGTCGACCCGGCCGAGCAGCCAGACGTCGCCGTCCTCGTCCTTCTTGGCGCCGTCTCCGGCGAAGTACTTGCCCTCGAAGCGGGACCAGTAGGTGTCGATGAAGCGCTGGTCGTCACCCCAGATGGTGCGGAGCATCGACGGCCACGGCTCGGTGAGGACGAGATAACCGCCCCCGCCGTTGGGCACCTCGTGCGCCTCGTCGTCGACGACGGTGGCATTGATGCCGGGCAGCGCCCGCTGGGCGGAGCCGGGCTTGGTCGCCGTGACCCCGGGGAGCGGCGAGATCATCATGGCGCCGGTCTCGGTCTGCCACCAGGTGTCCACGATCGGGCAGAGATCGGAACCGATGTGCTTGCGGTACCACATCCACGCCTCGGGGTTGATCGGCTCACCGACCGAACCGAGCACACGCAGCGACGACAGGTCGAACTTGGCGGGGATGTCGTCTCCCCACTTCATGAACGTACGGATCGCGGTCGGCGCGGTGTAGAGGATCGTGACCCCGTACTTCTGCACGATCTCCCAGAAACGCCCCTGGTGCGGCGTGTCGGGCGTCCCCTCGTACATGACCTGGGTCGCGCCGTTGGCCAGCGGACCGTAGACGATGTACGAATGGCCGGTCACCCAGCCGATGTCGGCGGTGCACCAGTACACGTCGGTCTCGGGCTTGAGGTCGAAGACCGCGTGATGGGTGTACGCCGCCTGGGTCAGGTAACCCCCGGAGGTGTGCAGGATGCCCTTCGGCTTACCCGTGGTTCCCGAGGTGTAGAGAATGAAGAGCGGATGCTCCGCGTCGAAGGCCTCAGGTGTGTGCTCGGTCGACTGCCGGGCCGTGATCTCGTGCCACCACACGTCCCGGCCCTCGGACCATGCCGTGTCCTGCCCGGTACGCCGGACCACCAGGACATGCTCGACGCTCTCGATGCGCGAGACGGCGTCGTCCACGGCAGGCTTGAGCGCCGAGGGCTTGCCGCGGCGGTAGCCGCCGTCGGCGGTGATGACGACCTTGGCGTCGGCGTCCTGGATGCGAGCGGCGATGGCGTCCGCGGAGAACCCGCCGAACACCACCGAATGCGCTGCGCCGATGCGGGCGCAGGCCAGCATCGCCACGGCGGCCTCCGGGATCATCGGCAGGTAGACGGCGACCCGGTCCCCCTTGCCGACACCAAGCTCGGTGAGGGCATTGGCGGCGCGGGAGACCTCGTCCTTCAGCTCCGCGTAGGTGATCGCACGGCTGTCGCCGGGCTCGCCCTCGAAATGGATCGCGACCCGGTCGCCGTTGCCCGCCTCGACGTGACGGTCCACGCAGTTGTACGCGACGTTGAGCTTGCCGTCCGCGAACCACTTCGCGAAGGGCGGATTGCTCCAGTCGAGCGTCTCGGTCGGCTCCGTGGCCCAGGTCAGGCGGCGGGCCTGCTCGGCCCAGAAGCCCAGCCTGTCCGCCTCGGCCTGCTCATACGCCTCCACCGTCACGTTGGCGTTCGAGGCCAGATCGGCAGGCGGTGCGAACCGCCGCTCCTCCTTGAGCAGATTGGAGAGAGAGGAAGGCTCGCTCATGCTGCGGTCTCCTCCTTGAGCAGATTGGCCAGGCTTTCGTTGCTCACGACATCTCCCATTCCCAGGGTGTCCGTTGTGTCCCGGGGGACAGCTCATCAGGCCGCGGGCCAGGTGACAAGTGTCTGCCGGGAATTGGTTTAGACCTGTGTCCCGTGTGAGGAGCACACAGGTCCCGCTTCCGCGAGCGGCGCTGCGCGACGCGAAAGCGGGACCACAAGGTCTCACGGACCGGGAAGGCGAGTGGTTCAGGCACCGACAGTGATGCCGGGGCCCGTGGGCAGGCTTTCTGTGCCGGGCTCCGCACCCCATACGGCGCCGGGGGCTACCCGGGCGAAGACCTCGTCGGGCCCTGTTCCGGAACTGGCGCCCTCGGTCAGCAGATAAGCCTGCGCCTCGCCGACGTGAAAGTACATGCCGTGCAGTTGCAGGGTGCCTGCTGTCAGTCGGCGAGCCACCGATTCGTGTGCCCGCAGGTGCTCCAACTGCTGGACCACATTGGTCAGACAGAGCTGCTCCACGGCATCGGTGGGCAGTCGGCCGGCGATGCGAGCCCAGGAGTGGTGGCGGGAACGCATGCGCTCCAAGCTCGGCAGCCCGTGCCGCAGCCAGCGCCACAGGGGTGTCTGGGGTGTCTCGGGTTCGGACCCCAACAGGGCCTGCATCGCCCCGCATCCGGAGTGGCCACAGATCGTGATGGACTCGACCTCCAGCACATCCACCGCGTACTCGATGGCGGCAGCCACGGAGTCGTCGTTGCCGGTTGCGCCCCCGGCGTCCGGCGGCGGCACCAGATTGCCGACGTTCCGGACGGTGAAGAGGTCGCCCGGGCCACTCGCGGTGATCATGCTCGTGACGAGTCGGGAGTCTGCGCAGGTGAGGAACAGCTGGGACGGTCGTTGTCCCTCGGCGGCCAGCCGAGCCAGTTCCTCCCGGACCAGCGGGGCGGTGGTGCGCTGGAAGGAACTGAGGCCGCTGAGAAGCCGGTGGGGCCCGTGCCGACGGCTTGAGGTACCTGCCGGAGGGGCTGAGGCGGCGGTCTTCGACACGAAGTGCGAGGCCGGGGCGGCGGTGGTCGGAGCGTCTTCCCGCCCGCGGTCGTGGCAGTGGTGGTTCCGCCACGGGGTCCATGGACGGCAGCAGGAATGAGCGGCAGACGCAGGCTCGGCGATCCGGCCTCCGGAGCGGCCTGTGAACTCGATCCGGCCTCCCATCGCGATCTGCGCGGCGTACCAGTCCTGGATCGTCTCGTAGGCCGCATGGTCCATGAAGAAGCCGTCCAACTCGACCACGGCGTCCACCCCTTGCGGGAGCCTTCCGAGCACGCGGCTCAGCCGGGGGACGGCCAGGAAAGTCAGCTGGCCGCGGGCTGCGACCAGGTATCGGCCGTCCGGTCGCTCGGTCACGGTGATCCGCGTGCGAGCCAGTCGGTGCAGGGCGACGGCCACCGCCACGACGATGCCGATCGCGACTCCTTCGAGGACTCCGGCGAGGAGTACGCCGCTGATCGTCGCGCCGTACACCAGGAACTCCCGGTGTCTGTGGACCTTGCGGATGTGGGCGAAGCTGACCATCTGGATACCGACCACCATCACCAGTGCGCCGAGCGCCGCCAGGGGAATCCACTCCAGGGCTGTGACAAGCAGTACGGCCGCCAGCAGCACCCAGACGCCATGCAGCACTGTGGAGGCGCGGCTCTGCGCGCCCGCCCGCACATTCGCCGAACTGCGCACGGCGCCTCCGGACACGGCAAGACCTCCGGCCAGTCCCGACACCGCATTGGCGACACCCTGGGCCCGCAACTCCCGGTCGAGGTCGGCACGCTTGACGGGTGCGGCCGGCGCCTCCCCTTCCCTGGGGGCGGCTGCCGACCGGTCGGAGGCCAGCTTGTCCACGGCGACCGCGGCGAGCAGGGATTCGAGGCTGGCAACGAGCATGACGGTGAACACCGCTGCCGCGAGCGCGGCGACCGGGCCCTGCGGCAGCTCAGGCAGGGCGTGCGAGCGCCATGACGGAAGGTCCACCCGGACGATGCCGGGGGTGGCCGCAGCGGCGACAGCCGTGGCGATGGCCACCGCGGCGAGCGCGGCGGGAATTCTGCCCAGCGACATTCCGATCCGTCCGGGCAGGCGCGGCCACACGACGAGAAGAAGGATCGTCAGCGATCCGATGAGGGGTGCGGCGGGCTCGAGCTGCGCCAGGTGGGAGGGAAGCGTCAGGGCGTTCTCCAGGGCGGAGCTCTGCGGGGCCCCGCCGAGCACGATGTGCAGCTGGGCCAGGGCGATGGCCACACCGATGCCCGCGAGTGTGCCGTGGACGATGGCCGGGCTGACGGCAAGGGCATTGCGGGCGGCTCTCAGGGAGCCCAGCAGAATCTGCAGGAGTCCCGCGCCGATGGTGATCGCGCATGTGGTGCGCCATCCGTAGATCTGGATCAACTCGGCGGTGACTACGGTCAGTCCGGCTGAAGGGCCGCTGACCTGGAGCGGTGTGCCGCCCAGCAGTCCGGCGACGATGCCGCCGATCGCCGCGGATACAAGCCCGGCGGCGAGTGGGGCGTCCATCGCGACGGCGAGGCCGAGCGACATGGGAACGGCGATCAGGAAAACGGTGATCGATGCGGACAGATCCGCGCCCGAGACGCGGAAACGTCCGCGGCGGGGCGGTGGTGGCGGACTGTGTGGACGCTTGATTCCCGAAGCGCGGGAAGGGATCGAGCCGCGGGATGAGTGGTCGTCGCGGGTAGGGACGCAGGCAGACATGTTCCCGTCTCCTCCGGGGCAGCGCGGTCGCGGTATGTGAGTGACGGCGGCCGTGGGTCACGGCGTGCGGCGGTGGGTGCAGCGGCGGGATGTTTCAACTCTCCGTAAATGAATCGTAATGGAGAGTAAAGAAAAGTGTCCATGCTTTCGAGCAAATAGCCCAGTGAGTCACTCCTTCAAGTGAATAAGCATCTTTTCATTCGGCTTGTCGTACTGATTCCGGCAGAGCTGCGTGTGAGGTTGACCGCGCCGTGTCGGCACTTCAACGCATGAATCCTGCAAGGAAGAGGGTGGACGGATGATGGCCGCCACGAAGCGGATTGCCCTGGGTGCCGTGGTCACGGCGCTTGTCGCCGGCCTGGCTGGCTGTTCGGGTCCCGGGCCGGGGGCTGATGGCCCTGGGGCCGGAGCCGGGAAGGAGTCGGCCCCAGGCGCGGAGGGGAACTCCCCCGCGGCGGCGCCCAAGGGGCCGGTGAACCTCATCGGGGACGGTTCCACCGCCTTTACGGGAGCCCAGCCGAAACTCCCCGCCGCCAAGCGTCTCAAGCCCGGTCAGAAGCCACCGCAGTTCGTGGTGTTCTCGTGGGACGGCGCGGGTGAGGACAGCCAGAAGCTCTTCTCGCACTTCCGCGCGGTCGCGAAGAAGTATGACGCCAAAATGACGTACTTCCTCAGCGGCGTGTACCTCCTGCCGGAGGAGAAGAAGGAGCTCTACGACCCGCCCCAGCACGCGGCGGGCCGCTCCGACATCGGGTTCAACGACACCAAGGGGATCCGGCACACGCTGACGGAGCTGCGTGCCGCGTGGCTGGACGGCAACGAGATCGGCACCCACTTCAACGGGCACTTCTGCGGGCCGGACGGGGGTGTCGGCACATGGTCGGTCGAGGAGTGGAAGAGCGAGATCAGCCAGGCGAAAGCGTTCGTGAAGGGCTGGAAGACCAACGCTCCGGCGCTCAAGGGCGAAGCGCCGCTGCCCTTCGACTACGACAAGGAACTGATCGGCGCCCGCACTCCGTGCCTCGAGGGACAGAAGAACATGGTGGCAGCGGCGCGGACCATGGGATTCCGCTACGACTCCAGCGGTGTCGGCAACCAGGTCTGGCCCGCGAAGAAGGAAGGCATCTGGGACCTTCCCCTGCAGCTCGTACCCGTCCCTGGCCGCGCGTTCGAGACGCTGTCGATGGACTACAACTTCATGTTCAACCAGTCCGGTACGACGCAGGGCGACCCGGGCAAGCACGAGTACTGGGGTAACCAGATGCGGGACGGTCTGCTTCAGGCGTTCGGCCGGGCCTACAACGGAAACCGCGCTCCGCTGATCATCGGCAACCACTTCGAATCCTGGAACGGCGGCACCTATATGCGTGCCGTCGAGGAGACGATGAAGACTGTGTGCACCCAGCGGGATGTGCAGTGTGTTTCCTTCCGCCAGCTCACCGACTGGCTGGATGCCCAGGCCCCGGCGACGCTCGCGAAGCTCGGGACATTGAAGGTGGGCCAGAAGCCCGAACCGGGCTGGACGGCGTTCCTCGCCGGCACGGGTCCGGCCAAGCCCGCCGGCAGCCCCGTGCCCGCCAGGCCGGCGGATCAGCCGGCGGGCAAGGGGGCCGACGGAAGCGCGGGGTAGGGATCGCGCCCGGCGCCGCTCCGTCAGGCTGGGGCCGGCAGGGCGGCGCCCGTTTCCGCACAGTGCTCGCCCAGGGCGAACGAGGGGTCGACCTGGGCGGCCAGGTCGGCACCCGTCTTCTCGTTGCCCCAGCTCTCCGCGTTCTTCAGGTGAAAGTGCACCATCTGGCGCATATATCGCTCCCAGTCTCGTAGCTCGTACGAGTCCTCCGCGACGTTCTGCAGGGCCTGCAGGGCCATCCGGTTGTCCGCCTCCAGCAACTCGAACGGGGCGGGCCGGCCCTTTTCCATCGTCCGGACCCAGTCGGACTGGCCGATGCCGACCAGCAGGTCGTCGCCGACCTCGGCGCGCAGGAAGTCGAGATCGTCCTCGCCCTGCACCTTGTTGCCCACCACTTTCAGTGCGACCCCGAAGTCACGGGCGTACTCCTTGTACTGGCGGTAGACGGAGACACCCTTCCGGGTCGGTTCGGCGACCAGGAAGGTCATGTCGAAGCGGGTGAACAGTCCTGAGGCGAACGAATCCGAACCCGCCGTCATGTCGACCACCACATACTCGTCCCGGCCGTCGACCAGGTGGTTGAGGCAGAGCTCCACCGCTCCCACTTTGGAGTGGTAGCAGGCAACGCCGAGATCGGACTCGGTGAACGGCCCGGTGGCCATCAACCGGATCTCTCCGTCGTCGAGGCGGACTGTGCGGGCGCAGGCGTCGTAGACCGGGTTGGCCTCGCGTACGCGCAGGAGCCGGGACCCTTCACCGGGGGGCGTGGTCTTGATCATGGTTGCGGCGGACGCAATGCGGGGGTTGCTTCCGCGAAGGTAGTCCTTGATGAGAGGCAGTTGGGCGCCCATGGCGGGGAGACCGGCGGCCTCGTCCTCGTCCAGGCCGAGGGCGGCCCCGAGGTGCTGGTTGATATCGGCGTCCACCGCGACGACGTGGGCTTCATTTGCAGCGAGGTGGCGGATGAAGAGCGAAGACAGCGTGGTCTTGCCGCTGCCGCCCTTCCCTACGAAAGCGATCTTCATATTCACTTAGGGTAGCCGCTCAATCGCTATCTGTTGTCAAACTTCGTGAAGAAGGCCACTCCCGAGCGGTAACCGCACCCGGGGCGCGTAGCCTCCCTACTTATGAGTACGACTTCCTCGGACCCGCTTGCCGCCCTAGGGGAACTGCCGGGGGTCCCCGATGCGGTGGACTCCGTGCGCAAGGCCGTGGACCGGGTCTACGGACACCGGGTCATGCGGCGCCGAAGCAACGAGGTCACCGCAGAGGCGGCCTTGCGAGGAGCCCGCGGTTCTGCGGCGCTCTCCGGCGCCGACTGGAACCTGGAAGAGGTCCGACGACGCACTGACTTCAGCGGTGAGGACGAGGCTCGTGTCATCGGTGCCGCCCTGAGGCTCACGGCGGAGGCGGGGCAGTTGCTCTCCATCTGGAGGCAGTCACCGCTTCGTGTCCTTGCGAGGCTGCATCTCGTCGCGGCGGGCGGCGTGACTCCAGACGATACGGTCGGCAGGCCACGGCTGGCGGGCGAGCCGGTCGACGAACCGTTGATCGAAACGTCTGTCCCCGACGCGGATGAGGTGGCCGGGCGACTCGAAGGGCTTTCGCAGCTGATCATCGCAGGTGGCTCGGCGCCCGCACTGGTGACGTCCTCGGTGGTGCACGGTGAACTGCTTGCGCTGCGCCCTTTCGCTTCGCACAACGGCTTGGTCGCCCGGACCGCCGAGCGGATCGTGCTGATCAACAGTGGACTCGACCCCAAGTCGGTCTGCCCAGCCGAAGTGGGTCATGCGGAACAAGGCCGCGCGGCCTATGTGGCCGCGTTCGAGGGGTACCTGTCAGGAAAGCCTGAGGGGATGGCGGCCTGGATCGCCCACTGCGCGCGCTCGGTCGAACTGGGCGCCAGGGAGTCCACGGCGGTATGTGAAGCGATGCAGCGCGGCGCCGCCTAGGGCTTGTCCGGGCGGTCGCGCCGCTCGGGAGGGTGCGCCGATGGAGGTGGCCTGATGGGTGCGGTGGAGTTGAGTCGGGCTGAAGCGGTCGCGCTTGTGCAGCGGATCGTGGAGGCGGACTACGCCTCGGAGGGCGAGCTGAACGACTGGCTGGACAAGCTCGACAGAGCTCTGGCCTGCCCGTCCGGTCACGTCAGTGACCTGGTCTTCTGGCCGTCGGAGCGGGAGTTGTCGGCCGAGGAAGTGGTCGGCCAGGCTTTGGCGTACCGGCCGATTGCTTTGTGACGCCGGTACTCAGCTACGAAGCCAGATCACGAGGACGGCCGCTGTGTCGGTGTCGAGGGTGACGTAGCCGCGTCGTAGCGTGTGGCGACTGTCCGGTGCTGCTTCAAGCGGTTGATCGCCCGTTCGACGGTGTTGCGCTTCTTGGAGGCGTGCTGTTCCGGGAATCGGCCATGCGGCCCGCCGAGTGTTGCCCGGATGGCCCGGAAGCTTCCGGCGCAGTTCGGCGCAGGTGTGCGGCGGTACCGGTTCCGGTACCGCCGCTGGCACGTCCGCCCAGTTACCAAGCGTCCTCGGTGTATGCCCATCAGGTCAGGTTCTTTGCCCGTCACCTGGTGCGGCTGGCCCGTAATCGACGGGTCGACGTCGCGTGGGTACTCGGCTTTCGTGCACGGTCCGTGGGGCCTTCCTGCGTGAAAAGGTGATCCTCTCGGATGTCCCTGGTCTCGCGGGCCGTTGAGTCCTTTGTACTCCTGGACGGGGGGTGAGCGGAAGGCCTGGTCGCGCTTCTTTACTTTTACTTCCAAATGGTATCGAACCAGGCATTTCGGATTTCCTGCGGTTTGTGGAGCTGGCTGCCTTCGGGTGGGGCTGGTTGCAGGGGAACGGCACTCCGACGCAGGTGGTATCAGGTGGCGACTGCGGCGGCGCGGCGGCGGTTGGCGTACCAGACCAGTCCGGCTGTCGCCGCTGCCGCACCCAGAGCGGCCGCGGCGACGAGTGCCGGCCGAGGCGGCATCGAGAACGAGGGCAGGCGTTGTTTGAGGCGGACGGGTCGGTCGAAGACGAGAATCGGCCATTCCCGCAGGATGGCCTCGCGCCTCAGTGCCCGGTCGGGGTTGACGGCGTGGGGGTGTCCGACCGATTCCAGCATCGGCACGTCGGTGGCTGAGTCGCTGTACGCATAGCAGCGCGAGAGGTCATAACCTTCCGATTCGGCGAGAGCCTTGATCGCCTCGGCTTTGGTGGGTCCGTAGGCGTAGTACTCGACCTCGCCGGTGAAGCAGCCGTCTTCCCCCACGACCATCCGGGTCGCCACGACCCGGTCTGCTCCGAGTAGTTCACCGATCGGTTCCACGACCTCTGCGCCGGAGGTCGAGACGATGACCACGTCACGTCCGGCGGTGTGATGCTCCTCGATGAGGGTCGCCGCCTCGTCGTAGATGATCGGGTCGATCAGGTCGTGCAGCGTTTCGGCCACAAGGTCCTTGACCTGCTGGACGTTCCATCCCTTGCAGAGTGCTGAGAGGTACTCGCGCATCCGCTCCATCTGGTCGTGATCGGCACCCCCGGCTAGAAACACGAACTGTGTGTACGCAGTGCGCAGTACGGCGCGGCGGTTGATCAGCCCGCCTTGGTAGAAGGACTTGCTGAAGGTCAGCGTCGATGACTTCGCAATGACCGTCTTGTCCAGGTCGAAGAAGGCTGCCGTACGCGGCGAGAAGCAATTTTCCACAAAGGTGAGCATAGGGGCCCGCCATTCGGCGTAAAGTCCGGTCGGCGGGTTTGCCTGAGAAGGTGCTCGGGTACACCATGGAAGTCACGGATCGTTCGCGACCGTGCTAACCCGGTCCGGCTCCTCCCCCCCCGAGTCGGCCGTGGGGACGACCCCCGCTCTCCCCCCCGGCGGGGGTCGTCGCACGTCCGGACGCTTTTTTCGAGCATCGGATCAGAGCTCTCCCTCCCTTGTCGTCTCCGTCGCTCCCCGTCGGGGCGGTCCACTCGACCATGCCTCGTGACTGTGCGTAGCGGAAGAGCTGCGCCCCGAAAGTCCCCTGGACGAGCTACCGAGATATTCACAGCGCTGGGGTTGTCCACAGTTCTTGAGCAAGATCCACATCTTTTTCCCAGCCGTTGCATGTTGATTCCACCCACGAAGTCCGTGGGTTCCGGAATCGCGCATCTTCGACGCGTTCGAGATCGCCGCGAAACCGCACTGAAGGGACATGAGGAGGGGCGGAGATCGTGGCTGGATTGTTCGCGGGCGGAGGTCCGTCGAGCGCCGAGCAGCGGCGGGAAGGGCCGCTGATCGTGACCGAGGACCCGGAGTTGCTGGACGACCTGCTCAGGCTGTGCGCAGCCGCGGGGTCGGTGCCCGAGGTTCATCACGGGGCTCCGGGAGAGCGGGGCTGCTGGGAGAGTGCCCCGATGGTTCTGGTCGGCGACGACGCGGCGCGCAGTTGCCGTGGGTTGCCCCGCAGACCGGGCGTCATGCTCGTCGGGCGGGATCAGGACGACCCCGATGTATGGCGCCGTGCGGTGGAGGTAGGAGCCGAATACGTGCTGAGGCTGCCTGATTCCGAAGGATGGCTCGTCGACCAGATCGCCAATGCGGTTGAGGGTGTGGGCCGATCCGCGCTCACCGTGGGAGTGCTGGGCGGACGCGGCGGCTCCGGCGCATCCACGCTGGCCTGTGCGCTCGCCGTCACGGCGGCGCGGTCGGGTCGTCGGACCATGCTGATCGACGGCGATCCCCTGGGCGGCGGAATCGACGTGTTGCTCGGCGGGGAGGAATCCGAGGGTTTGCGATGGCCTGATTTCGCTCGTTCGAAAGGAAGGCTGGGTGGAGGTGCGCTGGAGGAGTCCCTGCCCGCGTTGCACGGGCTTCGTGTGCTCAGCTGGGGCCGCGACGACGAAGTGATCGTTCCACCGCAGGCCATGCAGTCGGTGCTCGCCGCGGCGCGCCGGCTCGGCGGGGCGGTGGTCGTGGATCTGCCGCGACGGGTTGACGAGGGTGTGGCAGAAGCGCTGGCGCAGATGGACGTCGGACTGCTCGTTGTGCCTGGGGAGCTGCGAGCGGTCGCGGCGGCGCGGCGTGTGGCTGCTGCTGCCCGAATGATCCTGCAGGACCTGCGCGTGGTCGCCCGGGGCCCCTACACGGCTGGCCTGGACGAGCAGTGGGTGGCGCGGGCCCTGGGACTGCCGCTTGTGGGCGACCTGCCCACGGAGGCCGGCCTGTCTTCGGCTCAGGACAGCGGTGTACCCCCGGGCGGGAACACCCGCGGCCCGCTGGCCCGCTTCTGTGCCGCCTTCTGGGATCTGGCGGATGCCCCTGCGGGCCGCTCGGACGTGGTCCCGGCCCGGCTTCGCGGGGGAGCGACGTCATGAGCGACGCGTTGCTCGACGCCGTACGCCAACGGCTGGCCCGCAGCGGTGCGGCCCCCACTCCGGCCGGGGTGGCTGCCGCACTGAGAGAGCAGGGCCGTTTGCTCGGCGACGCGGAAGTCCTCGGCGCTGCCGAGGAACTGCGGGGCGAACTGGTCGGCACGGGAGTGCTGGAGCGGCTCTTGGCAGATCCCGCGGTCACCGATGTGCTTGTGTCCGCTCCGGACCGGGTGTGGGTGGACCGTGGCGGCGGACTTGAGCTGACGCGCGTCACCTTCCAGGATGCGGCGGCCGTCCGGAGGCTGGCTCAGAGGCTTGCCGCAGTGGCGGGGCGCAGGCTGGACGACGCGCGGCCGTGGGTGGATGCCCGGCTGCCGGACGGCACGCGTATGCACGCTGTGCTGCCGCCCGTGTCCGTCGGCTCGACGTGTCTCTCTCTGCGGGTGGTGCGGCCCAGGGCCTTCACCCTGGCGGAGCTCGTGGCGGCGGGGACGGTCCCGCCCGGCGGCGACCGGGTGCTGAGAGCTCTGGTCGAGGCCCGGGTCTCGTATCTGATCAGCGGGGGCACCGGCGCTGGGAAGACAACCCTCCTGTCGAGCTTGCTGGGGGCGGTCGGGCAGCGGGAGCGCATCGTGTTGGCGGAGGATTCGGCGGAGTTGCGCCCGGATCACCCGCACGTGGTGCGTCTGGAGTCGCGTCCCGCCAACCAGGAGGGTGCTGGACGGGTGACGCTACGTGACCTGGTGCGCCAGGCGTTGCGCATGCGTCCTGACCGGCTGGTGGTGGGGGAGGTCCGGGGGGCCGAGGTGACGGAGCTTCTGGCGGCCCTCAACACCGGACACGAGGGCGGTTGCGGCACGGTGCACGCCAACGCGGCCGAGCATGTTCCGGCGCGGTTGGAGGCCCTCGGGACGGCCGCGGGCCTCGATCGTGCAGCTCTGCACAGCCAGTTGGCTGCTGCGTTGTCCGTCGTCGTCCACCTCGCTCGGGACAGGGGCGGGCAGCGGCGTCTGGCCGAGGTGCATGTCCTCGAACGGGATTCCGCAGGCCTGGTCGTCACCGTGCCCGCGCTGCGCTGGGGCGCCGGTGGCTTCGAGTCGGAGCGGGGCTGGGAGCGGCTCGGGACGCTGATCGGGGAGGAGCTGTGACCGCGGCGGGCCCTGTACCTCTGATGCAGGTGCTGGCCTGGGTGATGGCGGGGTGCACGGGTCTGGCAGGTGGTCTGGCTGTGGCCCGGGACCCGGGGGTGCGGCGAGCCCGGCTGCTGATGGCAGGACGTGGGGAGGAGCAGTGGGGGTCTGCGGCCTGGGCTATGGTCCGCGGGCTCGTCGAAAGGCGACGGGAATGGCTGTGCGCCCCTGTGGCGGCCTTTCTCGCTGTGCTGGGGGAATCGGTGCTGCCGCTCCTCGCGGGCGCTGTGGCGGTTGTGCTGGTGAGGCGCTGGCTGCGACGGCGGGCGGGCCGCGATGAGCGCGAGAGGGCGGTCCACGCGGTGACTGCTCTCTGTGGAGCGGTGGTCGGCGAATTACGGGCAGGGCGTGAGCCCGGCCAGGCGCTGCTCGCTGCCACACGGAACGTGGGTGGCGAACTGGGTGCGGCCGAATCCGCCGTGCTGGCCGCCGCGAGGTTCGGCGGCGATGTGCCAGGCGCCCTGCGGCAGGCATCGGCGGGGCCCGGCCTCGACGGGCTCGCCGGGATGGCGGCCTGTTGGCGCGTGGCTGTGGACGGGGGAGCGGGACTCGCGGCAGGTCTGGCACGCCTGGAGAGCGCCCTGCGAGGCGAGAGGAGGCGGCGGGAGGAACTGCGGGCACAGCTGGCGGGCGCGTGGTCGACCGTCGCGGTCCTGGCTTTGCTGCCGGTGCTCGGCCTGGGGCTGGGCGCTGCACTCGGAGCAGACCCGCTGGGGGTTCTGCTGCACAGCCCGGGTGGGCTCGTCTGCCTGATGGTGGGCGGACTGCTGGAGGCAGCGGGGCTGTTCTGGGCATCGCGGATCGTGCGGGCGGGGGAGGCGCCGTGAGCGGGGTGCCTGGTTCGGGGGAATCGCTGGGAGCGGCCGGGGCGGCAGTGGGTGCAGCTGTATACCTCACCTCCACACTGACCGTGCGGCGGCATGAGCGCGCGATACGCCGAAGGGGTGCGCTCCTGGCCGGGTCCTGCGCGAGCAGGCAGAGGCCGGGGCGGATGCGCCTTCGGGCGTGGGGGCGGAGCCGTGCTCGGCGGTGGGCGGTGTTCCTCGCAGCCTCGGCGGCAGGCTGGATCCTCGTGGGCACACCCGCCGGCTGCGGGGCCGGGTTTGCGGCGGCGTACGGACTGCGGCGGTGGCGGCGCTCCGTGAGGGGGCGTGGAGCCGCAGGCCGGGAGGCCGAGGCTGCGCTGGTCGCCCGGCAACTGCCTGTTGTCGCGGATCTGTTGGCATCGTGCCTGTCGGCCGGTGCCGGCCCGCGGGACGCGGCGGAGGCGGTCGGGGAATCCATTGGCGGTCCGGTCGGCGAGCGACTGGCCCGTACGGCGGCCGAGATCCTCCTCGGTGGTGAACCTGCTCAGGCATGGGGCCGGTTCGGGGAGATACCGGGAGCTGCGCCGCTGGCGCGTTGTCTGGAACGTGCCGCATCGACGGGGGCGCCTGCGGCTGAGCCGGTTTCCAGGCTGGCCGACGAGATGCGCGCCGCAGGGGCGAGCGCGGCCGTGGCGCGTGCCCAGCGGGCGGGCGTGCTGATCACCGCACCTGTGGGGCTCTGCTTCCTGCCCGCCTTTCTGGCGGTGGGGGTGGCCCCGGTGGTGATCGGACTGGCGACCGGTCTGCTGGACCGCAGCTGAACTTGAACGGTCGTTCAGTCGGAGGCCGGCTCCGAACGCGGGTCTCGGCGGGGAAATGCCATGACTCGGATGAGATGCCGACGGAGAACCGGCGCCGGATGCCCGCCGGTGCACGAGCCGAGGCCCTGGCTGGTTTGGAGCGGGAGCCGTGCCGGACCGCTCCCGCTGTCGCGAAGTGCCGGTTCGCCCGAGCGCCGAATCATGCGAAGCACCGAATCGAAAGTTCCGAATGAAAACAACGTGGGTTCTGGACATGGGGGTTGAGATGGGAAGGAAAGCCATGGAGCGGTCTCTGAATGCGCTGCGCCGTGCTTGGGAGGCCGGGTTCGGCGGGCGGGCCCGGTGCCGCGGTCTCGATCGTGGAATGACGACGTCGGAGTACGCGGTGGGGACCATTGCTGCCTGCGCCTTCGCGGCGGTGCTCTACAAGGTGGTCACCAGTGGGGCAGTGCTGTCGGCGTTGCAGTCATTGATCAAGGACGCCCTCGATGCGAAGTTCTGAGGACCTGGGGAGGGGCCTGACCGGTGACCGGGGGGCGGTGACGGCGGAGGCCGCCATGGCACTCCCTGTGCTGGTGGTGTTCGTCCTCGCGCTTGTATGGGCGTTGGTGGCCGCGTCGGACCAGATCCGCTGTGTGGACGCGGCGCGGGCCGGAGCGCGGGCAGCGGCCCGCTCGGAGCCGGAGGGTGCCGTACGGGCCGCGGCGCGGGAGGCGGCGCCGGGCAGGGCACGGGTCGCTGTGGAGCGGGCCGGAGGGCTGTGGCGGGTCCGGGTGGAGGCGCCGACTCCGGGGCCCGGGCCGCTGGGCCTGACGCTGAGTGCTGAGGCTGTCGCGTTGGCCGAGGACACCGTGGGGACGGAACAGTGAGAAGGCTGCGCGGCACCCCCGGCAACGGTGACCGGGGGCTGGCGACGGTCTGGGTGGCTGTCACAGCGGCGACGCTCTGCGCGGTGTTCGCCATGGTGCTGGCCCTCGGCCAGGCCGTGTCCGCCCGTCACCGGGCCGGCGGTGCGGCGGATCTGGCGGCGCTCGCCGCAGCCGATCAGGCGCTGCGCGGTGCGGAGGTGGCGTGCGCGGCGGCCGGGAAGGTCGCCTCGGCCCAGGGAGCGGACATCGTGCGTTGTGGGGTTCAGGGAGAGATCGCCGACGTGACTGCCCGCGCACAGTTCGGACCATACGCACCTGAGGTCAGGTCGAGAGCAGGGCCCCCGGAGGCCCCGTTGCGCCCTGCGTGGTCCGCGGCGTCGTAATTCGCCGGGAGAGCCGGGGACCGGGGTGCCGGGGGAGCGTGGGGAGC